>NZ_JBXWQF010000060.1:0-1231 GCF_059612245.1 Ruegeria sp. CDSA079 | reverse complement strand
TGGACCTGTCACGGTTTGATGCCGCTCCTTTGATAGCATTTACTGCACCAAAGGAGATTAACTATGGGACTGAAACGAACGGACGAATTTCGCCAAGATGCGGTGCGGATCGCACTGACCAGTGGGTTAACGCGTAAGCAAGTGGCGGAGGATCTGGGTGTTGGCATGTCGACGCTGAACAAATGGGTCACGTCACATCGAGACACGGACGTGGTTTCGAAAGAGGATTTGGACCTGGCCAAAGAGAATGATCGGCTTCGACGTGAGAACCGGCTTCTCAAGGAGGAGAGGGAGATTTTAAAAAAGGCCACCCAGTTCTTTGCGGGCCTAAAGCCATGAGATTTAGGTTTGTCGAAGAGCATAGGGCCGACTTCCCAACCAACCGTTTGTGTGGCGTTGTTGGCGTCAGCACACGTGGATTACGCGCTTTCCGCAACCGCCCAGCCAGCCGCAGACAGCGGTTTGATCTGGTCACGCTGGCACATATCAAAGAACAGTCACGTCTCAGCCTGGGCAGTTATGGTCGGCCTCGAATGACGGAGGAACTGAAGGAGATCGGTTTGGATGTTGGACACCGTCGGGTCGGTCGCCTCATGCGTCAGAACGGCATATCCGTAGTGAGAACGCGCAAACACAAGGTCACAACCGATAGCGACCACAAGTTCAACATTGCGCCAAACCTGTTGGATCGTAACTTCACAGCGAATGCGCCCAATCAGAAATGGGCGGGCGATATCAGCTATGTCTGGACACGCGAGGGCTGGTTGTATCTTGCCGTGATCCTCGACCTGCATTCAAGGCGCGTGATTGGCTGGGCGGTCTCCAACCGGATGAAACGGGACTTGGCGATCCGTGCGTTGAACATGGCCATCGCCTTCAGGTCACCGTCGAAAGACTGCATACACCACACGGACAGGGGCAGCCAATATTGTTCACACGACTACCAGAAGATCCTGCGCCAGCATGGGTTCAAGGTGTCGATGAGTGGCAAGGGCAACTGCTATGACAACGCCGCAGTCGAAACCTTCTTCAAGACGATCAAGGCAGAGCTGATCTGGCGACGGTCATGGGAAACCCGGCGGCAGGCTGAGATGGCGATCTTTGAATACATCAACGGCTTTTACAATCCACGTCGCCGACACTCAGCATTGGGCTGGAAAAGCCCCGTCGCGTTCGAAAGGAAAGTGGCCTAAACGAGCACCTGGGGCGGCACAAAAGCGGGACAGGTCCA
>NZ_JBXWQF010000059.1:0-1458 GCF_059612245.1 Ruegeria sp. CDSA079 | reverse complement strand
AGTTCGCTGAGCTCGCCATCTGACTCACAAGCGATTGCTGAAACAACTCAACGGGCTCAAATCTTTGCAACAAAACCCGCACAGTCTGCTCCATTCACCGAAAAAGCCTCCGCTAGGCCCGGCGCGACTTTGCCATCGACAGCACTATCACGAAGCCCTGCCGCGATATCCGTAGGCAAAACGTCCAAGGCCGCCTGCCCATCGTCCGGCACGAGCGCATCGAGGTACACAAGCGAGCGAATGTGGTCGGGCGCTCTATCCGCCACTCCGGTGACAACCATGCCGCCATAGCTATGACCACACAAAACAATGTCAGAGAGTTCTTCGCACCTGATTACCCCCAGGACATCCTCGATATGCATGGCCAGATCGGTTTCGTCACTCACGAGGTGAGCACGTTCACCCAACCCTGTCAGTGTCGGGGTGAAAACGTCGTGGCCCTCCTTGCGCAGAAGGGCGGCTACGCGAGCCCAGCACCATCCCCCTTGCCACGCTCCGTGGATCAATACAAATGTCGCCATAACCCGCCCCACTCCATCGATACTGCAAAGACAGTAGATTCAACAGGGCCGCCTCGTCCACAGCATCGATTGGACGTTCAGCACGAGCATCTGCAAAAGTACACTTCTGAAATGAGCCCAGAGTCACCATTATCTGCAATCCGTTCGATTGGCTTGTCGCAGCCCGAAGCGGACATTCAAATCCGTGCTTTGCAGTTACCAAGATGCGCGATCAAGCTGCCGGATTTGTCAGCGCGACTTGGTTCCGGCACCGCTATTCTGGCAACCCTGCCCGGCGAAGTGCCTCAAAGTAGCGTTTAGCGCCTTCAGAGCCGCCATAGTCCACGTTGCTACGCCACTTCGAAATCGTTTCACTAGGCTCCATTTGCAGCATTTGCGCCAAAGCCGCAGACGCTTTCTCAGGTTCCCCAAGCATTGCGTGAGCAGCGGCCCTCGTGCTGTGGAGCGCGGCATAGTTTTTTGAGAAGCGCAGACCTGCTTCTGCAAAGGCGATAGCATCATGGTCTCGACCAAGCATTACGCAAGAGGTGGCGGCACCTCCGGAAGCACCCACGAAAACGGCTCCATATCGGCCCAACCGAAGCGCCGTCTGAAAGCAACTCAATGCCATTTTAGGAAACCCGGCCCAGTTGTATCCCCAACCCATAAACAAATGCAGGCGGGCATCTAATGGCGCTCTTTGCCGGATTTGCTCAAGCGCCACGGAAAGTCGATCCGCATCCCCATCCACATTGTAATCAGCCACGGCAACACTCAAATCAAGCGTCGGGCTCTGCCCTGCCATGTGTCGTCCGGCCTCGATCCAGCGTGGCAGTTTCTCATAGTAGGGTGACAGCTCGCGACGAAGATCATAGGTTCTCGCGCCATTCATTGTCCAAATTGCTTCAGCATAGGCGGCAGCGAGGGTTGGTTTAGCCTCAATGGCCCTGGCGTGATA
>NZ_JBXWQF010000058.1:0-1533 GCF_059612245.1 Ruegeria sp. CDSA079 | reverse complement strand
GATATTGTTGAAAAACAACGTGTTGCTGGCGCAGAGAGAGGCGTACCGAACTGAGCGCGAGTGCCTTTCTTGTCAGGCTTTGCTCGTTTGCTGCGGTGCGGGAAAGATCTTGGCCAGTTTTCGGAGGTTCTGGGCGGTGGCGGCGAGGAGGAATTCGTCGGTTGCACCACAAGGGCCACGTAATCGGAGTCGTCCCAGCCCGAGAATGCGTTTGAGGTGGGCAAACAGCATCTCAACCTTCTTTCGGAGCTTTGCCGAGACTTTGTATTGGGGCGTTTTGCGAATGGCGCGTGCCACATCGCGTGCGTCTTCATGTTCTTCGCGGGTGATTTTGCGAGCATCGGCGTTTGGGCAGCACTTCATCTTCGACGGGCACGCCAGGCAGGTGTGTTTGAGGGCCTGATACTTGGCCACGCCCTTGCCCGTCGGGCCACGGTTCGGATCAGAGTAGTTGCGACGAAACTGCTTGAGCGCTTCGCCCTCAGGGCAGATGTATTGGTTGTTCTCGGGATCCCATTCAAAGTCTGCACGGGACCATGTGCCATCTGTCCGGCCAGCTTTGTCGATAACGGGAATGTGCGGCGCGATCTTGCGCTTCACCAGCCAGTCCAGCATGGGGCCGGAACCGTAAGCGGTATCTGCGATTAACCGTTCTGGGTGCAGGTCGAACTTGTCTTTGACCCGGTTCAACATCGTCTTTGTTGAACCGACTTCTGCCTGTCGGATTGATCTGGTGGCTTCGACATCGACGATTACACCGTGATCCGTATCAATCAGATAATTGTCGGAATAGCTGAAGAATGCAGGGCCTTTGCGGGCTGCAGTCCATTGGCTGGCGGGGTCAGAATGTGAGGTGAACTTGGGCTGTACCTCGCTGGCCGCGCCGAATGCCGCCTCGTCCAGCGTGTCGAGATACTCGCGGACCGCGCGGGACGCATCTGCCGGGTCAATGCTTGCCGCGTCCCAGTCTTCCTTCGGTGTTGAGTTCCGTTTGTTAGCATCGGCTTCGATCAGGCTGGCATCAATCGCCATGCGCTGGCCGCTGACGAGACCTTCCTCAATGCAGCGTGCCACAGTTGTCTCAAACAGACGACGCAACAGTTCGCTTTCCCGGAAACGGCCGTGCCGGTTCTTGGAAAACGTGGAATGGTCTGGCACCCGGTCGTTCAAGTCGAGACGGCAGAACCAGCGGTATGCCAGGTTCAAATGCACCTCTTCGCAGAGCCGTCGCTCGGATCGAATACCGAAGCAATAGCCAACCAACAGCATGCGGATCAGCAGTTCGGGATCGACGGAGGGCCGGCCCGTGTGGCTGTAGAAATCCGTAAGGTGCGCGCGAATGCTGCCCAGATCGACGAACCGGTCAATCGAGCGCAAAAGGTGGTCTTGCGGGACATGATCCTCCAGCGAGAACTCGTAAAACAGCGACGCTTGCGCTTCCTGTCTCGGTCCCATCATGGCTGATCCCTCCCTTTAGGAAGAATTGAATCAGCAACTTACCAACCGATCAAGCCCGAGTTTTTCAACAAAATA
>NZ_JBXWQF010000057.1:0-1566 GCF_059612245.1 Ruegeria sp. CDSA079 | reverse complement strand
CTATGCCGTTATGAGGCATTCGGTCTTTTCAGGAAATTAGGTTCCACCATTGTTACGGATGAACCGTGGCTCCATCAGCGGCGATGCCAGATGGATTACTTCCCTGTACCGAAAGGACCAAATTATGACCGCTCAAAATATCGAAACCGACATCGACCAACTCCGTATTGATCATGCTGCCTTGTCGAGGGCGTTGGCGGCTCTCCAAGAGGCTGAAGAAACGATGTGTTGGCTTGGTTGGTTCGCGTCAGATTTCAAAGACACCTGTACTTTTGCAGAGGCTATTGAACGACAAGCAGAAACCATAAAAAACTTAAAAGGCAACGTTCGAGCATTGGCTTGAGCTAAATTCTGGAGGGGCAGACTGCCCCTTCAGACCCTGTTTGCCTTAAGCAACTAGCATATGGCAACCAGCCACTTTTGTATGACGCAAAGCGGATAGCCGTTACCATATCCTTGCCCTACGCCCTCTGTTTGCCAGCCACCTATCTGGTCGACAATGTCGGATGGACACTCGACGGCGCGAAGCCTGTCACGCATCGAATGACGAAAGCTGTGCATGGTGCAACGACTCGGTACATATGGCTTCATCCATTTGTTCAGCGCGGCACTGGCAGAATTAGCGTTCGTGGTTTTCGATTTGTTGTACCTAGGAAAAGCGAACTGGCTGTCAGTGTTCTCAGTGAGCAAGCGCTTGGCGGCCCATAGTGACGCCCCGACCAGAGGCACCTTTCGGTTGCTACCTGATGTCTTAAGCCGACGCCAAGGATGCTCTTGGATAACTACGTGAGGCACTGGGTCATTCAGCTCGAAATCCTCTTTGAGCAAACCCGCAGCTTCTGCAAGCCGCATCCCTGTGTCCGAGACCAGAGCAACCAGCCATCGCAAGTCGTCATCAAGGGACCGGCATTTGGATTGCAGAGAGCGGATCGCTTCGATTGGCATAGGTTCACGATCTTCGACACCAGCACTTCTGTCGTAGTACACACCAGCGAATGGGTTGGTCAGTGTGATACCGGCTTCAGAAGCAGCGAAATTGATAACTGATCTGACGGTCCCAAAGATGCGGGTGATACTGCTACCCGCCAATTCTCGCTTCACCAGCTCGTCGCGAAACGCATTGGCATCCGCCTTGGTATAGCTTCTGATGTCTTTGTCCCCGCAGACATCCAAGACATAGCCACACGACCGCTCAGCAGCCCTGTGGAAGGTGATTGGACGTCCTTGCCCCTTCAGCTGCAAATAGACTGAAACAGCTTCTGAGAGCTTTACAGCGTCGACGTTGGCTTGACCGGTGCATGACATCGAAGACCCAAATTCGGCCGCAGCCCCCATTCTCAGAAGATGTTTGCCCGGTAGGTCTACGTCTTGGATGCGTAGGTGATACCAGTGTTCATCCAGTTGCTGAGCTGCTCTTTGCGCTCGGGCCTTTGCAACCGCCGCTGATCTTGTCCGCAGCGAGAAAGAAATTTTTCCGGTGGTGTAGTGGTGATCGAGGTCCTTTGGGACCCGCCGTGTGAAGTAGAAGACCCCTGCTTTCACAAATGAGAAGGGAACGGTTTTGTT
>NZ_JBXWQF010000056.1:0-1691 GCF_059612245.1 Ruegeria sp. CDSA079 | reverse complement strand
GGAGGTCCGACGATGACTGAGCTGGTGTTAAACCCCGGTGACGTCGTGGTGATCCGGGCCTTCGATGACGTGCCTGAGCATCTGTTCCGCGTGGAGGAGGTGTTCGAAGACTGCGTGACCGGCCATGCCGTCACTGGCCCTCTGGCTGGTTCCTACGGCGAACCGGCCCTCGAGATGATCGTGCGACTCGTCTCTAGCGCCTAACGGCAATCCCAAAAAATCAACACTGAAAGGAGGAGACTCATGTCTGCTCACATTCGCTATGCCTATCTGAAAGGTCACACGTGGCTCTACAGACGCAACTATCCCGTTGACGTGGCTCTCGCGCTGGGCGCTCAGGCGCTGAAGCAGAGCCTCAAGACCAGTGACCGAAACACCGCCCGCGTCCGAGCCGCTGAAGTCAATGCGCGCTTCGAGACGCTGGTGGAGCAGGTTCGATCGCAGGCAGAAGAAGCTCTGTCTGCCCCTGAGAGCACCGCTGACGTTCCTGATTGGGGGGATCAACCGGAGTCGTCTCTTGTCCGTCTCCGGGCCACTCTGGAGGACTCTGGATGCAATCTGGAGCAGTCTAAGTTCATAAGACCATCAGCACCGGTAAAGGTACCGGTTCGTGACCTGAGCCGCGCCTATCTCTCCCGGCGTAGTAACGAACTGCGACCCAGCGGGTTCAAATCGGTCCGATACTCCGTCGAGTTGTTCACGAGCCGATATGGTGACCAGTCAGTGTGCAGTCTGACGCGGGCGGAGGGGCGAGAGTTCCTGACGGCAATAGCCCAACTGTCCCCAATGATCGGCAAGTCGGAAAGAACCCGAGGGCTGACCCTGGACCAACTTGTCGCGTACTCGTCTCGTGGGTCGGTGACTATTACGGCCAGAACCCAGCGACGTATCTGGTCGCAAGTCAATCAATTCCTCGACTGGGTGATCTACGAGGGGCATCTGGAGGTTAACCCCTTCCGGACTGTTCCCTTCGATCGGAAGGTGCGCCCTCAACCCTATGCCGTCCCGACTGACGATGAAGTGGTGGGATTTCTGGGAGCTCGTGACCCTGAACTTCATACCGTGCTGCTGACCTGCCTGTTGACAGGGATGCGAGCGGGGGAAGCGGTCGGGCTGCTCCGGGAAGACCTCGTGGCCAAGGGCAACCTCGGCTGCTTCGTTCATGTTCGACCTAACCGACTGCGGCTGTTGAAGACTGACGCCGCTGAACGACTGGTTCCGGTTCACCCGGTGCTAGACGACACGTTCCGTCAGTTACCCGCATCCGGTCCTCCGTTCCCTGACCTGACCGTGGCCCATGTCACCAAGGGATTTGCACGACTAAGACGGCGGTTGGGTTTGGAGCGACCGGGACTGGTGTTTCATTCGACCCGCAAGTGGTTTGTGACCCAGTGCGAGCGAACAGGTGTTCCGGAGCACTTCACCGCGTCTCTGGTCGGTCATCAATCGGCACGGTCGGAGAACGGGATCACCTACGGCATCTACTCGGCAGGCATCAGTGACGAGCAGCGCCGGTCTATCGTCGATAAAATAGGACTCCCGGCATGACGTTCCCGGACATTGATGCGTTCGAGGAGCGGGCTGCTATCGCCGAATACGATGGTGGTTGCACCCATAAGGCAGCGGAAGATCTGGCTGCTCGGGCTCAGGGGTTCCGGGACGCTGAAGCCTACTGGCAATGGCTGGCTGAC
>NZ_JBXWQF010000055.1:0-1836 GCF_059612245.1 Ruegeria sp. CDSA079 | reverse complement strand
ATGGGCTGCTGAGAGGTTCCTGGAAATAGCCCTCCTATAAGACCGTACCCTAAACCGACACAGGTGGACTGGTAGAGCATACCAAGGCGCTTGAGAGAACGATGTTGAAGGAACTCGGCAAAATACCTCCGTAAGTTCGCGAGAAGGAGGCCCGGTTCCTAGGCAACTAGGGGCTGGGGGCACAAACCAGGGGGTGGCGACTGTTTATTAAAAACACAGGGCTCTGCGAAGTCGCAAGACGACGTATAGGGTCTGACGCCTGCCCGGTGCCTGAAGGTTAAAAGGAGAGGTGAGAGCCTTGAATTGAAGCCCAGGTAAACGGCGGCCGTAACTATAACGGTCCTAAGGTAGCGAAATTCCTTGTCGGGTAAGTTCCGACCTGCACGAATGGCGTAACGACTTCCCCGCTGTCTCCAACATCGACTCAGCGAAATTGAATTGCCTGTCAAGATGCAGGCTTCCCGCGGTTAGACGGAAAGACCCCGTGCACCTTTACTACAGCTTCGCACTGGCATCAGGATTGTGATGTGCAGGATAGGTGGTAGGCTTTGAAGCAGGAACGCCAGTTCTTGTGGAGCCTCCCTTGAGATACCACCCTTCGCACTCTTGATGTCTAACCGCGGTCCGTTATCCGGATCCGGGACCCTGCGTGGCGGGTAGTTTGACTGGGGCGGTCGCCTCCTAAAGCGTAACGGAGGCGCGCGAAGGTTGGCTCAGAGCGGTCGGAAATCGCTCGTTGAGTGCAATGGCAGAAGCCAGCCTGACTGCAAGACTGACAAGTCGAGCAGAGTCGAAAGACGGCCATAGTGATCCGGTGGTCCCGAGTGGAAGGGCCATCGCTCAACGGATAAAAGGTACGCCGGGGATAACAGGCTGATACTGCCCAAGAGTCCATATCGACGGCAGTGTTTGGCACCTCGATGTCGGCTCATCTCATCCTGGGGCTGGAGCAGGTCCCAAGGGTACGGCTGTTCGCCGTTTAAAGAGGTACGTGAGCTGGGTTTAGAACGTCGTGAGACAGTTCGGTCCCTATCTGCCGTGGGTGTAGGAGACTTGAGAGGAGTTGCCCCTAGTACGAGAGGACCGGGGTGAACGATCCACTGGTGGACCAGTTGTCGTGCCAACGGCAGTGCTGGGTAGCTATGATCGGACAGGATAACCGCTGAAGGCATCTAAGCGGGAAGCCCCCCTCAAAACAAGGTCTCCCTGAGGGCCGTGGAAGACCACCACGTCAATAGGCCGGAGATGTAAGCGCAGTAATGCGTTCAGTTGACCGGTACTAATCGCCCGATAGGCTTGATTTGATCCAGTAATGGAAAGACTGCCAACCGCTTCAAGTAGCAAAGCGGTAGGCGAACAAATAAGCCAAAAACATACACCTCATTAAACATGGATAACTTCGCAGCAACACGCTGCGGTGTTGATTGACATAACTACCGAGTGGAAACGCGCATTTGCACCCAAATACGCTGCATGCCACTCGTCGCGCTTTGAAAAGCAAAGACGCGACGGGGATTTTCCTCGGTTTGGTGGTCATAGCGCAAGTGAAACACCCGGTCCCATCCCGAACCCGGAAGTTAAGCACTGCCGCGCCAATGGTACTTGGGCTTAAGCCCCGGGAGAGTAGGTCACCGCCAAACCTAGAAAAATCCCCCTTCTCTCTTACGATAAAAAAATACGACCCGGTCTCAAACAGCCAAAAAGGCCGTAGACCAACACAAGGCCTCAAGTCGCGTAACCAATAGGCCAACAAAAGTGTCGCGGGATGGAGCAGCCCGGTAGCTCGTCAGGCTCATAACCTGAAGGTCGTAGGTTCAAATCCTACTCCCGCAACCA
>NZ_JBXWQF010000054.1:0-1854 GCF_059612245.1 Ruegeria sp. CDSA079 | reverse complement strand
GACTGCATTCAGACATCAACTGCGGGTGTTGGTTCTAGACCTGTATGTCGCTTGGTTGGAAGACCCGGAACTGTCTATCGGCGTATCTATGTCCTCGAACTACTGGGACACGTCTTCCCGCTATAACGCGATCCATATATCCAAGAAGATCATCCCGATCATTCACACCCTAATCGAAGCAGGACTATTGGATGTTGCAAAGGGCAGTTACTCGGGTCCTCTCGCCCGGGGGAACAGAACGACAAGGATACGAGCCTCCGAGGTGCTCCAGGGATGGTTCGCCGAAGTGGCATTCAGACGAGATGACGTTGGTCGGGTCGAAGGTGAAGAAATCATCATTCTCAGAGGCGACAACGCAGAGGCACTGGTCGAGTACGAGGATACCGACGAGATCGTTAGAATGCGGGCTGAGCTTGAGCGTTATAACCAAGTAATTGCTGATGCTTTCATTGATATCCCTGTATTGGATGAACCAAGGGTCGATGATGTCACCACCGACCATCATCACAAGCTTACCCGCCGGATATTCAGTCGTTCTAACTTCAACCTGAATGGGCGCTTTCATGGGGGCTGGTGGCAGCAGATCAACAGTGACTGGAGGTCAAAGATCTTCATCAACGATACGCCCGTCGTCGAGGTGGACTTCCGCAGTCTCCATGTCTCGTTGCTCAGCCTTAGAGCAGGAAAAGAACTTGATGGCGATCCCTATGAGTTGCCCGACATACTGGGTGCATGGCTACCTCCAGTGCTACAGCGTCAATTTATCAAGCGGCTTGCACTCACAGCGATAAACGCTGGTTCTAGGGATGCTGCTTTCCGGGCGTTTCGAGACGGATACCCAACCGGCCACGCAGGCAAGACACTGACTAACGAACAACTGGATTCGTTACTGAAGGGATTCCTAGAGAAAACCCCTCACATCGAGGACTTTCTGTTCGCGGATCAAGGTATCCAGTTGATGAACCTTGATAGTCAGATAGCGGAGCGCGTCCATCGTTACTTCTGCGATCAGGCAGTTCCAGTCCTATCCGTGCATGACAGTTTTATCATCGACTATACCCGGGTGGGCGAACTGAAGCGAGTGATGGCCGAGGCTTCAGCGGAAGTGGCCGGTGCTCCGTTGCCAACGTCGAACCAGTTCTATGGGCTGGACGAACAAGCCGCCCCCAGTGCCGACCATGTGAAAGATTATGTGATATGGCGGCAGACGGCCCGGTCCGAAGGGTATCTTCAACGGCTGGTGGAACATGAGCGGAGAACTGGGCGAGAGGTGGTGCCGTTCTAGGTATTCACGATTCCTTCAAATGCCCTCAGAGTTTCGACGAGATCCAACGTAGCCGTTGCCAAGTTTTCGTATTGGTCGTGCAAGCCCCAAGCCCACTTCTTGCCGTGAAATAGGTTGTTGCGGAAGCAATAAGCTATCAGCAGTAGCGCGTTCAGCTTGTCAGTGTCGGAAGCCGTGTTCTCCAGCAACGCGTCGCTGATTGCATTGCGAATACCGGTGTCTCTGCCAACCATAGTTTCGAACAGCTGGATAGTTTGGTGCCCATTTCTGTACCTACCCACAAAATAATCAAATGCAGGCTGAAACTCCCGAAATTGCTCGCGAGACGGATCGGCGCGCTCTGCGAAGTCGCGGATGCTGATCTGGTTTGCGTTGCAGTTCAGAGCTTGAAGTTCGAATATTCCCCATATGGTGGAAAAATACATGGCCGCCGCTTTGGGGCCTCCATTCAGTTGGAGGAAACCCGGATAGCTCTGGTCAATTCCCTCCTCGACTAATTTTCTGAAAGCACTCGGGGATGTTGGGGCTCTAGTGCTCAAAGCGCTCGCTCCTCTGTATTCGATGGGTAT
>NZ_JBXWQF010000053.1:0-1964 GCF_059612245.1 Ruegeria sp. CDSA079 | reverse complement strand
CGACGAGAACGCCGAGGGCAGACAGGTACTTCATGGATCATACTCCTGCAGTTGCTTCTTTATTTAGATGCAGGAGGGTTCTCGGTTTCTCGGGGTTGTGCGGGTATCCCTTTGTCTTTCAACGCTTCTCGAAACCAATCGGTGTCATAGCCACAATCTCCAAGCAGCCAGTCCACCTTAGGCCAACTGCTCACCTGTGCACGGGCACTGATGTAATCGCTTACCTGTCCTGCAGTCACGAACAGGTTCAGCGTGCGTCCTTGGCTGTCGCATATGGCGTGCAGCTTGGTGTTCATGCCGCCCTTGGTCCGACCAATCAGGCGTCCACGCCCCTCTTTTTGACGCCCAGACTGGTCGCTGTGCCTTCAAGTGCGTGGGGTCTATCATCACAGTCTTCTGTTCGCCGTGGCCTGCCGCGCAGCGGAAATCAATGCATCCTGACCCTAAGGGTTGGAGTTCGCGTTTTCAGACCGATTTGTTCCAATAGTTGACGCAACTTATACAGCGATGCGATAATTGTTTCGTAAACTTATTTTCCTGTGGGGAGTTAGATGCGACATTTCTTTCTGGCAATAGTTTTTTTATGGGCGTTGCCTGTTAATGCGGCAACCTTCACTTACCATTATCAAGGTGCATTGTTGGACCAAATAGTGGATAACAATGA
Organism: Ruegeria sp. CDSA079; assembly: GCF_059612245.1. NCBI lineage: Bacteria > Pseudomonadati > Pseudomonadota > Alphaproteobacteria > Rhodobacterales > Roseobacteraceae > Ruegeria > Ruegeria sp. CDSA079. Next base: position 1,300 of record NZ_JBXWQF010000053.1, on the reverse strand, counting down.
TGGCACTGCAACAATCCAAAATGGCTTTAGTGCGACACTTATTCTTGACGAGTATTTGCTCGGTCAGTCTCTGTTCGACGCCAATATTTCTTTTTTTCTTCCCGGTTCGTCAGGCTTAACCCCACAGGGACCGGTACAAGGTGTGCTGGGTTATATTACTAATTATGCAGATCTCACGAACACTGTGGCTGGAACTGACTTCAGAATGCAAACGAATGCCTCTGGCAACCTGACGGGTACCGCGTTTTGGTTGGACGGTCCCCCAGATGGTTTTTTCGGCTCAACTACTCCAGATTCAAATGGCATTTATGATTGGTATCACGATTCCATAAATACCATCGGAAGCTCTCAGCCTGGCACATGGTCATTGGTTTCGATTCAAGGGGACTTGTTCGTTGCGCCAGTTCCGCTGCCCACTTCATCTTGGCTGCTGATAACTGCGCTTCTTGGGCTAGCATTATATTCACGCAACAGGTCAAAGAAGTTAGGCTAAGTAGATAGCTCCCGCTGTATTCTTGGCTTTCAATTTGCTGTCATAGCACTTTCTAACGGTTAGTGGAGAGGCATTCCTGTTTTGGCTCAAATTAGTCTTTCGCTGCGCTTTGCTCGAACGTCCGCTTCGGCACTACCGTTCAGGAAGGTATCAACGCCCGGCGACAACCGTTAGCGGATCGGCCTGACCGCTTAGAGCCCGAAACAGCCAGTTATCCAACCTTTGCGTAGCGCACAGAATCTGACTTCCGAAAAACGGTTACCCGCACTCGAATTCAATAATAGCGGTTCACTTGGCGTTGCATCTGGGTGCAATGACGCAAGATACGCACAACTGGGTGTATCATGGTTACTGCGTGTTCGGTGCGAGTGTGCCAGGTATTTGAAGCCTTGCGAAGCATTACGCCCTCCCATTGATGACGCCACGTTAACTTGGATGAATGAGTGGTTCTGTGAACTGGGACACAGAGCGCCATTACAAGTTTCCGCTGCGGACCCCACCCGCTCAGCGCCAGCGACCACCCGTCAGCCCCCGGAACGACTCGTCAGCGGTCCAGTCCTTCGGACGTCGTCAGCACCAGCCAGCGGTCTCGTCAGCTCCTATCGGCACTCGTTAACGCCCTCTCTAACGGTCAGAAATGCCCCGTGCTCACCCTCGAAATGCCCCCGAAACCGCCCCAATTTCTCGGGCTAGTGGGAAAAGCCGATAACAATCATCGGACGGCAAGGTTTCCTACCACCCCAGCCAGTTCATCGGAACATAGAACGACGACAGGCACTTGGGTCACCGATACCCGAGAAATGCCCC
>NZ_JBXWQF010000052.1:0-2744 GCF_059612245.1 Ruegeria sp. CDSA079 | reverse complement strand
AGATGCCCGAAAGTCTTCCTGTCAGCCATCGCACTCGCCGCACTCGTCATCTATTGGCTATGAGTCCTGAGCCTAGCGAGATAACTTTTGCGCTACAGTTCTCCGGCTTGTCGATCGGTCAGGTCAACCAGCTGGCCCAGTCCGAGCTACCAGCTAAAATAAAGTCTATAAATGCTGAAATTTTCAGTGGCATGTCCGAAGAGCAAAAAGATGATTTGGAGTTTCAGTTTTCTGTCGTCTACACAACGGTAGAAAGTTCCAAGTCGAAAGCAGCCTTCCAGTTTTTTTCTCCGAAAACAAAGGAAGGCAAAGAGATCGCTAACGTTCTCGTAAAACACAAACCGTCAGCGATTACGCACCCTTACAAGCCAGATCAGGTAATCCAGAAGGCCAAACAAAAGTCTGGCAAGCACTTTAATCAATACCAGCATACGCAGATGTGGAAAAAACACGGAGTTAGGCCTGATGGTAAATCCAAAAAGCCAGACAAAACTAACCTAGACTACTGCTACTACAATCCAACGTTTAAAGCTCACACCTACAACGACTCGTGGGTTGATTTGATACTAACCGAGCTAGCGTAGTCTCAAACATCCAACTCCTCCACAAACCGCGCGTTCTCCTGAATGTATTGGAACCGCAGTTCGGGCTTCTTACCCATCAGACGCTCGACAAGGTCGCCGGTCTCTCCGGGTTCGTCCTCGTCGATGGTGACCCGGATCAATTTCCGGGATGCGGGGTCCATCGTAGTCTCTTTCAGGTCCTTGGCGTCCATCTCGCCCAGACCCTTGAAGCGGGAAACGTCGATCTTGCCCTTGCCGCCCAGACCTTTCTCAAGCCATTCATCCCGTTCGGCCTCGTCCAGGCAATAGACGCGCTTGGCCCCTTGGGTGAGGCGGTACAAAGGCGGGCAGGCCAGATACAGGTGGCCCGCGTCGATCATCGGGCGCATCTGGGTGAAGAAGAACGTCATCAGCAGTGCCGCGATATGTGCCCCGTCCACATCCGCGTCGGTCATGATGATGATCTTGTCATAGCGCAGGTCGTCGACGTTGAATTTGGTGCCAAGCCCCACACCCAACGCCTGCGTCAGGTCACTGATTTCGGCGTTGGTGCCCAGTTTCGAACTGGCCGCACCCAGCACGTTCAGGATCTTGCCGCGCAGGGGCAGCAGGGCCTGTGTTTTGCGGTTCCGGCCCATCTTGGCCGAGCCGCCCGCAGAATCGCCCTCGACGATGAATAATTCCGTGCCGTCCCGTGTTGAACTAGAACAGTCCACCAACTTGCCGGGGAGACGAAGTTTCTTAGTGGCGGACTTGCGTTGTGTTTCCTTCTCGGCCCGTCGGCGCAGGCGTTCCTCTGACCTCAGGATGAGGAAGTCCAGGATCGCGCCGGCGGATTTATTGTCCGCGGCCAGCCAGTTGTCGAAATGGTCGCGGACAGAGTTCTCGACCAGCCGCTGCGCTTCGACCGTGGCCAGACGGTCTTTGGTTTGGCCCACGAATTCCGGTTCAGAGATAAAGCACGACACCAGCGCGCAACCACCGGTGATCAGGTCGTCGCGGTTAATCTGCGCGGCCTTCTTGTTGTTGATCAATTCGCCATAAGCCTTGATCCCTTTGAGGACCGCGGCCCAGAAGCCCGCCACATGAGTGCCGCCTTCGGGCGTGGGGACGGTGTTACAGTAGGACTGGATGAACCCGTCGCGCGAAGGGGTCCAGTTGATCGCCCATTCCACCTTGCCGGGGGCGCCGAATTTTTCGTTGAAATCCACGGTGCCGGCAAAGGGCTGCTCGGCATAGGTGGACGATCCGTTCATCGTCTCTTTCAGGTAATCCGACAGGCCGCCGGGGAAATGAAACGTGGCTTCGGTCGGGGTTTCACCGTCGTCGATGGCGGATTTCCAGCGGATTTCGACGCCCGAGAACAGGTAAGCCTTGGACCGGATCGATTTGAACAGCCGCGCCGGTTTGAAACGATGGTGGCCGAAGATGTCCGCATCTGCGTGGAAGGTCACTGTTGTACCGCGCCGATTGGGGGCCGCGCCGACCTTTTCCACAGGACCCAGCGGAACGCCGCGCGAGAACCGCTGTTCGAACAATTGCTTGTCGCGTGCCACCTGCACGACCATCGAATCCGACAGAGCATTCACCACGGACGCACCCACACCGTGCAGACCGCCCGAGGTCTGATAGGCCTTGCCCGAAAACTTACCGCCCGCGTGCAAGGTGCACAGGATCACCTCAAGCGCCGATTTGCCCGGAAACTTGGGGTGCGGGTCGATTGGAATACCCCGTCCGTTGTCGCGCACCGTAAGGGCATAATCGGCGTGCAGCTCAACCTCGATCCGGTTGGCATGGCCCGCGACGGCCTCATCCATCGAGTTGTCGAGGATTTCGGCCACCATGTGGTGCAACGCCCGCTCGTCCGTGCCACCAATATACATGCCGGGACGTTTGCGGACCGGTTCCAGCCCTTCCAGCACCTCGATCGAGGAGGCGTCATAGGTATTGGTCGCTTCGGGCGTCAACAGATCGTCGGGCATGGGTGCTGCTCTTGTTTTTGAGTTTCTCCCATTATGGCAGGTGATGTGGTCCGGGGAAAGAGGGGCGCGAGGTGTTGTAGGTGTTTGAGAGGTGAAGAATGGGGTGGAGGCCCGCTGTGCGGATATTTTGTTGAAAAACTCGGGCTTGATCGGTTGGTAAGTTGCTGATTCAATTCTTCCTAAAGGGAGGGATCAGCCA
>NZ_JBXWQF010000051.1:0-2930 GCF_059612245.1 Ruegeria sp. CDSA079 | reverse complement strand
GCGGGATGGAGCAGCCCGGTAGCTCGTCAGGCTCATAACCTGAAGGTCGTAGGTTCAAATCCTACTCCCGCAACCAACGTTGGCGAACAGAGTCTCGAACAAGCCGCCTCAGGGCGGCTTTGTTCATTCTGGGACACACCCAACGCAAGCAAACCCGCCAACTTCCCAACAAGTTCAATCGCATACTTCCCATCGTCTGGGATCAATCTGATCTCCGATAGACAACTGCGAATGTAAGCGGTGCATCTGACCCCCTAAATCACCCCTGATCAAACAGCGCTCAGCGATTTATGCTGCCTCCAAAAGGATACAGGCATCATGAATTCTCAAAACTTAGGTGACCTTGCAAGTGATCAGAAAATCCAAAACGTCTTCCGCGCTTTCGGCTACTCAATCCCCATCGGAAAAGATGGCCGCCGCCTCTGGCCTACAAAATTCAAACGCGCGATCGGCCAGCGTATGAGATCAGGTGAATTGTCGATCGGCGATGTACAAAAAACCTGTCAGGTCTCCGACAAGACCGCTTACAGTTGGCGCAAAGGCGGTTCTCGGAAAATATCGCACAAGCCCTCGAACGCATCGCAAGCTATGCCAGCATTTGCACAAGTTAAGGTTCAGCGTGAAGGGCCAACCGAACCGGCAAAAGCTCCTCAGATCGTTTTCAAACGAGCTGATTGCGAAGTGTCGTTCCCCCCGTGCTATCCAATCGATCAGCTGGTTCAATTGATCCGCGCCTTTGAAAGCAGCGCATGATTTCTCCAGCGGGCAACTTCAAATATTATGTCGCCACAAAACCTGTCGATTTTCGGAAAGGTATGGATGGCCTCGCCGCCATTGTAATGAACGAATTTGAGCTCGATCCCTTCAACGGTGCCATCTTCATTTTTCGGTCCAAACGAGCGGACCGCCTCAAGCTGATCGTGTGGGACGGCACCGGTCTCGTGATGACCTACAAACGGATCGAGGGAAAGGGCTTCGAATGGCCCCGCATTCAAGATGGCATGATTACTCTGAACAAATCTCAATTTGAAGCATTGTTTGAAGGTCTAGACTGGAAGCGCGTCACCGCCCGAGGCATGCGACGCCCTGTGGCGGTCTAGGATGAAAGAGCCGGAGACCAAAACCGAACAGCAGAAATGAAACGGCAAACATGAAAAATTGGTACACTGCGGACACGCACTTTGGGCATGAAAACGTCATTCGGTTTTGCAATCGGCCGTTTAAATCGGCGGCGCATATGGATGGAGCCATCCTCGAAAATATGTGGAAATTCGTTAAACCAGAAGACGATCTTTGGATTGTAGGGGACTTTGCATTTGGCGCACCAGCCAAAGACCCTACCTACTTGCAACAGATCTTCGATCAACTTCCCGGAAATCAAAAACACCTCATTGTGGGCAACCATGACAGCGACCTCATTCAGTCACTCGATTGGTCGTCCGTTTCGTTAATGATCGAAGTGTCGGACGGGCCAAAAGGCCAAAGAAACACGCTTTGCCACTACCCTATGATCACTTGGAACCACGCGCGCCGGGAGGCTCTCCAACTATTCGGGCATGTCCATAACAATTGGCGCGGGTCGCGAAACTCCATCAATGTTGGCGTCGATGTATGGGATTTTATGCCAGTGACATACGATGATGTCGCACGGCGGGCACGACGTTTACCGGTGAACAAGCACTGGTCGGATGTCGAACATGGAAAGGCACTCGGATAAAATTTCAGATCGAACTTTCTGATGCGCATCCAAACTTCATGCCTTTGCGAATGACAAACTAAGGCAAAACCTCCCGTTGTGACTGATGTAGTAATTGCCTCAGTTCAGCCAGCAAGGGAAGAGAAAATGAAAGCCGCAAAGATTAGCAGAAGGGCATATACTGCAGAATTCAAAGCTGATGTGGTCCTAGAGGGCCTTTCCAGGGCAACTTCAATCGCCGAGCTTTGTCGACTGAGGGGCATATCCGTCGGTCTGTACTACGAATGGAGGAATCGCTTTATTTGCTCGGGGACGGCAGGACTGCAGAGACGCGTGACACGGAGGCGCAAGAAAAGTTGTGCATCCGCTTCCGTATCGCCGAAGCGCCGCGTTGCAACCGAGCTTGCAGCTAAGTTTCAGAAGTATCGATCTGACCAAGCCCAAATTGCTGGACGGCTTACGGTGCCAGAGCGCCTAAAAGCTATTGAACTAATCGATACTGCTAACGTGCCAAAGTGCCTTGCCATTAGCAGTATCGGAGTGGCGAAGTCGTCGTACTACCGTTGGTGCAAATTACTGCGTGAGAATGGCACGCTCGAAAACTACGTTCGGGCACCTGAGTATCTGAGAATCTCTGAAAGAGAGGACGTAAGAGAACTAGTGTTCAAAGTCCTGCACGCCCCTCCTTCCGATTTCGGTTTCAATCGAACTACTTGGAGGCAGTCTGATCTGCAGTTGGCAATCGAAAAGGCGGGAATGCGTATCGGCCAACACGCAATCAGAAGTATCATCAAAAGTGCTGGATACCGATGGATGAATGCAAAGAAAGTCCTGACTAGTAACGATCCCGATTATCGTTCCAAGCTCACCAAAATACAGGACATACTTTCAAACCTAGGGTCGAATGAAGGGTTCTTTTCAATTGATGAATATGGGCCATTCGCTGTCAAGCAGCGCGAAGGTCGAAAACTGGTTGCTCCCGGAATGACGAATACTGTTCCCCAGTTCCAGAAATCCAAAGGTGTGTTAATAATGACGGCAGCTCTTGAGCTCTCGAGCAATCAAGTTACTCACTTCTATTCAAAGAAGAAAAACACTGATGAAATGATAAAATTGCTGGATGTGCTGTTAGACAAGTATAACCACCTCGATCGGTTCTAGGCTCAGGACTCATAGCCAATAGATGACGAGTGCGGCGAGTGCGATGGCTGACAGGAAGACTTTCGGGCATCTA
>NZ_JBXWQF010000050.1:0-4249 GCF_059612245.1 Ruegeria sp. CDSA079 | reverse complement strand
CTTCACCGAGGCTGCGCGATCCCCCGGATTGGCGATCTGCATTTCCCAAGCGGTGCTATTGGACGTGCCAATGAACAAAAACGTACGCATGCTTTCGGAATCTTCAGCAGCAACAATTGAACCACAGATCGCCATAAAGATGCCGAGGCTGAGATGTTTCACAGTCTTTCCTTTCAGGGAAGATTTCTTGGCTGACGTGTGGGGTTATCAAAGATAGACCACCCTACTTTCCTTTTATTCCAGCGTATTCTTGTAGAATTTGCCGTCCTTCATGATGACGCGGATGGTGTCGAAACCTTCTTCACGCGGTTCCGCGTCAAACCATTTCGGTTGGGCCCCCAAGACAGAAAGATCTTCCAGCGGGTTGCCATCGACGATCAGGATATCGGCGTAGGCTCCTTCTTGGATCACCCCCAACTGCTCCGGATAAGGATTACGTTGGCCAGTCAGCTGCGCCAGTTCGCCCGCGGTCGACGTAGCGGAGACCAGCATGGCATGATTGCCGAACCAATCAGCAAACTGGTACTTTTCGAAATCGCGATGGGCACGGCCCTGATCGAGCGTTGACAGTACTGTATCAACGTTGTGCACGACCTTGGGTTTGTATTTCTTGACAAGCGCGATGAGATCCTTGCTTTGGTCATGTGCAACCGCAAGCTTGATGCCTGCTGGCGTACCCGGTGCAAAGTTCGGGTGCTCAAACAGGATCGGTGAGAACCCGGCGGTGTTGAGGGACCAGAATATCCCTTCATCAGCCATTCGTTTCACGGTTTCTTCTGTGACCATCTGGCCGTGTTCAATGACCTTGACGCCCGCATCCAGTGCCATTTGGACAGTTTCGTCCGTGTAGGCATGCGTGAAAGCATAAGTGTCAAAAAAAGCCGCAACGTCGACCGCTGCCTTTATTTCTTCCACGCTGTATCCAACGGACCAAAGCGGGTCCAATTCCGAGGAAACTCCGCCGCCGACGGTTAGCTTGATTTGCGTGGCCCCATAGCTGAGGTTCCGGCGCGCGGCCGTTCTGATTTCGTCTACGCCGTCTGCAACGACCGCGAGATTGAGTTCTTCCACCTGTGCGACGGGGCCACCTTCAGCCCGGGCACGAGGGCTGCGCCAGTCCGTGTGACCAGATTGTGGACCGATGCACGCACCGCTCGGGTAAATCCGTGGCCCGACAAGAATATCCTGATCGATCAGCTTTTTCATCGCATCGCCTTGGCCACAGGCATCGCGAACCGTTGTGTACCCATCCATAAGGTAATCACGCGCGTTTGCGACTGCCATCGCGCCGACGCCGTCCCAATTCGCATATTCCGCGCCGCCAAAGCTTGTGAACAGACCGGTTAGGTTCAGGTGGACGTGGCTGTCGATCAGCCCCGGCATCAATGTGCGACCACCTCCATCCACAACCGTCGCGCCAGGGGCGTCGATGGCCTCGGTGGACACTTCTTTGATCAAGTTGCCTTCAACCAAAACGCTGGCGTTCTCGATCCGCGCCTCATTTACTCCGTCAAAGACATGGACGTTGGTGAACAGGGTTTGTGGCAGGGTGTCCTGCGCAAACGCGGCAGTGGCCGTGAAAAAAACCAGGCTCGCGACGGCACCCGTCTTTGTCGAAATATTCATGTCCTTCTCTCCCTTAAAATTTAGTGCGCGGGGTGCCGAGGTAAGTTCACCCCACGCGACACTCAGTCGAGTGTGTTCTTGTAGATCACGCCATCCTTCATGATGATCTTCAGATTGGTGTCGGGATCGGATAGCAGCAGGATGTCCTCCAGCGGGTTCCCGTCGACCAATAGAAGATCGGCGTATGCACCCACTTCGACCACACCCAACGGGCCGTCCTGATAAGGATTGTTCAAACCAGTAAGACGGTTCATGCGCGCGCCGTTTGAAGTTGCGATGCGCAATATGTCGAAGGGTGTGAAATTCGCTTCAAGCAGGTATTTGAACTCGTCGCTCATCTTCTTGTCCTGCTCTAGCGTTTGGTCCCAGTTGTTGATGAGGTCAGTGCCCAGGGTATAGAGGTCGATCATGCCTGGCGTGGTTTGAATTACTTCAATCATGTTGGCCGCGGCATCCCGCACCGTCTTCCACTTCGCAAACGACGCTGGTGTGTAAAATGCTTCGGCCTGCTCGGTGGAGACCGAGTAGACCGGAGCCACGGCGGTCGCAAACATGATCTGTTTTTGAACCATGACCTCGGCCACTTCCGGAGTCAGAAACGGGATGTGTTCGACGGTCTTCGCGCCATTGTCGATACAGTTTCGGATCGCCTGTTCAGTGAACACATGGCAGGTCACATATGTGCCCCACTGTTCGGCGGTTTTGACTGCCATCTGGATTTCATCGGCTTGGTACTGAAGCGAATGCAGGGGGTCGAACTCGGACGTAACACCGCCGCTGACCATAATTTTGATCTGGGTTGCCCCGCGGCGCAGGTTCTCGCGTACGGCCATCCGGATCTGATCCGGCCCATCGGCTATAAAGCTCATTTCACTTTCGACCCAATGTGATGGTCCTTGCCCAGACAGTGTGGGATGCCGGTCGTTCAGTTTACGGAAGTCCGCGTGCCCGGATGTCTGGGTGATGAAGGCTTCAGAGGAGTAAATGCGCGGCCCGGGAAACATGCCGGAATCTATAATGCGAGCGATGGATTTTGCTGGTCCGCCTAGGTCCCGGACAGTGGTGAACCCATTCATCAGGATGCGTTCAGACCGAATTGTCGCGACGCCGCCAAGATGAAAGGGTGTGATATTCTGGCGCAAACCATCGCTGAGAGGGTTGAACACGGTAAGATGCACGTGTTGATCATGCATTCCGGGCATCAGTGTGCGCCCACCGCCCTCGATGATTTGCGCATTGGCAACGACAAGCGGCTCAGTCGAGACCTCGGCGATCAGGTTATCGACGACCAAAACGTTTGCGTTCTCGATCCGCGCCTCGTTCACCCCGTCAAAGACATGAACATTTGTGAAAAGGACCGGGAAACTTTCTTCCTGTGAAGCGGCATGAGTTGGAAATAGATAGCTCGCAGCCAGTACTGCGGGCACAAGTATGCGCATCAGACATCCGTTCATCAGGGCTCCTATCATCAAGAATCGTAAAAGGCGCAATTAGGAGTCATTATAGAATTCGAATAACTTGATGCCTGACAGATTACCGGTTCGAGAAAAATAGTTTTGGGAAATTGCAAGGTTTCATAATTTTGTTGTGGGAATTTCTTACACTCGGGAATATTGCGAATTTCTGGAGAAGAGATGACAAGAAGACTTGGTAATAACACGGATCAGTCGCTGCCACTCGTCAGGGCTTCAGTTGCGGGTCCGGTTGTCGCAGCGCTTCGCAGCGTGGGGGTCGAACCCGCGTTTGTTCTTGATCCTCTGGGGTTGAACGAAGCGCAGGTAATGGACCCGAAGAATTTCCTACGCCACGATACCGTCTACCAGATCTATCAGGCCGTGGCAGAAGCCACTTCAACGGATTTTTGCGCACGGGTCGGGCAATCCGTTGACCTTGTCAAATTTCTCCCGCTCGGCGATATGCTGGCAGAAGCCCTTACATTGGGAGACTTTTTTACCAGATACACTCAAGCGGTTTCCAAGGAATCCAATGCCGTTACACAATCCCTCTTTGTCGAAGGAGAGCACGCGTATTTCAGTGCCAAAAGGAACTTCCAAATTTCGGTTTCTCCCAGCCAGACCGATGCGTTTCTGACAAGTATATGGATATCCCTGTTGCACCGTGTCCTGGATTTCAGGTGGGACCCCAATCAGGTCATTCTTCGCGTCAGTGACCCGGATGCGCTGCCCGGTCAGTTTCACGGCGTTCGGGCAATCAAGTGCAATCCTCAAGGTTTTTCGATCAGGTTTCCCTCCAGCTGGCTAAATTACAGGTTACGACCAGAGGCACTGGAAAACCCTCCAGACTACAGGGTTATGGATGAGGATCTGGCGGCCCCGCAGGATTTCCTTGCGGGACTGGAAGGTCTGATCAGGGTCCATCTTGCGGATTCAGGATTTGGTGTGAATGACCTTGCGGACCTTTGCGGCTTTCATCAGGAAACACTGAACAACCGGCTGGAACCTTACGGTCAAACGGCGTCCCAAGTAATCGCGCGCATTAAGCAGGAAGAAGCCGAACGCCTGCTAGCAAAAGACAATAAATCCGTTGGCGAGACAGCGCAAAGGCTTGGCTATGCCGACCCAACCGCCTTCTCCAGAGCATTTCGTAAATGGACGGGCGTATC
>NZ_JBXWQF010000049.1:0-2500 GCF_059612245.1 Ruegeria sp. CDSA079 | reverse complement strand
GTAGGATCAGCGACTGGGGTGAAGTCGTAACAAGGTAGCCGTAGGGGAACCTGCGGCTGGATCACCTCCTTTCTAAGGATGTTCCTGGCATCTTGAGCTTGCTCTTGATCGTGGAACACTTAGCAGAAGATCAACAAACAAAGTTGGTCAAACTCATGGACCGAGCCGTCCTCATATCTCTTCAGAACATATCAGGCCCGCAACGCTGTGAGGTCTGGCCCTCCGTCGTCGCTTGCTAGCAAACGACGTAATCGGGCAACGTCGATTTTGCTTTTGCAAAATCAACTGGGTCGGTAGCTCAGGTGGTTAGAGCGCACGCCTGATAAGCGTGAGGTCGGAGGTTCAAGTCCTCCTCGACCCACCAAAAACTTTTGGGGCCTTAGCTCAGCTGGGAGAGCGCCTGATTTGCATTCAGGAGGTCAGGAGTTCGATCCTCCTAGGCTCCACCATTTGCCTTCGATTTGACCGTTAAGCACCATTTTGGTTCTTCACCGTCCAATCGGACGTCGCTTCTTCGGAAGTTTTGACATCGTTTAGAGAGAAATCAATCAACACTGTTTGATCGTGCCGAGTGTGGCACTGATCTCGGTCGGTTCTGCCGTTTGGCGGACGGCACGGTTTGGGTCTAGCCGGCCCTGTCTCGTGTATCCCGGTCGAAACGAACAGAGTTGTCCAAGTCTAATATACTAACCCGAGCGACCTGCGTTGATCAGCTGCACGGCTGAGAGACCATATGGGGTTGCTCAATTGTCCTCGTCCAAGTGGCGGGGGCGGGAAATGTATGTTTTTGGTTCAGAAGAACAGATGACCTTTAGTTACCAGCTGGGTCATCGTGATTGATTTGATTACTAGCGCAGCTTTGGTTGTGTGCGGTCAAACGCACTCAAGTCGCCGAAGAGGCGGTAGTGCCAATATCAAGTCTTTCTTTTTCTGGATCAAATCAAGCGCGAGAAGGGCGTTTGGTGAATGCCTTGGCAGCAAGAGGCGATGAAAGACGTGATACTCTGCGATAAGCCATGGGGAGCTGAGAATAAGCTTTGATCCATGGATTTCTGAATGGGGCAACCCACTTGAAAGCTCTCTATTGTTACCCTCTGGGTAATCAATAGGTGGCTTAATCAAGTATTTATGACCTGAATACATAGGGTTATAAAGGCAAACCCGGGGAACTGAAACATCTAAGTACCCGGAGGAAAGGAAATCAATTGATACTCCCCTAGTAGCGGCGAGCGAACGGGGACCAGCCGAGCCGGATAAGTGAGAAGAACATGTTGGGAAGCATGGCCATAGCGGGTGACAGCCCCGTATTCTAAGCTTTGACGGACGTATTAAGTAGGGCGGAACACGTGAAATTCTGTCTGAAGATCGGAGGACCACCTTCGAAGGCTAAGTACTCCTTGCTGACCGATAGTGAACCAGTACCGTGAGGGAAAGGTGAAAAGCACCCCGACGAGGGGAGTGAAACAGTACCTGAAACCGAACGCCTACAATCAGTCGGAGGATCCTCGAGATCTGACGGCGTACCTTTTGTATAATGGGTCATCGACTTGGTCTCACGAGCAAGCTTAAGCCGTTAGGTGTAGGCGTAGCGAAAGCGAGTCTTAATAGGGCGTATGAGTTCGTGGGATCAGACCCGAAACCGAGTGATCTAGGCATGGCCAGGTTGAAGGTAAGGTAACACTTACTGGAGGACCGAACCCACATCCGTTGAAAAGGATCGGGATGAGCTGTGCCTAGGGGTGAAAGGCCAATCAAACTCGGAGATAGCTGGTTCTCTGCGAAATCTATTTAGGTAGAGCGTCATCCGAATACCCCGGGGGGTAGAGCACTGGATGGGTAATGGGGCCCCACAGGCTTACTGATCCTAACCAAACTCCGAATACCCGGGAGTACTAGATGGCAGACACACTGCGGATGCTAACGTCCGTAGTGGAGAGGGAAACAACCCTGACCTACAGCTAAGGCCCCCAATTCATGGCTAAGTGGGAAAGCAGGTGGGACGACCAAAACAACCAGGAGGTTGGCTTAGAAGCAGCCATCCTTTAAAGATAGCGTAACAGCTCACTGGTCTAAATAAGTTGTCCTGCGGCGAAGATGTAACGGGGCTCAAGCCATGAGCCGAAGCTTAGGATGCCGTAAGGCATGGTAGCAGAGCGTAGTGTGACATAAGACTTATCCTGTATTGCCGCCGGTCATTTGGTGCGCGTAAGCGCTCAAGTAGCCGAATAGGCGGTAGCGCAGGATCGAGTCTTTTCGATGAAGCCGGCGCGTGAGCGATCCGGTGGAGAGATCACTAGTGAGAATGATGACATGAGTAGCGACAAAGAGTGTGAGAGACACTCTCGCCGAAAGTCCAAGGGTTCCTGCTTAAAGCTAATCTGAGCAGGGTAAGCCGGCCCCTAAGCCGAGGCCGAAAGGCGTAGGCGATGGGAACTAGGTTAATATTCCTAGGCCGTGGAGTGGTGACGGATCTCAGAGGTAGTTCATCCTTATCGGATTG
>NZ_JBXWQF010000048.1:0-4527 GCF_059612245.1 Ruegeria sp. CDSA079 | reverse complement strand
AAAGGTATCCGCAATGACTTCACTTAAACGCACGCCTTTGCATTCGTTGCATGTTGAGTTGGGTGGTAAGCTGGTTGATTTTGCTGGTTGGGAGATGCCTGTTCAGTATCCTTTGGGGATTATGGGCGAACATAAGCAGTGTCGTGAGAAGGCGGCGTTGTTTGATGTGTCTCATATGGGTCAGGTGATCCTTCGGGGTGAGAATGTGGGCGAGAAGCTGGAAGCTTTGTGCCCGCAGGCTTATGCGACGCTGAAGGAAGGCAAGGCGCGATACGGGTTCTTTACGAACCCGGAAGGCGGGATCATGGATGACCTGATCGTGTCGAACGCGGGCGATCATTTCTTTGTGGTGGTGAACGCGGCGCTGCGGCATCAGGACATACCGCATATGCAGGCCAATCTGGATGGCGTCGAAGTGACCGAGATTTTCGACCGCGCACTGGTGGCGGTGCAAGGCCCCAAGGCCGAAGATGTGGTGGGCGAGCTTTGCCCTGCCGCCCGGGACCTGAAGTTCATGGAAACCACTGTGGCCGATATCAACGGCGTCGCATGCCGCATCTCACGCCTTGGGTATACCGGCGAGGATGGCTACGAGATTTCGATCCCCGAGGACAAGGCGATTGAGGTCAGCAAGGCCTTCCTGGCACATGAGGATTGCGAACCGGCGGGTCTGGGCGCGCGCGACAGCCTGCGGCTGGAGGCGGGTCTGTGCCTTTATGGCAATGACATCGACCAGAGCACCTCACCGATTGAGGCCAGCCTCGGCTGGGCGATCCAGAAGCGTCGCAAAGAAGAAGGCGGGTTCCCGGGCGCCGAGCGTGTGCAAAAGGAACTGGCCGAGGGGGCTGCCCGCAAGCTGGTGGGCATCCAGCCCGATGGCCGCGCGCCTGCGCGTCAGGGCGTGGAAGTGCAATGCCTCGAGGGCAACACGATCGGTCAGATCACCTCGGGCAGCTTTGGCCCCACGGTGGGTGGCCCCGTTGCGATGGGCTATGTGAGCAAAGGCCATGGCGAGCCGGGCGAGAAGGTGAACCTGATCATCCGGGGCAAGGCGCAACCGGCGCAGATCGTGGCGCTGCCCTTTGTCACCCAGAATTACAAGCGTTGAAGTCAGGAGAAAGACAAGATGGCAACCTATTATTCCGAAGAGCATGAATGGCTGACCGTTGAGGGCGACACCGCCACGCTGGGCATCACCAAACACGCAGCCGAGCAGCTGGGTGAGGTGGTCTTTGTCGAGCAGCAGGAAGCGGGCGACGAGTTCGAAAAAGGCGGCGAGATCGGCGTGATCGAATCCGTCAAGGCCGCGTCCGAGCTTTATGCTCCGGTGGATGGCGAGATCGTTGAAGTGAACGAGGCGCTGGCCGACAACCCCGGTTCGCTGAACGAAGACCCCGAGGGCGAAGCCTGGATCTACAAGATCAAAATCAGCGACGCATCGCAGCTGGAAGATCTGATGGACGAGGCCGGCTACAAAGCCTTCATCGGCTGACTCCGAACGGCGGAGCCTTTCACGGATCCGCTCCTTCATCTGGCTAAAAATATCCCCGCCGGAGGCTCCTGCAGCCTCCGCCGGACCTGACCTATCCATAGGAGCGCTGCAATGGCCTTCAAACTGACCGACTACGAAGCCTATGACTTCGCCAATCGCCGCCATATTGGCCCGTCACCCACCGAGATGCGCGACATGCTCAAGGTGATTGGCTTCAAGACACTGGACGAGTTGATCGACGCCACCGTCCCGCCCGCGATCCGGCAGAAAGAGCCGCTGGACTGGGGTCCGGCGATGACGGAACGCGATGCGCTCTTTCACATGAAAGAGGTGGCGAGCAAGAACAAGGTTCTGACCTCGCTGATCGGTCAGGGCTATTACGGCACCACCACGCCGGCACCGATCCTGCGCAACATCCTGGAAAACCCGGCCTGGTACACCGCCTACACGCCCTATCAGCCCGAGATCAGCCAGGGCCGACTTGAGGCGCTGCTGAACTTCCAGACCATGGTCAGCGACCTGACCGGGCTGGACGTGGCCAACGCGTCCCTGCTGGACGAAGCCACTGCTGCGGCGGAAGCGATGGCGATGGCCAAGCGCGGCGGCCGGTCCAAGGCCAACAACGCGGCCTTCTTCGTCGACAAGAACTGCCACCCGCAGACCATCGCCGTGATCAAGACCCGCGCCGAGCCTCTGGGCATCGACGTGCAGGTGGCCGACCCGGATACGCTGGACGCAGGTTCCGTCTTTGGCGCCATCTTCCAGTATCCCGGCACCCATGGCCATGTGCGCGACTTCACCAACGAGATCGCGGCGCTGCATGAACATAAAGCCATTGCCATTGTTGCTGCCGACATCCTGTCGCTGGCACTGCTGAAGTCCCCCGGCGAGATGGGTGCAGACATTGCCATCGGCTCGACCCAGCGCTTTGGCGTTCCGATGGGCTATGGTGGCCCGCACGCCGCCTATATGGCAACCACCGACAAGCTGAAGCGCTCGATGCCGGGCCGGATCATCGGTGTCAGCATCGACAGCCGCGGCAACAAGGCCTACCGCCTGTCGCTGCAAACCCGCGAGCAGCATATCCGCCGCGAGAAAGCCAACTCGAACGTCTGCACCGCGCAGGCGCTGCTGGCTGTCATTGCCTCGATGTATGCCGTGTACCATGGTCCCGATGGCATCAAGGCCATCGCGCAATCGGTGCACCGCAAGACCTCGCGCTTGGCCGCCGGTCTGGAAGAGGCGGGCTTTGCCGTGGAGCCGGAGGTGTTCTTCGACACCATCACGGTCGAAGTTGGTCATCTGCAGAACGTGGTGATGGAGGCCGCTGTGGCCCGGGGCGTCAACCTGCGCAAGGTGGGTGACACGAAAGTGGGCATCAGCCTGGACGAACAGACCCGGCCCGAGACCATCGAGGCAGTCTGGGGGGCCTTTGGCATCGACCGGGCGGATGACAGTTCGAACAAGCAATACCGCCTGCCGGATTACGCCCTGCGTGAAAGCGCCTATCTGACCCACCCGATCTTCCACCAGAACCGGGCCGAGGCCGAGATCACGCGGTATATGCGCCGTCTGGCCGACCGCGATCTGGCGCTGGACCGGGCGATGATCCCGCTGGGGTCCTGCACCATGAAGCTGAACGCCACGATCGAGATGATCCCGGTCACCTGGCCCGAGTTCGGCAATCTGCATCCGTTCTGCCCGGAAGATCAGGCGCAGGGCTATCACGAGATGATTGCGGATCTGAACGACAAGCTGTGCCAGATCACCGGTTATGACGCGATCAGCCAGCAACCCAACTCGGGCGCGCAGGGCGAATATGCGGGTCTTCTGACCATCCGCAACTATCACTTCGCCCGCGGGCAGGGGCAGCGGAACGTCTGCCTGATCCCGACCTCGGCGCATGGCACCAACCCGGCCTCGGCGCAGATGGTGGGCTGGCAGGTTGTGCCGGTACAGGCGGATGAGAATGGCAACATCGATATCGCCGACTTCCGCGCCAAGGCCGAGAAGCACTCCGACCATCTGGCCGCCTGCATGATCACCTATCCGTCCACCCATGGTGTGTTCGAGACCACCGTGCAGGAGGTCTGCCAGATCACCCATGATCACGGCGGTCAGGTCTATATCGACGGGGCCAACATGAACGCCATGGTGGGTCTGTCGCGCCCGGGTGACATTG
The DNA here is from genome assembly GCF_059612245.1 of Ruegeria sp. CDSA079. Taxonomy (NCBI): domain Bacteria; kingdom Pseudomonadati; phylum Pseudomonadota; class Alphaproteobacteria; order Rhodobacterales; family Roseobacteraceae; genus Ruegeria; species Ruegeria sp. CDSA079. Next base: position 853 of record NZ_JBXWQF010000048.1, on the reverse strand, counting down.
GCGGTGACGTCAGCCACCTGAACCTGCACAAGACCTTCTGCATCCCGCATGGTGGCGGCGGCCCCGGCATGGGCCCGATCGGCGTCAAGGCGCACCTGACCGAGCACCTGCCGGGCCACCCGGAATATGGCACTGCTGTGGGTCCGGTCTCGGCGGCGCCGTTTGGCTCGCCCTCGATCCTGCCGGTCTCGTGGGCCTATGTGCTGCTGATGGGCGGCGCGGGTCTGACACAGGCGACCAAGGTGGCGATCCTGAACGCCAACTATATCGCGGCGCGCCTGAGCGATGCCTATCCGATCCTCTACACCTCGGAAACGGGTCGCGTGGCGCATGAATGCATCCTCGACACCCGTCCGCTGGACGAGGCCGCGCATGTCAGCGTCGACGACATCGCCAAACGTCTGGTCGATTCAGGCTTCCACGCGCCGACCATGTCCTGGCCGGTGGCGGGCACCCTGATGGTGGAGCCCACGGAATCGGAACCCATGGCGGAACTGGACCGTTTCTGCGACGCCATGCTCTCGATCCGCTCGGAAGCGCAGGACATCATCGACGGTAAGATCGACGCGGAGAACAACCCGCTGAAAAACGCCCCCCACACGGTGCGCGATCTGGTCGGCGACTGGGACCGCCCCTACACCCGTGAACAGGCCTGCTTCCCGCCGGGCTCCATCGGCGTCGACAAATACTGGTCTCCCGTCAACCGCGTCGACAACGCATATGGCGACAGAAACCTCGTCTGCACATGCCCCCCAATGGACGCATACGCAGACGCCGCCGAGTAAACGCAAAAACAAAACCCCGCCAAAAACAGGCGGGGTTTTCGCCAATCGGAAACTCATGTTCTGATTTG
>NZ_JBXWQF010000047.1:0-5217 GCF_059612245.1 Ruegeria sp. CDSA079 | reverse complement strand
GCAGCGAATTTCTGCTTCTCGCCCGTTTCCTCGCCCTCACGCTCAACAGGGGACAACAACGGTTTCGTCTTCAGCGCCCCGGCCCAACAATGCCCCGCTCCTGAGATGTATCTCAGCTTGCAAGCCGTGTTGCGCTCGCTCGTCTGGCATCAGCTTGATCTTATCGATGAGCATCGCCAGATATCCATGCGCTTCCTCGACATAAGCCTTGTCAGAGAGCAGATGCTCGATGTTGTTGAGCGCGCGCTCATAGATCGCGCGCGCATCTTCAACCTCAGCTTGGCTGCGCGCGATCTGTGCCTCAAGTGCTGTGATGCGAGACGTCAAATCGCTGATTTCTTGCTCCAGAGTGTCCGCCCTGGCCTTGAACGTGGCATATGGCGCGCCTTCTGCGACGGCCGCGAGGATATTGTCACGCCCTGCGGTTGCTTTGTCGCGCGCCGTTTCAAATCGTCTGAGGTCAGCCTCCAGCTGACCGTCTGCCAGTTTGCCGCGTTCGTCCTCCAGAGCCTGCTCAAAGCGTTTTAGCAGGTCGTCTGACCGAAAGGCTGCTCGCAGCGCCCCAAACACACGCGACTCAATGCGCCTGCGCGAGATCGCACGTTTGTTGTTACATGCGGCACGCCTTGCCTCTCTGCAGCGGTAGCTCGTCTTGTTGATGGTGACATACGGTGCTCCGCAGCACCCGCACTTTAACAAGCCAGACAGAAGAAAGACGGTGCGCCGTGCCGCACGGGCCGCTTTGGGCGTGTCCGCGGCACGCCGTGCCAACTCGGTCTGCACGGCGTCCCAAAGAACCTGATCTATGATGCGCAATTCAGGGATATCCTGCTCCACATAGTCTTCCGGTGTGCGCTTGAGTTTCCGCTGACCGGCCTCTGGGTGATACGTGTGCGTAAATTGGCAAATGCTGGCGATTCCGATGTAAAGCTGATTGCGTAGAATGCCTTCGCGTCGGGACGGATTGCCACGGATCGTTGAGCCATCCCATGAGCCACCATTGGGCGCCGGGATACGGTCCTTGTTGAGGCCTTCTGCAATCGACTGCGCCGAACGACCGGTTGCAAACTCTTCAAAGATACGGCGCACAATACGCGCCTGATTAGGATCGATCTCCCGGTTGGGGCCGGTTTCTGCCTCACGCTTTCGGTAGCCGAAGGCACGGGTGTGCAAGCGCTGCCGCGTGACCGCACCCTGCATGCCGCGGCGGGTATGATCCGAGATCTTCTGGCTGAACATCTGCGCGCCAAAGCCCGCAAAGAGCACCTTCATGAAGTCCTGCTCCCCTTTCTGGATCGAGTGCAGCTTGATATCCTGGAACATGAAGAAGTCGTAGGTGCTCAACGCATCTTTGACTTTGCGAGTGAGACGGTCGATGGCTTCCACCACAACTACATCAAAAGACTGAGCCGCCGCTGCCGCCTTCAACGCCTGGAAGCCCGGACGACGCATGTCTTTGCCTGACTTCTCTCGGTCCTCAAAGACATTAACAATCGCCCAGCCCTGACGCGCGCAGAAGCGTTCCGCCACGGCAATTTGATCTTCGATCGAGGTGGCTTTCTGCAAGTCTGAGCTATAGCGAGCATAAACGACGGCGCGGAGAGTTATGGCGTTTCCTTGATTGGGTGGTTCAAATTGGCGGCGGGTTGCGACGCGATGGCTTGCACCTCGGCGCGCGCCATCAACTTGAGTAAACCGCGCAGGCGATCTGGGTCTGGTTGTTTGCGCCCTGTGGCGCGTTGGCGGCCTAAGCGGTGAACTGAAGGGGTGAACGGTCCAGTTCGGGGTCCCTGTGTTGGTGTCTGCCGTGAGTGGCAGTCGGAACTTGGGACCGAAGGAATTTTTGCAAAAAAGCAGTTTGGATGGTTTGATCCGAAAGCGCCTTTGCGCCTCCGGATCGTTGCAGGTAAGGTCATATCCTCGCCGCGCAGCGTCAGCGCGATTTGCTCGGATCGACGCAGTCGGCCAAGTGTTTGCAGGGTTGTGAGCAAAGACTTCAGGGGCTGGATCTTGCTCTCCAGGTCCCGCGCCTTCGGCTCCAACTCTTCGATATGGTAGCCGCCGCGCACGTGGTTCTCATCCGATATGAACTCGGTGCGCCGTCCAGTGTCGACAACTTCGATCAGCGGCAGCAGCATACACTCCAACGCATCGAGGTCCCTCGCAGAGAAAATCTTCTCCTGCGCAATCCGCACCGCAAGACGGCGTGCGGCATTGGCACTTTGTATGTCGGTCCAGCAATCCACCAACTGGTCCAGCGCGTCGTGCGCGCTGGGAGCGAGGCTGAGAGCCTGGAAGATCGCAGATTGGATCGGGTCGTAGTCGATGTTGAGCTTAGACATTGATCGTCTACCATGTGGTTTTATGGAACTTGGACCGTCGCTCAACAGTGACAGGCCGGCGGCCACCGGCCCTACGCCGCTGTCGGCCCAGATAATCGCGCCGGATATCGCGTTCGGCGTGAATGCGGGCCCGCACCTTGTGCATGCGGGCGTTTGCAGGACCGCTGAGGCGTCCGAGCACCGGCGTCCCTTTCTCTGAGTGCAGCTCGAACCCGGGATGATCGAGTGACACGAGAATCCGCCGCGAAGCATCGAAGCGCGTTGGAAGGTGAAGTGCGGCTGAAGCGCGGTCCTTCTCGGAGCGCACATCTACGCAGTAGGCGGCCTTGCGGGAACGCGGATTGGATGTGCCGTAGGCGAGAGACGCGAAGCGACCAACATCGGTCTCTTCCACATCGAGTACCAGTGCCGGACGGACCTTTGGAAGGTTCGGGCCGTCTGTCTCATGGGGAAAGCGGAAAGCAACAACGTCGCTGGTATATAGCGCATCCTGCCAGGTGGCCGGACGCGCGGTGTTGGTTGGTGGTGTGTCGGTCATTGGAATCTCCAATTGGAACAATCATCACGTCTTGTTCTGATCCGGGGCTGGTCCCCGGCCTCAGATGCGCGACACAACGTCTGCGCAGCTGAGACCGGGCGTCCTGCACCTGGTGCACACACCGCTTCGCAGCTTCACGGCGGCCAGCGCTGGAAGGGGTTTGGGGAAGGTCGGCGAAGGATCTTCCTCAAGAGCACGGGGTCTCGGGGCGGTATGCGGAATACCCCTTGAGCCTGCCGGGAGGCGCCCATGGAGTGCAGAGGAGCGTGGCAAAGGTTCCTTTGCCGCCCAACGCGCAGGGGACCCGCGGTAGCGCGGGGTTCGGGGCAGCGCCCCGACGAACGACAGCCAGAGCGGTTTCCAAGGGAAACTGCGCGGTCTGATTAGTGAGTAACTCTCCCTGCGCAGCCAGGTCGCGCCTTGGTCAAGACGGCGCGTCAAACCTGCGATGCACAAGTTTGCGACAGCGGACCCACTTCCCGTCCTCAAGATGAGAGGACGACGTGACGGACGAAGTGATCAAGGCGGCCACCAAGCAACACCCTGTGGTGTTGCGCATGGAAGGTCCGTTTCCAGCGGATATGGGCGGATGCGAGCTGCACCGCCGCCGAAAAGGCGGCGATCTCGGTCACGTGGATGAAACACGATCGAGCCTCAACCGGCGCCTGATCGGCGGCGAAGACTGGGCGCAGCGCGCGCTCAAAGAGATCGAAGAAATACGCGTAGAGAATTTTGCTAAAGAGCTTGAGGGGCTGACGAAGCGGCGGCGTAAAGCGGAGCTTGCCAAACGCGTTGCCGAAGGCCCGAAGGATCCTTGGCGAGCAACGCGTCATGGTCCTCTGCGTGAGGTGATCATAACAGCGCACAAGGACTGGTTTGCAGCGTTTGATCACGACAACATAGATCACCTGTTTGGCGAGAGTCGCGAGGAACAATTTGAGCAAGCGGCTGTGGCGTGGCTCAAAGACAGCTTTGGAGATGATGTCATTCACGCACGGGCTGATCTTGATGAGACCACCTATCATATCCATGCGGTTGTGTTGCCACGCTCACAAACCAAAGACGGGCGCAGGATGCTGCAGCCTTCAGTGCACGCTCTGATCAAGGACTATGAGAAGGCGCAAGACAGCGTTGGAGATTGGTTTGCAGAGCTTGGATTGAAGCGCGGAGAGCGGCGCAAGCAGGCATTGCGAGACGCAGTGCATCAGCATCGCAAAGAACAGACATCGAGCGCCAATGAGAACGAAAGACTCGCGAGCCTTCCGGAGTATGTGGAACACGTCAGCCCGCGCAAATGGCGGGAAGAGAAAGAGCGGCAACTGACAGAGCGTGAAGCCCACGTAGGCAAACGCGAGAAACAAGCCGCGACCGTGATAGAGACCGCAAAGGCCGTCGCGGAGGGCGACCCCAAAACGCTGGCGGAGATGGCGCAGCCTGATGGCAAATCCATCGCCGCGCGCTTGTTTGGAAAAGCATTTTTTGCGTTGCGCATAAAAGCCCGCGAGGAGGCAAGGCAGGAAGCCCAAGCTGAGGTGCAGACGCATTTTGAGGAGATCAAAGCGGCGGATGACGCGATTGTCGCAGCGTCGGCCTCCCTTCCGGACCGCACAAAGAAAGAGATCATCAAAGCGCGTCGGTCACTGGTGGGGCGCATCACGACACTCAAGCGCGCGATCAATAAATGGCACCAACCAGGGCAAAACAAGGATCCCGAGGTTTAAGGGTGTCAAACTCCCCTCAAACTTTTTTCTCACTAAAGACCAATGAACATACCTGATGAGTGTCGGTGGCGGCAATAAGCCCCCACCGACATTCACCGGGAGCAAATGCTCTCAAATAATCACGGTAAACAAGAGGGACTTCTCATGAACCTACCGACAAACCTCTCCTCGGCGCAGTTGCGCGCGCTCGGGATCATTGCAGACATCGGCAAAGCGCAAGCCGAGGAAACCGCAAAAATCATGGAGGCCTTTGCGGATACGCTGCCTGCATTCCTTGAAGCCGCGACTGAAGACAAAGCCTTCGGGCGCAAAGTCTTCGTGCTCTTTGAAGCCGTCGCAAAAATCGGCGCAGCCAAAAAGATGCAACGTCATCCGCTGCGCCCAGCAGGCATCGACCAAGAAGTAGAGACACTGCGGGAGGCGAAAAAGAGCAAGCCGAAGGTGATGGCAAGACCAGATCCGGAACCCAAGGGGTAAGCGGCTAACGGCAAGCACACCGAACGGAAAAAGGGCGCGGATCAAGCCGTGCCCTTCTTCGCTGTGTTAGTAGTTGTTGCCTCAGCTAATCGGGGTGCTCGCAGTGTCTAAAGCGGACCTTCGCCGCGGGTTCAACAAA
>NZ_JBXWQF010000046.1:0-6160 GCF_059612245.1 Ruegeria sp. CDSA079 | reverse complement strand
GTTCCAGTGCCACAGCCATGTCGGCGCTGCTCATCAATTCGATCATCTGGTAGTCATCCAACAAGCCGTCGCCGAGGCGGCTGACATAGAAGGCCTGGATAAAGGTTGGATCGTCTGGCAGGGAAACGGTGATGTAGTTCTTCCCGTTTCCAAGCCCCCAGTAATAGCTCAAAAGCTCTCCACCGAGCGCTTCGATCCCGCCCTTCACCGAGGCTGCGCGATCCCCCGGATTGGCGATCTGCATTTCCCAAGCGGTGCTATTGGACGTGCCAATGAACAGAAAGGTGCGCATGTTTCCGGGACGGTCTTGTGCAGAAACCGTCGAGGCCAGAGCGAGGAACGCCGTCGAGATCAGGTATTTCACTTTTGTTTACTCCCGGTGTTGAATTTGCCTTCTTGGACTTTGGAGCGCCGGGAAACGACTTTGCCGGTTGGAACCCAAGAACCTCAATGAACCCTCTTCCCGTCCATCCAGGTCTGCTCCACTTTGATCTCTGCGATTCGGTCGGCGGCTATGGCGCGGGGATTCTGGCCCAGGATCACGAAATCGGCTAGTTTGCCGACCTCAAGACTGCCGATCTCTTCTTCTGACAGGAGTTGAAAGGCCGGGACGCTGGTAATCGCCCGTAGAGCCATATCCACAGACGCTCTTTCGTGTTCGCCCAGCACTGTATCCGGGTCCGTAAACAAGGATCTTGTTACTGCGGCTTCTACCATTTCCAACGGAGAAAGAACCGAGACGGAATAGTCCGTGTGCAGAGAATAGGGCACACCGGCCTTCTCAAAGCTGCCGGTTCGATCCAGTTTCACCGCCTTTTCAGGGCCGAACACAGTGTCACGGAAGGCGGCACCCCAATAGAGAACGTGCGCGATCAAGAATGAACAAGAGATATCCAGCTCTTTGAGTTTGGCGATCTGGTCATCTTCGGTGATCGAACAATGTTCAATTCGGGGGCGCACGACATCGACACCGGCATCTCGGGCTTTCTGAACTGACGATATGATATTGTCGATGGCGGCATTTCCGTTGCCGTGCATGGCCATTTGGCCGCCACGTTTTGTGCCTTCGACAACTGCAGCGTCGATGTCTTTTTGACCCATATAGGCAAGACCAAGGTTGTCCGAGTTGAGGTAAGGTTCACGCTGCAATCCGGTGAAAGCTTGATTGGATCCGTCCGCGCTGATCTTCCAGCCGACGATACGGGACTTGTCATCGCCCTGACCGGGGCTTACCCCCGCTTGATCCCACATCACCAAGGCACCCCATTGGAGGTAGTTTCGGGTCCGCAAAGGGAAATCATCTCGCGCGGCGAGTTCCTCAAACACGTCCCAATCTTTCGGTGACGCTACGCCCGCAACCCCAAGAGTTGTCAGCCCCTGAGCATTCCATTCTTTCGCCAGCGCGACTGAACCTTCGATGCGATCATAGCTGTTATAGGGTTCAATAACGCCAAGCGCTCCGAACAACAGCGCGGATCCAGACAAGTTCCCGTCGGGACGACCATCGTCGTAACGCCCGTATTGGGCACCCTCAGGATCCGGCGTGTCGTCAGTAACCCCCATCAAGTCCAGCATGACAGAGTTAACGGTCATCTTATGGCCACCCGCTTGCCAGATGACCATCGGCGTGTCTGGCGCAATAGCGTCCAAATGATCCCGGGTAACAAGGCCATCAGCGAAGGATTGCGTCGCCAGGTCGAGGTTTACAAACAATGCCCAATCAAAAGGCCCTTGGCCTTCCGTGGCTTCTTTCATGTACCCAAGCGCCTCTTCGACTGTGGAAAAACGGTCGATGCCCACATTGTCAAAGACAGAAGATGCGCCGCCGCCGACCGGGTGGGAATGTGCGTCAATGAATCCTGGAAGGACCGTGCTGCCAGCCAGATCAACAACCGTTGCCTTTTCCCCGGCTTCTGCCATCACATCCGCTTCAGCCCCGACCGCCAGAATGCGGTTGCCCTGAATGGCCATAGCCTCAGCCACCGAAAAACCGGCATCCATGGTCAAGACGTTGGCATTTGTGAAAATCGTTGTGTCTTGGGCGGCGGCCATCGAGCCGCAGAATACCACCAGTGAGCCAAGTGCGAGACGTTTCATGTTCTATCCTTTTTAAGATGCGTTCGTCGGGGGAAAACGCGGGGCGGACGAGCGAGACCGCCCCGCGCTCTCCTCAATCCAGCGTGTTCTTGTAGAATTTGCCGTCCTTCATGATGACACGGATGGTTTCAAAACCTTCTTCGCGCGGTTCCGCGTCAAACCATTTCGGCTGGGCCCCCAAGACAGAAAGATCTTCCAGCGGGTTGCCATCGACGATCAGGATATCGGCATAGGCGCCTGCTTCAATCACGCCCAGTTTCTCGGGGTAAGGATTGCGTTGTCCCGTCAATTGCGCCAGCTCGCCCCCCGCCGATGTGGCCGAAACCAGCATGGCATGATTTCCGAACCAGTCGGCAAACTGGTACTTTTCGAAATCGCGGTGGGCGCGGCCCTGATCGAGCGTTGAAAGTACTGTATCAACATTGTGCACAATCTTGGGCTTGTACTTCTTGACCAGTTCAATGAGATCTTTGCTTTGGTCCTGGGCAACCGCGAGTTTGATACCTGCTGGCGTGCCGGGCGCAAAGTTGGGGTGCTCAAACAGGATCGGTGAAAAGCCCGCGGTATTGAGCGACCAGATAATACCTTCATCTGCCATGCGCTTTACGGTTTCTTCGGTGACCATCTGGCCGTGGTCAATGACCTTCACTCCGGCATCGAGAGCCAGTTTAACAGTCTCGTCTGTATAGGCGTGTACGAACACATATGTGTCATAAAATGCGGCCGCGTCCACTGCGGCTTTGATCTCTTCCACGCTGTATCCAACGGACCAGAGGGGGTCCAATTCAGAGGAAACACCACCGCCAACCGTAAGCTTGATCTGCGTGGCGCCGAAGCTGAGGTTTCTGCGCGCGGCTGCTCTGATTTCGTCTACGCCGTCCGCGACGACCGCGAGATTAAGTTCCTCGACCTGTGTGACGGGGCCACCTTCAGCGCGCGCACGGGGGCTGCGCCAGTCCGTGTGACCGGATTGCGGACCGATGCAGGCACCGCTTGGGTAAACCCGCGGTCCGACGACTATGTCCTGATCGATTAGTTTCTTCATCGCATCGCCTTGACCACAGGCATCGCGAACCGTCGTGTACCCATCCATGAGGTAGTCACGCGCGTTCGCAGCCGCCATTGCGCCAATACCATCCCAATTGGCATATTCCGCGCCACCAAAGCTTGTGAACAGACCGGTCAGGTTCAGGTGAACGTGGCTGTCGATCAGCCCGGGCATCAGCGTGCGCCCGCCGCCATCAATCAAGGTTGCGTCCGGCGCGTCGATGGCATCGGTCGAAACTTCCTTAATCAGGTTTCCCTCGACCAAAACACTGGCATTTTCGATCCGCGCTTCGTTCACACCGTCAAAAACATGGACGTTGGTGAACAGTGTTTGAGGCAAAGCGTCCTGCGCAAACGAAACGCTCGCCGCGAATACGAACGCGCTTGCCGTCACTGTAATCTGTTTAAGCTGTTTCATCGAGTTGCCTTTCTTTAAGTGTTTTGGGTGCGCGGGATGCCGAGGTAACTTCACCCCGCGCGACACTCAGTCGAGTGTGTTCTTGTAGATCACGCCGTCTTTCATGATCAGATCGAAGTTGTTCTCGTAGTCGGTCATGATCAGGGCATCCTCGACCGGGTTTCCTTCGACGAGCAAAATGTCCGCATAGGCCCCTTCTGTAATCACGCCGAGTGGACCTGCGGGATAGGGGTTGAGTTGACCTGACAGGGCAAGCAATTCACCGGCCTTAGACGTAGCCTGCAAAAGAACTTCGTAAGAAGACCACTCTTCGAGTCGATACTTGAATTCATCGTTCTGTTTGGTGAGGGCCGCAGGGTCCCCAATAATATCGGTGGAAAAGACGACCTTTTCGATGCCAAATTCCTTCAGCAACTTCATCTGGTTTCTGGCTCCGGCCTGAACTGCAAGAAATTTGGGAGCAGCGAGTGGGCCAAGCACCTTCGTGACAACCTCCTCATCCAGCCCCAGAAGCGAATAGTAGGGCACGACCCAGACATCCGCGTCCTTGATCGCCTGCGCGCCCACTTCAGTCATCAATTGCGCATGGTCGATGCTCAGGACACCCGCTTCGATGGACCGCAGAATGCTCTCGTCATTGTAGACGTGGACAAGGACGTAGGTATCCCAGTCCGCCGCAGCCTGCACTGCCGCCTCTAGTTCTTCGGGCAAGTACTGAACCGTGTGCAGCGGATCCACACTGGAGGATACGCCACCGCCCGCCATGACTTTGATTTGCGATGCGCCGAGGCGAAGCGCTTCGCGCGTTGCGCGCAGAACTTCCGGGACACCGTCGGCGAGAAACTCAAGATGCTGATTGAAGAACGACGGCGAGGACCCTTCGAAGTTGGGGTGCGGTTCCGTGTAGTGCCTATGCTCGCCATGCCCGGAGGTCTGCGAGATCACGGGGCCGGACGGATAGATACGGGGGCCGACGGCCTTGCCCCGGTCTATGGCTTTCTGAAGCCCGATTGCCGGCCCACCCGCATCGCGTACGGAGGTGAAGCCGCGCAACAGCATCTTTTCGGCCTCGATGGTGGAAACGGCGCCCCAGTACATCCAGTCGAAATTGTCCCTGAGGTCTGCAATCGGTTCGGTGATTGCCATGTGAACATGGGCGTCGATCAGTCCGGGCATCAGCGTGCGCCCACCACCGTCAATGATTTGGGCGTTGGCGACAGCCAGGGGTTCAGTTGAGACTTCGGCGATCAGGTTATCGACGACCAGAACATTTGCGTTCTCGATCCGCGCCTCGTTCACCCCGTCAAAGACATGAACATTTGTGAAAAGGATCGGGAAGTTCTCTTCCTGTGAGACAGCATGGGTTGGAAACAAATGACTCGCAAACAATACGGCGGGCGCCACTACACGCATCAGGCAACTGTTCATCAGGGCTCCTATCAACAAGAATCGCAAGAAAGCTTGATCAGGAACCATTATAGAATATGAATGACTTTATGCCTGACAGATTGCCGGTTCGAGAAGAACAGTTTTGGGAAACTGCAAGGTTTCATAATTTTATTGTGGGAGTTTCCTACACTCGGGAATATTGCGAATTTCTGGAGAAGAGATGACAAGAAGACTTGGTAAAAACACGGATCAGTCGCTGCCACTCGTCAGGGCTTCAGTTGCGGGCCCGGTTGTCGCAGCGCTTCGCAGCGTAGGGGTCGAACCCGCGTTTGTTCTTGATCCTCTGGGGTTGAACGAAGCGCAGGTAATGGACCCGAAGAATTTCCTGCGCCACGATACCGTCTACCATATCTATCAGGCCGTGGCAGAAGCCACTGCAAAGGATTTTTGCGCACGGGTCGGGCAATCCGTTGACCTTGTCAAATTTCTCCCGCTCGGCGATATGCTGGCAGAAGCCCTTACATTGGGAGACTTCTTTACCAGATACACTCAAGCGGTTTCCAAGGAATCCAATGCTGTTACGCAATCCCTCTTTGTCGAAGGAGAGCACGCATACTTCAGTGCCAAAAGGAACTTCCAGATTTCGGTTTCTCCCAGCCAAATCGATGCGTTTCTGACAAGTATATGGATATCCCTTTTGCACCGTGTTCTGGATTTCAGGTGGGACCCCAATCAGGTCATTCTTCGCGTCAGTGACCCGGAAGCGCTGCCCGGCCAATTTCACGGCGTTCGGGCAATCAAGTGCAATCCTCTAGGTTTTTCGATCAGGTTTCCCTCCAGCTGGCTAAGTTACAGATTACGACCAGAGGCACTGGAAAATCCCCCAGACTACAGGGTCATGGATGAAGATCTGGCCGCCCCACAGGATTTCCTTGCGGGACTGGTAGGCCTGATCAGGGTCCATCTTGCGGTTCCAGGTTTTGGTGTGAATGAGCTTGCGGATCTTTGTGGTTTTCATCAGGAAACACTGAACAACCGGCTGAAACCTTACGGTCAAACGTCATCCCAAGTGATCGCGCGCATTAAGCAGGAAGAAGCCGAACGCCTGCTAGCAAAAGACAACAAATCCGTCGGCGAGACAGCGCAAAGGCTTGGCTATGCCGACCCAACCGCCTTCTCCAGAGCATTTCGTAAATGGACGGGCGTATC
>NZ_JBXWQF010000045.1:0-7211 GCF_059612245.1 Ruegeria sp. CDSA079 | reverse complement strand
TGGTCGTGAAGGAGCCAGGATCGGTGAAATCCGAGGCCACCATGTCGTTTGGGTTGGGTATCAGCCTGAAAGACATCTTTTTCATTGAAACTCCCTTGGTGCGTGGTGATCAATCGAAGACTCGGCTTTTGATTTCCTCAGCCGTGATCATAGCACAAATCGGCTCGCGCCTGCATGGAAGGCTTTGGCACAACCCGCTGCTAACTTCCGCTTTCCGCGCTTCGTTGTCATTAGTGAAACTCGCTGCATTCGACAGATGAGGCTCGAATTGCCATTGTCTGGGATCAATTCAATTATTGATCACTGCGCATGACGACAGTATTCAGGTTTCCGAAAACTATGCTATTCAGGCAACCCACCTGCAATCATTGCACCAAAATACCGATTCTGGTCCTCTTTATGCATAAAGGGTGTGTTTCTGTGTGCAGAAACACGGAAGTCCGGCCTGATTTCGAGCAATTTCTTTGCTTCAACCTGTGCATCTTCTAGACGTCCCATTTCTGCGAGTGTTGCGACCAAGATGCGGCGCGGAGGAAGCGACTTTGGATAGGTTGAGATACCGGTTTTTGCCAGCAGAATTGCCTGTTCGTAGTCCCTGATTAGGAAATGAGAAAGTGCAGCATTAAAATTGTACCAGCCGGGATAACGCGGGTTGACCCTCTTTGCCTTGATGTTCCACTCAATCGCTTCGGCTGGCTCACCCATAAGCGAGCGCAAAAAGCCCATGTCATACAAGACCTCCGGGTCATTTGGGTTCTCCCGAGTTGCGCGCTGAAACGCCTCGTATGCGAGTTGGTGATCGTGGTCTGCAAATAAATGTAGCTGTCCCAAGCGATGTTGAACGCGATAGTCAGTTTGATCCAGTTCTAACGCGCGCTCGGTGTGCTGACGAGCGTTGTTCAGCGCAGTCTCTGGATCGTCTGAACCTCCAAAGCGCCAGAGGCTAAGATAGCGACCGCTCAGTTCGATATGGGCAGAAAGGTAGTCTGGATCGAGAACTATAGCTCGCTCCAGCAGGTCAATTGCCTGTTGCCGACTTGCAGTGTTCAACAGCTTGCTCTTCGCGACAGCTTTCAGAAAAAGTTCATATGCTTGTGGGTCATCAGTCGGTCGTTTCTTCAACGACGCGATTTCCTCTTCTTCTACTACTATTTTCAGGGTTGATACGATTTCCCTAACAAGGTCGGCCTGTGCCACAAACAATTCTTCGATCCCAACGTCATATTGTTCCGACCATAGAGCGTGCCCAGACTCCGTCTCTATGAGCGTAGAATTAATTGAAATATTCTCGCCAACGCTCTGAACGCCGCCTGACAAAACATATCGTACACCGAGCTCTCGGCCTACTTCTCGCGGTTTGACCAAACTGTCGGCAAAGCTAATCGAAGTCGAACCAGCGATCACAAATAGCTGCGGAAACTTCGACAGCTGCGTTGTTATTGCTGTTCCAAAGCCTTCTGCCAGATAGCCGATCTCTTCAACCGTTGAGCGGTTCTCAAAAGGCAAAACGACAATGGAAGGAACGTCCGGGATGGCAAGCACCAACTCTTCTTGTTCGGCCAGGGGTGCCACTTCTCTGGATCGCCACCATATGACCGCAACCAGCACCAAACAGATGCATACTGCACCGACAAGCGTTGGCGCCCACTTGGATATCGGTGGTTTCGTATGCGCAATTGGCTCTGAAATAGCCAAAGCTTTGGCCTTGTCATCCAGAATGACTTCGAATGCTCGGACTGGTCTCTCTATGTTCTTGACTTCGGTCTCACCCAGATCCTTGAAATTCAGATCCAGCTTGTCCTGCACCTGGTCCCTTACGCTGCGGTGAATGCAAATGCCTCCGGGCTCGGCCAAACCTTCAAGGCGGGCAGCGACGTTGACGCCATCACCATAAATGTCTCCATCCTCGGCAATCACATCTCCGATGTTTATGCCGATCCGAAACACAATTCTTTCGCTTTCTAGAACGTCCGAATTTCGAGATATCATTTCGTTTTGAACAGAAACGGCAAATTTCATTGCTTGTACGGTGCTTTCGAACTCCAGCAGCGCACCATCACCCATCAACTTGATCGTCTTGCCAACAAAACTCGCTGCAAAGGGGTCAATGAGTTCCAACCGATGCGACTTTAGTGCAGCCAGCGTCGCTGCCTCATCGCGTTCCATCAGTCGCGAGTAGCCCACGACGTCAATACTCAAGATAGTGGTAAGGCGGCGTTCCACTCCCGTTCTCCCCTACACCGAAGACTATCCATCCTGATCTATTGAATCCATAGTTCTACGTTCGCCCAAGATCTGATCACTCATAATCGGCGTCGCTCAGGCTCAGGAAAATCAATTTTTGTCACAGCGGAGACTAAGGGTGGTAGCTAGAAGACGCCAACATAGTGTCGGCGATGAGGTGGAGCGCCGCGGTGTGGAGTACGCAAGCTGCTCTGCCTCGCGTCCTGCCTGACCTGAAAATCCGATTAAGCCAAATACGCTGGTACATGTCTGAGCCAGCAAAATATCTCGCGGATGGTCTGCGACGTGATCTCGAATGCGCCTGTAGGCCTGCGGTGCACGCCCCTCAATGAGATCGTTGATAAGTTCGATCTGGGCGGCTTCGCGCGGGCTGACGCCTTGCGACAGTTCCTTTGCGGCGGCTAATTCTCGCTCTGCATCTTGTCCGCGGCCGACGGTAACAAGATAGCGCGCAAGGCCAACATGGGGCATGGCAAAACTATCATCTGCCTGCATTGCAGAACAGTAAGCTTCTTCGACATCATCAAAAGCACCCAGAAAACGGTCGATGCCTTCAACATAGGCGTCACGTGCAGTTTGTGATGTTGTCGTTAGCGGGCTTCCGTACCGATCTTCGAGCATCCAAACCTTCCACTGTCTGTTCCAAACCTGTCCGTCAGCGAGCTATATGAGCATGCTTAACTATGAGTGAGTCAAAGGAAATCGACTTAACAAGGTGCCGTAATTTCAGCTTAAATTGCTTCCGATAGGCAATACGTTCATCGAAATCTAATTCCGACCATAGTGGCTCCGCCAGATCCCGATCTTCCAAAATTGGACTCCGAAGCCAATTTTGAGGATTATTCCATACGGCTCGACCGACGTCCGGTTAGAGGAGAACGTAGGGATGGCAACACATACTCGCCCACTCATTGATACGACTTGGTTGGCAGATAACCTGACCGACCCGAAACTGCGCATCATTGATGTTCGCTGGAAGTTTAGGGAGGAAAACGGCAAGGGTGTGGCCTACGACGACAGGAGCGAGTTCCAAGCTGAGCACATTCCTGGCGCCGTGTATGTTGGTATGTCGACGGAGCTTGCGGACAGCACTCAGAACATTCCCGATATGATGCTCGGACCTGAGGATTTCGGGAAAAAGATGCGCGAGTTGGGTGTATCCAATGACAGTCATGTCGTGGTTTACGATGACTCTGGGCTGCCCTTGGCTTCTGCACGTCTTTGGTGGGCGCTTTCGCACTATGGCCATGAAAATGTGCAGGTTTTGGATGGCGGTTTGCAGCAATGGAAACTGGAAGGTCGACCGGTTGAAGCTGGTGATCCATCCGTTGAGCCTGGCGACTTCGCTCCCAAGGTGCAGAGCAATTGGATTGCCAGCAAAACTGACGTTCTGGACGCGATAGGTAAGCCTGAGGTCAGAGTTGTGGACTTTCTGCCAAACGACCTCTTCCGAGGCGACGGTGTTCACACTTGGGGAGGTCGCTCGGGACATATCCCTGGTGCAGTTAACATACCGGCGATATCGAACATCGATCCGGTTTTGGCACACACACCTATTGCTGAGCGGACAGCAAAACTACAGGAACGAGGCTCATTCAGGTTGGCGGATCGCCTCCGCCTCCTTCAGCACTATCAGGACAAGGGAATTCAAACCGACGACGAGGTTATCGCGTATTGCGGTCGCGGTATTGCCGCCTCCTGCGGTCTCCTTGCGCTTCGCCACATGGGGTTCGACAAGTCGCGCCTCTATGATGGTTCCTGGGCTGAGTGGAGCGCCGATCAAAGCCTTCCGATTGAAACGTCCTGAAACCCCTGTGCGGAGAGGAATGGTTTAAACCGGCGCTCTCTTTGTCCGCTGAACTCGTTTAAATGCAAAAGAGCTTGTCCGCGTTTCAAAAAGTATAGCATCAGTTCTTTTTTAATCGATCACTACTTGTAGATTGCAGCGTATCGAGGTGCGAAGAACTTAACGAAGCCTCTAACCTCTGGCCGACGATATCGCTGCGGTCGTTCGAACGCCTGATCAATGGCTGCACGTCTTGACCCTCCTTGGGGCCTCAACGGCGACAATTAAGTACGGACAAAAGATTGCAGCACCAATCACGACGACCGCCACACCTGAGGGGGGCTCTTGAACTGCCCCTTTCAGCGAGTCAGTGGAAGAACCGAGGCCAAGTCATTTCGGTCTATCAATCCCTTTTACGCGCCACGACGATAAATTGGGTCATCGAAAAAAAGAAGCGTCCAACCTTTGCAAGGCCGAACTGCTCGTCGAACCACGATTGCGCAACAGCGGGATCAACATGGTCATTTGCGACAGCATATTGCTTCATGAGGTGCATCATCATGATTGCGAGGCCATCAGGTTTTAGCTGGTGATCTGTCATTGTGAACGACAAGACATCTTCCACATGGTTGCCGCGAGCCTTTATCAGTGCGGGCAGTCTTTCCGGGACGGAACCACTCACAAAGTGCTGGTTCCAGGATGTCAGCATCTTTTGCATTCTGTCGGGCTCGTCGCTGAACCAAATCAAGCTGCCAAAGTGTAGATCGCTGATGACAAGGCGCCCACCGGGTTTGACGCACCGCAGCGTGTCAGCCAATGCACCGTCTACGTCTTCGATGTACTCAAAGACCTGTACCGAGACGGCCTTGTCAGCACGTTCATCCTCAATGGGCAAGTGATTTGCGGAACCTGCACTAAACTCCACGTTTGCGTAGTCGCTGCATCGTTCTTTTGCGGCTGCTGTCATGTCCTCGCTTGGGTCGATCCCGATGACATAACCATCCGAACCAACTGTGCGAGCCAACTCTGCCGTTAACAGACCGTTGCCACAACCAATGTCCAAAATAGTTTCACCGGGAGCAGGGCACAGCGCATCAAATGAAGCCTGTCTTCGCCGTGTCAACTCAGCTCCCTGATAGGCAATTTCAAGTAATCTCGTTGTCTCAGCGTCAAACTTAAGCAACTCTCCCCCCCTTACAAAGCTCACAAGTCTCCAAACCTTATCAGAAAATGGGTTATCTACGAAAAGCCGGACGGATCATCGAGGTTTGAACATGGATCTACCAAAATAACTGAAGGTGCCGACTGGTATCGACGAATTGGTTAACCTCGGGAGATAAGGACGCTTCTGCTGCTTTATCGGACCAGCCTTTCGTAGCGGTTCGAACGTTAGAACAACGTCAATTCAACGGATGTCGAGGCCGTTCTCTCGTCCGAAATCGGTGTAGAAGGTGTCACTGCGGTATCGGTTTAATGTGGCCTCATCCGCTTGCTTTGGATCGTTGCCAGGACTTTGGACACCTGTTCCTTCTATGAAGCGGTTCACGAGATTAAAGACACCGCAGACCTGGATAGCATCGAACAACGCTCTCTCCGACCAGCCTGCCGCGTAGACTGCATTTGCGTCGGCTTCCGTCATTCGTGATGGCGAGACAGTAAGCTTTTCAATGTATGCCAGTAACGGTTTGAGATGATCCTCGACGGGTGCCGTATCGCGATCTTCCATCAGTGCCTCGATTGTCTCGACCTCAATGCCGTAGGCTTTGGCGAAAACGATGTGTGCGCCATGGCAATACGCACAAGCATTCAAGCCCGAGACGTAGGCTGCGATTAACTCACGCTCGGCAACCGATAGCTCGCTCTCTCCCCTCATCACAAGGCTTTCGTACGCACAAAGCGGAGAAAGCTTGTCAGGAAAGGCTTGATAGACACTTCCAAGTGTCGCGTTCTCCGGCAGAGATGGAAACAGGCGTTTCATTCTATTTTCTTTCAATCTTGCTTTGGATAATTTCGTCTCAAAGTGAGGAACCAACGTTGTTTACGCAACTTTAACGCAATTCCGGGTTCCGCACAGAGATTCTGTCGGAATACTGCGAACGGTTAGTTTGCCTGACGACACCCCAGAATGTTCGCCGTTTGGTGAAAGGCAATTTCTTTTGAGCCGTTCTCGTAAATTTACAAAGTCTGGTTTCTGCACGTCGCCGTCATTGGGGCACCGCGTTGCATCGATCAAAGTGGGCTCGAAGTGGTTGTTCTCTGCACGTAGGATCAATGGCGGATACGGCTCTAAAAGCATGCGATAGATGTGCCGAGCGACATGTAAGCGTTAAAGATTACCCGATGAGAAAAGCCGCCTGCTGGCGACCTTTCCTTCCTTCGCAGATTGTTTCTGGACACTATGGCAGCCATTGCCTATCGCCATCAGTGAGGCCGTACCACTGAAGCTCTACAGTTCTTTGATACCTCGCATCAACTCGTTGGTGAGCCTTGTGAAGTAGTTCTACACCGCCCGTCTCAACTAAAATCCGGCCCACTCGTGATACCACCGAAGACCCGGGGAGTTTCTTGTTGTCCTCAGTCTGGGCATCCATCATCTGCGCGCCTCGGTTGAGTTCCGCGACGTGCTTGTTCAGCTCGATTTCATTCATTTTTTACACCTTATCCTTGGTCGCCGCCTTGATCTTCTTGTCTGTGTTGTACTGGCTCAGCGAGTACACAGCCCAAATCGCAGCCGGAATCCAGCCAATGAGCGTCAATTGCAGGAGCAGGCAGAAAAAGCCCTGAAATGGGCGTCTGATCGTAAAGAAAACCACAAACGGAAGCAAAATCGCAAGTATCAATCTCATCTAAAATGACCTTCTGATAGTTAGACCGCTATGTTCTCACGAACATCGTGAGACGCAGATTTACTGAAACAGCACCCCCGTCAAGCGGAGGCGCTACTTTCTGGCCGTTTGGCTCTCATTTTCTCCATCGCCATATCTTTCGCTGACCGGCTTTTCCGCTTTGCTACCGTGCGCTGCGCGTCAAATGCCGCCTGAAGTTCCTGATCTTTTTCCGAAACCTCTTTCACCGGGGCAGGGGCCGGTTTCGCACCAGCCAGCGCCTTTGCCGTGTCCCTGGCTTGCTCTACAGCCAGATCGAGGTGTGTGCCTTTGATCTTCGGAGTTTTGCCGCCAAG
>NZ_JBXWQF010000044.1:0-7812 GCF_059612245.1 Ruegeria sp. CDSA079 | reverse complement strand
GCCGAGTAAACGCAAAAACAAAACCCCGCCAAAAACAGGCGGGGTTTTCGCCAATCGGAAACTCATGTTCTGATTTGGTGCTGACCAAAGCGAGGTTGGTACATCAAAATGAAACACTATGTCGTAGCGAATGACCACGCTCATTTGGCAGAAACTTCTGCTCCTGTTTCAGATCGAGTGCAGTGCATTGATGTCATTTTGCACCGTAACTCCGACAAAGCGTCAGCCGAACTGGTGGTCGAGTTTTACCAAGCGCTGAACTCTTTGGTCGATAAACACACCTATGTCGTGAACTTCCGTGTTCCTGGGAATGATTCGGTTGGCGGCCCGCTTTTTTGGGCGGGACGTACAGCCATCTTCTGGGGGGATATCGAAAACGCGTGGACGCCCACTGCCGCAGAAAGATCCTGGGTCAATCAGGTATTGAACCTTTCGCCCCGATCCCTTCTTGTCGGGGGGAGCGTGATGTTGTTGTCCCAAATCAGCGGATCGGACCGAACCATTGCCGCTGTGCATTCAGCTTTCGAAGCGGCGGCGCTGGAACGTGGAATAAAAAGCTGCGGAACTTCAACCTATTTTTCCTCCGACGGGCGTATGCACAGCGCGAATACGCGGATCAGTGCGCTGCGCCTGTTGGCCGATTTTGTATCAATGGACCATGGTGAGCATCTGGCGGATACTCTGCGGCGATACATTGGTTTGAGCGAGCCACAGCGCATGTCCGAAAGTCAGGCCGCTAACCGGCTTATTCGCAAGGCGAATGGCGACAGGCTTGTCACTCTTGCAGTCGACACAATGCTGGAGAACATTGAAGATCCGCTGAGAATTTCGGATCTGTCTGATGTGATCGGCACATCCACCCGACAGCTTCAAAGACGATTTCTGTGCAAGACCGGCTCGACGCTGTTGGAAACGTATAAAGAGCTCCGACTGGAGCGCTCCAATAGTCTGTTGAAGTTCACAGATATGCCGCTTGTAGAGATCGCGTCTGCAACTGGTTTTTCTTCCCGTACTGCGATGTCGCGAGCCTTTTTCAAGCACTACAAATCACGTCCGGAACAGGTGCGGAACGAACGGTTTCTGGGACATGTGCCAGTTTGAAGGTAAACTGCGGCACTCCTTGGGGTGAATAGGGAAGCTTGAAACATACGTTGGTCCAAGAAACGCCACGGGAACGATGGTGCGCGCGTTTGAAGCCGCTAGTTGATATAGCCCACCGTTAGGCTAATCGGCTGCAAGACGGGCTGTCGGCAATATCGCCGGGCCGCTGCTGGCCTAGGAAATCCTGACGGCCTTCTTTCTAGAAGCGGTCTTTCCGGGCATCATGTTTTTTAGGTTTTCCAAGGTTCCAAACCGGTTACACACAACGGCGACCTTCCTTGTCGTATTCGGTGCCACCATGTCCGCCTTCTGGATCTAAACAGCTGGATGCACACGCCTGCCGGGTTCGAGATGTGCGATGATGCGGTCTTTGCCACCGATGGGTAGGCGATCATCTTCAAACCGTCGATGCCCTAACGTCTGGCGCATTTGCTGATGGTGAACAGCCTGACCATGTCTTTCCTGATCCTTGGGATCTCGGCCTTTCGCCGGCTGATCAGAGATTGCGGTCACGACGTGTGCGCCACGTTCATAACCGCAGCGGGGATAGGTGCCATACTGATCCAGGCGCAGATCTACATGGGCGATCTGCACCGTTTGAACACGCTGGAACATCAGCCCCAAAAAGTAGACGCAATGGAGGGGAATTGGGACACTAATCCAATATACCGTTGGAGCTGTTTGCCCTACCGGACGAGGCCGCGCATGCGAACCGTCGTGAGGTCAGCATCCCTTACCTCGCCTCGATCGGTCTTTTCTGGGATGCAAATGAAACGTGGCAGGTGCTTTGTGCGACCACATATCGATTCTCCAGCCCCCAAAGCGTACCCCACCAGCGCGCTCAGCCCGATGCCGACAGAAACCGTGACGAAGAATGTCTGAAACCCCAATGTCGGTCCGGCTTGCACTGGTCGACCGAAACCCGGCAAAGAAGATGTCGACGATGTTGTAAAGCGTGCTGAACAACATGCCGACCGCGCCGGGGATCTCCAAAGCCCGAAAGTGACCCGGAATCGCGTCTTGAGTTTACTCGCTGGCGTAATAACCCACAACATCGCCATCCGTTGTTACGCCCAATCCGTTGAGCAATCGATTGGCGTAGTTGAAATAGCCGACGATCTGGTTGATTTCGAGAATCTCGCCGTCGCCCCAACCGGCTTGTCTAAGCGCGATGACGTCGGTTTCAACCATAGTACCAGGCGAAACAGTCAGCTTTTCGGCGTAGATCAGAGCCTCCAGATGTGCGCCTTCGAACGCATCCTGCGGTCGTTGCGCTTTGAGCGCGGCCTCGATCTTGTCTGCCTGCGCGTCATCGCCGATCAGGTGCCGTGCATTGGCCCAGTGATTGGCATAGGAATAAGGGCATGTGTTCAAGGTCGACACATAAGAACTGATCACTTCCTGAAACCACATTGGGATTGTGTTGCTGTCATCGTGCAAGCACGCGCGATACAAAATCACGTGCCCTTTCATGGTGTTAGGGCGCAGCGAGTGCACACGCATGACATTGTCCACCGTACCGTGCGGTGTTCGTGCAAGGTCCAGAACCGCCTTCAATGGCGCATCGGCATCGTCGTCAGAAATCATCCGGATCCAGGCAGACATGAAACGGTTCCCTTTCCTAGGTCATGAGAGATATTTTTGGGCAGGACCGAGCTGTGTCCCGCGTTTTTTATGGACAGGCATGTCCTTCGGAGCAACCGGATTAATCCTGATGCGGTGCTGTACCTGGGTCTGCGCGTTGGATCGTGCGACCAAAACAGACAGGTCAGCCTGTTTTCCGTAAGCCGATATCCATGTCGGGCTGCTCAAAAAGGCCCGCCGCGCATGGGTACCGGTTTAGGATCGAAGGCCCGCCCGGCAGGCGCTCGGCGTAGAAACACCCGTTATCCCAATAGGTCGTGCCATCGATCACGACAGTTGGGTCAATCACGTTCCAGCTGATCTCGCCCGGGGCATATGCGCCGCAGGTGTGGAAATGCAGGATGCGCGGATTGCCAAAGGCGGCACCGCTCCATCGTTCGTAGTTCCGGCGCATGTCCCAAGGGTAACCGCAGCCTGGATGAATGCCCGCGTGCCAGGAATGCACAAAGTTCCGGTCTATGCCGAACTGTGCTGCCACGCGATCATAATGGGCCTCGGCCTGCGCCACATCCGACGGATGCCCCTCGAACCCGGTCAGGCGGCCCTTGTCGAGACAGGCAAGAACAGGATGGGTGAATTCGGTTGTATAACCTTCATAATACTTTGATCCGGTTCCCGTCAGGAAGGTCAGGGCCACGCGGCCCGAGAAGCTGTGTGCGGGGACAGGCGTGAAAACCGACATCGGGAAGCGCAGGATGGAGGTATCGCCCGACGGGTCGAGGTTCATTTCAGGCCGCCCGCATACATCGGTGCCCAAAGGGCAGGTGAACTGCACCTCTTGTGCGTTGTTCAAAACCGCGTTGATCTCGGCCTTGAGTTCCATGAAGGCGTCGTGATGCCCGTTTGAAAACCCCGACCCGAATTGTTCACGGCTGAGGGCAAAGCTGACGATGATCTTTTTGCCCTTCGGCATGTGAGAAAACCGCAACTGATCCCCGAGTCGGGCCAGAAACAGGATGACATCGGCAGATTCGAACCGGGCCAGCAGTTCCGGCGACAGGTGCGGGTTATCCGGGTTGAACCCCACGTCTACGGTGTCGACTGACAGGCCCATGGATCTGGCAACACGCGAGACGATTTCGACACTATCCGCATCGAAATACCCGTACTCCGGCGGTTCATAGGCGATCAGCAACCGTTCTCCGGCCGTTGCGTGGGCGCAGTTTGCCAACAGGTTTTGCGCACCGCGTTCCGGCGTGATGTCCGACATTCGCGTCTCCTACGGGATTGAACTGGTCAAAGTTACGCGAGGAGCCTGTCCCCAACCTATTTGAAAGTGTTAATGAGTGACATTAGAGTTACTAATATGATCTTGAACTTACCCTATTCCGCACTAAGAGCGTTCGAGGCGGTTGTCAGACATTCGGGGTTTTCACCCGCTGCAACCGAATTGGGCGTCAGCCAAAGCGCCGTCAGCCAGCACGTTCGCACCCTCGAGGAGTGGTTGGGGCGCGAACTTTTGGTGCGCGGTGCACGGCAGTCACGCCCGACCCGCGAAGGAGAGTTGTTGGCGCTGGCGATCTCGGAAGGGCTGGGGCGCATCTCGGATGTTTGCGCGCAACTCAGGGATAAAACGCGCTCTGATCGGACAATCGTGATCTCATGCCTGCCGGGTTTTGCGTTCAACTGGTTGTTTCCACGCCTTTTGCGCTTTGACATGGCCCACCCGGACCTGTCGATTTCGATCGCAACTGATACCGGGCAATTCCCGTTTTCCGGTGCGGATGCGGACATCGGAATTCGCTATGGCTTGGGCGACTATCCCGGCTGTCAGGTCGATTTGCTCATGAACGAGCAGTTGTTTCCGGTTTGTGCGCCCTCGTTGTTGCCTGATCTTCAAAAGGTCGGGGATCTTGAGCGGCATACGATGCTGGTGGATGAGAACCTCCATCACGGGGCGGTCAGTCCCACATGGGAATTCTGGGCGCGACGTTGTGGCCTGACCTTGCCAACCGCGCTGCGGACACGGCGGCTGGGGCAATCGAACATGGTTGTTCAGGCCGCGATTGAAGGGTTGGGCGTGGCGTTAGGGCGCGAACCCCTGGTCATCGACATGATGGCAGACGGGCGTTTGGCACGCCCCTTCGTGGAAGTGACTCAGTCACCGCTGTCTTATTGGCTGGTAAGACCGCATGAGACCAAGGATAGCGCCAAGGTTGCCGAGTTCCTAAACTGGATTCATGCCGAGGTTGCGGCGCAACCGGAAATTCCTCCGCCTGCATCTGATTGAAATTAGTCAGGCTTATGACTGCCATTACAATTCCAGCATGGCCTATGGGGGCTTGCGTGCCCATACTGGAACAAGCCATCTGTCACATTGGAGAGCATAACGATGTTTCTGAGAAACTGCTGGTACGTCGCGGCCTGGAGCAAGGATATCGGGCGCGAGTTGAAAGCCGAGACGTTTCTGGGCGAAAATGTCGTTTTCTATCGGCAGCAGGATGGTATCCCCGTGGCGCTTGAGGATGCCTGCCCACATCGCAAATTGCCGTTGTCGAAAGGCAATCTGATCGGCGATGTGGTGGAATGCGGCTATCACGGTCTGAAGTTCGATTGTTCAGGCAGATGCACCGACAGTCCCACCCAGCGTGGCATGACCCCGCGCCGGGCGGTTGTGAAGTCTTACCCGGTGGTCGACCGGTACCGGCTGCTCTGGATCTGGATGGGAGACCCCGAACTGGCTGACCCGGACAAGATCTTCCCAATTGAAAATTTTGACGATCCAAGTTGGGGCAAGACCGATGGTGGCGTGATGGATATCGACTGCCACTATCTTTGGGTTTGCGACAACCTGCTGGATCCCAGCCACGTGGCCTGGGTCCATGTCTCGTCCTTTGCGGGCGCGGGCACGGATGAAGAACCGTTAAATGTCGAAAAGACAGACCGTGGTGTGATTGTGTCACGCTGGATCGAAAACAAACCGCCTTCACCCTACTATGCCAACTTGGTGGCGTTCGCGGGTGATTGCGACCGGCTACAGCATTACGAGATGTGCCTGCCTGCCATCGCGCTGAACAAATCCGTATATACGCCCGTTGGTACTGGCGGTTATGGCAAACCCTCGGTCGACAAGACTTATGTCAATATCTCGTACAATTTCATGACGCCGATTGACGAGGACCGAACCCGGTATTTCTGGTTTCAGCACCGAAACACGGACCCTGACAACGCAGAGGTCTCAAAGTTCATGAATGACGGCGCGCGTATGGCGTTTCTCGAAGACAAAGAGGTGCTGGAGCAGGTGCATTTGGGCATGAAGCGCGCCAAGACACCCCATATCGATCTTGGTTTGGACAAGGGTGCCAAACTGTTCCGCAAGGCACTGGCCAGTGCTATCGAAGCTGAAACGACATCTGCGGACCTTGCAGTTAAGGCATGAAGGCTGTTCCGGCGGGCTGTTTCACATGACAGGGAACTGGAGTGCGTTTCGGACACGGCCACAAAATTTTTGCAGGTGTACGCTGTTTGTATGCGGATAGTACAAGCACGATTCAAACCGCACCATTTACCTTCCACGGAATCTGAGTTCTCTTGTGACCCAAACAGGGAGCTCAGAAAATCCATGCCAGTCGAAATCGTCGAGAATTTGTGGATTCACTTGCCAGATGGGCGGCAGCTTGCCGCCCGGGTCTGGCTGCCCGAAACGCGCCCGGCGCCCGCCATTCTGGAGTATTTGCCCTATCGCAAGCGCGACGGGACCGCACCCCGGGATGAGACGACGCATCCGGTCTTTGCCGAGGCCGGATATGCCTGTGTCCGTGTCGACATCACCGGAACCGGTGACAGTCAGGGGCAGTTTGACGATGAGTATTCGGAGCAAGAACTTCGCGACGGCGAGGCGGTTCTGGACTGGATCGCGTCTCAGGACTGGTGCGACGGCAATATCGGCATGATCGGCATTTCGTGGGGCGGCTTCAACGGGTTGCAGATGGCCTGGCGTCGCCCACCGGCGCTGAAGGCGGTGGTCAGCGTGGCGTCGACAGTCGATCGCTATGCCGACGACATCCATTTCATGGGGGGCTGCCTGCTCAGTGACAATGTGAACTGGGGCAGTCAGATGTTTGCCTATCTGACCCGTCCGGCCGATCCCGAACTGCGCTCCGACTGGCGTGAAGACTGGCTTGCGCGCCTGGAGAATGTCCCGTTTTCTACCGCCGACTGGTTGCGTCACCCCACCCGCGACGCGTTCTGGAAACACGGTTCGGTGTCCGAGGATTGGTCGGCCATTCAGGCCCCGGTTCTGGCCATAACCGGCTGGGCCGATGCCTATGTGAACGCGCCGCCAGCGCTGGCCGCCAATCTGACCGTGCCAGCAAAGGCGATGATCGGCCCGTGGGAACACCGCTACGCCCATATTTCGAAACTGGATGCCTGCGATTTTCATTCCGAGGTGATCGGCTGGTTTGACCGCTGGCTGAAAGGGCAGAAAAACGGGGTCGAGGACCTTCCCGCCTATCGCGCCTACATGCAGGAACACTTCAACCCTACGCCGCAGAACGGGCCGCGCAAAGGCCGCTGGATCGCCGAGGCTGAATGGCCGTCACCTTCGGTGCAGGACCAGACCTGGCATCTAAGCCCTGCGGGGTTTGCCGGTTCGCCGACCGAGGGCGAGGTCATCGTCGCCACAGCTGCGAATGTGGGCGCAAGGGGCGGTTACTTTTGCCCGGGCATGCGGATCGACAACGAATTGCCCGACGATCAGGCTGCGGACGACGCGCTGTCGGTGTGCTTCGACAGCGCGGTGATGCGAACACCGCTGGAGCTGTTGGGCCGGGCCCGGCTGAAAATCCGGTTCTCGGTAGACAAGCCCGTCGCGCAACTGGTTGCGCGGCTATGCGATTTGTCTCCTGACGGCGTATCGCAACGCATCACCTATCGCGCCCTGAACCTGTGCCACTATCGCAGCCACGAAACCCCCGAAGCATTGCAGCCGGGCCAAGTTTATGAGGCCGAGATCGTGCTGAATGAATGCGCGCACCGCCTTCGTGCCGGTCACACCTTGCGGCTGGCCCTGTCCGGTTCTTACTGGCCAATTATCTGGCCCGCACCACAGGCTGCGCAGGTCAC
>NZ_JBXWQF010000043.1:0-8841 GCF_059612245.1 Ruegeria sp. CDSA079 | reverse complement strand
GGAGGTCCGACGATGACTGAGCTGGTGTTAAACCCCGGTGACGTCGTGGTGATCCGGGCCTTCGATGACGTGCCTGAACATCTCTTCCAGATCGACGAGGTGTTCGAAGACTGCGTGACCGGCCATGCCGTCACCGGCCCTCTGGCTGGCGAGTATGGCGAACCGGCACTGGACCTGGTCTTCCGGGTCGTCCCCAAGACCGGCTAGTTCGGTCCTTTCCCCAACAATCAAACTAGAAAGGAGGAGACGCAATGTCTGCTCAAATTCGTTATGCCTACTTGAAGGGCCACACGTGGCTCTATCGGCGAAACTATCCTGTTGACGTGGCTCTCGCGCTGGGCGCTCAGGCGCTGAAGCAGAGCCTCAAGAACAGTGACCGAAACACCGCCCGCGTCCGTGCCGCTGAAGTCAACGCCCGGTTCGAGACACTGGTGGAGCAGGTTCGATCGCAGGCAGAAGAAGCTCTGTCTGCCCCTGAGAGCACCGCTGACGTTCCTGATTGGGTTGACCAGCCAGAGACTTCTCTCGTCCGTCTCCGGGCCACTCTGGAGGACTCTGGATGCAATCTGGAGCAGTCTAAGTTCATAAGACCATCAGCACCGGTAAAGGTACCGGTTCGTGATTTAAGCCGCGCCTATCTCTCCCGGCGTAGTGATGAACTGCGACCCAGCGGGTTCAAATCGGTCCGATACTCCGTGGGGTTATTCACGAGCCGATAAGGCAGCGGAAGATCTGGCTGCTCGGGCTCAGGGGTTCCGGGACGCTGAAGCCTACTGGCAATGGCTGGCTGACTATGTCGTCACCCGAAGACCACCCTCATAGACAGAACCCTCGGCGGCCCTTTGCGGGTTGCCGGGGGCACTCACTTGGCTTTTTTTGCCAATGTGGACGTCGGTTGAAGGTTGGCTGAATGACTGTTCTGCGGACAAAGCCGCAATTCAAGTTCCATGCGATCCGTTAAATTCCACCTAATAGACCGCTCGTCCCCCAGATGCATCGAAGACCGCACCGGTGTTGAGGGTATTGTCATCCGCTGCGAGAAAAAGAACGATGCGCACAAGTTCCTCGACAGTCCCGGCCCTTTTCATCGGTGACTTGGCAAGCATCGCTTCGAGGTCCTTGCAATCCAATTGTGTCAAAAGCTCGGTCTCGATCGGACCTGGTGCGATGCAGTTAACGCGGATGCCGGTCAGCGCGAGTTCTTTCCCGAGTGACTTAGTCAGAGCAATTACCCCGGCTTTTGCGGCTGAATATGCGGAGAGATTGGGCGTGCCTTCTTTGCCAGCCAAAGATGCCATGTTTACAATACGACCGTAATCTTGGCTAATCATAAATGGTAAAATCTGCCGTGTTACTTCGAAAACACTCACCAGATTGATATCGATTAGTTTTTTCCATTGATCCGGATCAGTTTCGATCACGGATTTACTTCCCGCCCCCGACCCGGCGTTGTTGATGAGCACGTCAACAGTTTGGTCTGATGAAACTACAGCTTGAATTGCTCGGGTAATGTATTGGGTATCTGTCACATCGCAAACATGTGAGTGAATGCCGTCTTCTTCTAACGCCTCGATATCCAGGACATGGACGTTTGCTCCTGCCTTTTGCAGGCTCAATGAAATTCCATAGCCGATACCTTTCGCTCCACCGGTGACGACCGCCGTCTTGCCGTGAAAATCAAAAGTTGTTGCCATGTATCCTCTCCGCTCAGTCTCGACCTTTGGAAAGACTACAAGTTCACTCGAACTTTAAAAACCGAATACCGGCAATTCTGGCAGCAGTGCACAGCTTCTTTTGTTCCCGCAGAGGTAAAGACATACATGTAGCTTTGTGCTCACAGTGGTCATCTGACAGTTTTGGTTGGGCATATGAGCTGTCCCGACCTGGTCAACGGCGGCAGTGCGGACAAAGCTCCCGTTCGAGAACTTTGGACCGAGGGTGGCAAACGGCCCAAAGGAGAACTTCACCGATGCGTCAAGACTGCTTCACAACTGCTCAAAAGCGGACATTCGAGCATCTTGCGGTGCATTGAGCTTTCACTGGGCAGGCTCAACCATCGCGCAGAAAACTATGACCAGTGCATCCAAACGACTTGGTTCACGCGTTTGCATGTGTATCATACAAAAGGACAGTTCCGCCGCGCAGAATTACACAGTCCTTGGCGGTACTTCTGCGGAGTGTTGTTAATGTCCGCCATCGATGATCTCTCTTGGCCGGAAGACTACAAAGAGCTTCTGCCACTGATAATTGACCGCTGGTCGGTAAAAGGTGAAATTTACTTTCACCAGCGGCTAAGTGCAGGCAAGTCTGGCGCTCTTGTCTATATTGTTGACATCACCTGTGATGCCTTCAGCGGTCAGGCAATTCTCAAACTTGACGCACTTCCCGATCCGGAATGGCAAGAAAAGACCGAATACCAAAGACATCTCGAGGCGTTCGAAGCGATACCAGCGTTCGGATCCAAACATCTGGCTCGCATCGTCAATTCGCTGGAACATAAAGGCAAGATCGCGATCCTTTCAACGGTCGTAGCGCAAGGACTTGAATATTCTCTTCCTTGGAACGACTGTGGCTACGAACTGGCCTTGAACGTCCTCCAACGGCTCTCGCGAAGCCTACTCGATGATTGGAATTCTGACTACCAGATGGCGCCGGGTATGCACTCACCCCGGGAATTGCTCTCTGAATGGCTCGGATACAGACTAGATCCTGAGGCAGGTCGACTACACCGGTTCCTTTCCGACGTTTGCGGCCATGATCCGAACGAGCGTTGCCTCATGTTTGAAGGACATTGGTACCCAAACCCAATAGCTTTTGCTTGCGACGAGAACTCGCCAAGCCGATTAAGCATCCGAGCGGCCAAAGGTCGATTACATGGAGATCTTCACGGCTACAATGTACTGGTACGATCACATCAAAGCAGTGATCCTGACTATTACCTGATCGATCTGGCGCTTTACCAAGACAAGCAGTTCCTGTTTTATGATCATGCGTATTTCGAGTTGGCGTATCTGTTGGCGAGACGTGGAAACTGCGTGCCAGCTCAGTGGGATGCCATTCTTGATGATCTCGGGCTCTTTCATTCAAAACACCACACGTTGGGGCTGTGGCAGGATGATGTTGGGATCGCAGAGTTCGTCAGAACTCTGCGGCGTGGAGCGATGAGCTGGGTTGAACGCCACGAAAGCCATCGGCTAAGTTTTATGGAAAGCCAATACCTGTTGGCACGCGTCGCGGCGGGACTTAACTTCGCACACAAGCAGATCAGCGTCAGCGCGCGTAGCCACGCATTCTTGTACGCAGCACACAATCTCAAAGACTATATGACACTCAATAATGTTGATTGGCCGCGGCACGGACTGGTGTTCCAAATCCCGGCAACGCATGAACTTTTGTCCGGTTCCCAAACTGAAACCGAAACGCTTGCACCAAAAACTGAGCCTCCGGCAGAAAAAGACCGTCTGTTCGATCGTATGGTCACTCAGCTTCCGGCACCTCAAAAGCCCGTAATCGCAGTGTTGCCCTTCGACAATCTCAGTGGACAAAGCGACGGCAATGGCTTTGTGCAAGGCATCAACCAGGAACTTGTTACCGAACTTGCAAAGGTGGATTGGCTGTCGGTGGTCTCACCTACCTCGACCAAGTTACTCAAAGATTCTTCTTTGTCCGGTGAGGAAATAGCGCAACGCCTCGGGGCACATTATTTAGTAGAGGGCAGTGTGCGCTATGATGACCATCGCGTTCGCGTCACCGCCCATCTGGTAGATACATCGAATGGGCATGACCTTTGGGCCGATCGCCTGGATCACAAAATTGAGGATGTCTTTTCCTTGCAAGAGGAAATCGCCGCGGCCGTCGTCGGGCATATCGACTGGGAGCTGCGGTTCGACTTGCGAGAGCAAGCCCGCCTGAAACGTGGTGAGGTCAATGTATGGGACAGGGTTCAAAAAGCTCTGTGGCATCTGTTCAAGTTCACGGACGAAGATACCCAAAAGGCAAATGACATTTTATCCAAGACTATCGACATGACGCCGGACTATGCGCTTGCGCATGCCGTCATGGCAAATGCCGAGCTTCGAAAGCTGTTTTTCGTCCAGGTTGATGACCGCAAAGGGGCAAAGGAACGTGCACTCTATCACGCAGAGCGCGCTGTAGCCCTGGATGAACACAGTAGTTTCGCCCATGCCACTCTCGCCCGGGCTTATACTCTGTACAACCGGCGCGATGCTGCGATAGCAGAAGCTGAACTTGCAGTCAGTCTCAACCCAAGCGCGGCAAACGCTCATCTGGTACTTGGGTACACTCAGTTGGTAAATGGACAGGCGAAACGGGCACTGGCGCATTTTGAGACGGCAACCCGGTTTGGACCGTCCGGACCGTACTTCAAGGTTAAATTGTTATCAAAAGCAATGTGCCTCTACCTCCTTGATAATCTGGAACAAGCTGAAGCCTGCGCAAGAACAACATTGGAAGGGAGGTCGGTTGGCCCATTTGGGCATTATGTATTGGCGGTAATTCTGATACGACAACACCGCATAGAAGAGGCAAGGCAGATAGTCCGTCAGAGTAAAGAGATTCGCCCCGATATGACATGTTCGCGGGTCCGCCTGGCATTCGAAAACTTTCAGCAACGTGATCGTGACAGGTTTGTCAGTGATCTTCAGGAAGCTGCCTTGCCGGATTGATCATCCCCTCTGGCAACATGTGCATCAATGAGGCGGATGGTCCCCAGCTGTTGGTCGAAGATGCAACCGGGTTGCGATCAGAACGCCGCCGATTATCAGCACGCCGCCGATGCCTTGATAAAGCTGAAGGTCCATGCCCCTTAGAGTCACGGCTTCGACCGCAACGAATATCGGTACGAGATAGGCAAACAAGGAAGCCGTCGACGCACCAACTTCGTTTGTACCGAAATTGAGCAGGTGGAGGTAGATGGCACCCATGCCAACTCCAATAAAGAGAATAGAGCCCCAGGCCTGCCAAGAGTAGTCTAATGGTTGAAGTGTGCCTACTTCGTGGATCACAACAAACGGCAGCAGCACGACAATGCCAACAACGAAAATAACGAACAAGCCTTCATCAGGCTTAGGGTGCATGTTCCATTTCTTAAGAAGAACTAAATAGAGCCCACGGCAGGCATTGGAGGCGATCATCAACAGGAAGGCGAGATGCGGGTCGAAATTGATTAGGTTTGAGAAGTCACCACGAAATGCAAAAACCAGTGCGCCAACGAGGGCGATCACAACACCCAGATACTGAACAGGCAGCAACCGCTCGCCGAGCAATAGTGCCGAGAACAAAATCGTCAGTAAGGGTACACTGGTGTAACCGGCGCCAAGATCTATGAGATCATTTGAGCGGAGCGCAGAATAAACAAACCAAGGTGTGGCGACCACGCCAATGCAGGCAAGGACTGTAATACGGAACCAACTGCCCTTGAAGTGCTGGAACGGGTGGCCCTGTCCCCTCAGAACAAGTGGCAAAACAAATATTGCTGCAATCAGGCAGCGCCAAAAGGTCAGTGCAACCGGATGAACTTCATTGACAGCCAGATTACCGAACAAGAAGTTCCCGGCACTGATCAACATTGCAAGCAACAAAGCTCCGTAGGCCAACGCAGGTTTATTCACTTTCATGATTGCATCAGAGCATGATCGGCTTTTTAAACATAGCATCAATCGGTGTGGCTCTTACGAGAATAGCGCATCGAGATCAATGCCAGTTGATCAGTCGAGACGCGGAATCATTTGCGGAGCTGCGGTGCATCTCGCCCGAAGCGCTGGTTGAAGTAGGACAATCGGGATGGAAGCAATAATTATTCTTACTCGAACGATTTCGTTGTCCGTAAGCTCGTGTAGGAGCCAGCGTCCAAATTCAAATTGCGTTCATCGACTAAGGAGCGAGTAACAGTAGCCAATAGATCGACTTCCCTGATGTTACGGGGAGATCACGCATGAAGCGGGTCCGGGTTCAATGTCTGTTTTTGCAAGATGGCGGTGAGTTCTTCGCTGGTGCAGAGAAGGTCGGCTCTCCGCCCCTTACGACGAGTGCTGCGAGTTTCGCTAAAGTTCGCCTTGGGCTCAAAGCGGTCGTCGGCGGCGGCGTGTCAGAATGGCGGTCTGGACAGTCTTACAAGGGAGCGTGGTGTGGGGAATGGACTTCTACCGCGGATCTGGACGTACTAGGCAACGCAAGGAGCGTGCCAACGGATCGAAGGCAAATGTTGTGATAGCACGACATGCTTCACGCCTGGCCTAAGCGGCGCTAGTCTCCCGTCATAGCAACGCTGAAAGGAGCCGCCCAATGTCCCTCTTCTCTAAACTCTTCGGTGGTGGTGAAAAGTCGGAGCCGGAGCCAGTCTCTTACAGAGGGTTCGAAATCTTTCCGGACCTGATGCCCGAAGGTGGCAAGTACCGCCTTCTAGCCCGTATCGAAAAGACCATCGGCGGAAATCGCAAGACCCATACAGTGATCCGGGCGGATGTTTTTGAGACCCGGGATCAGGGCGAAAGCTTCAGCATCGCAAAGGCGAAACAGGTGATCGACGAGCAGGGCGAACGCATTTTCGATTAAGCAAACAGACAGCCTAATTTATGCGATGCAATCGACGGATGGTTCCGCAAATTAGACATCCGCCCCGATCTGGCGAAAGAACGCTAAGCAAGCCAAGCAGTCATTGGAAGTCTTAGATGCCCGATACATGCAGCTGCAATCTGGGTCCCAATTTCGTCTATTTTACAGCATGTGCTACCCTGTTGCATTTATCGTATGCAATTGGGGGCTGAAGATATGTGGAACATGGAACAGTTTGTAGCGGACTGCCGGACCGCAGTAGATCAGGACGCGTCTCACAAATCGGTGGCTGAGGTGGTGGACCGGGCGATGCGCGATCCCGCGGGCGTGACGCAAGCCTTGGGAGAGCCGACCGAAAGCGGTATCTTTCCCATTTACAAGTCAGGTGATCTGACAATCGTCAACGTCGTATGGAAGCCAGGCATGACCATAATGCCCCACAATCACGAAATGTGGGCCGTGATCGGTATTTATGGTGGTCGAGAAGATAACATTTTTTGGCGGCGCGTAGCAGATGACCCTAACGGACGCATTGAAGCGGCGGGGGCTCGAGCATTGTCGACGGGTGAATATGCTCCGCTTGGTAAGGACCTCATTCACTCGGTTACAAACCCTATCCCCAAGTTGACCGGAGCAATCCACGTATACGGCGGGGATTTTTTTGAAGCTGAGCGAAGCGAATGGGATCCTGAAAACCTGACGGAACATGCCTATGACATGTCGAAGGTTCGCGCGTTATTCGAGGACTAGTTTGCAGTTTGACAATTTGCGCTGGCAATGCCTGAGGCATGTTCCGTCTATACGGCAGGCTTCGCTGATTGCCGATTACTATCTCGTTGAATTGACACGGGGTGATGATCTCGGATTATGGACAGATGAGCAAATTACAACGCCCCCCGAAGCCTCGGCCACGCCCATTTCTTCCTAATCCGGACCGCTACGAGCAAATGGTCTATCGCCGTTGTGGGCAGTCTGGCATAAAGCTACCCGCGATAAGCCTTGGGCTATGGCACAACTTTGGTGGGGATACCCCGCACCAGACAAAGCGCGATCTCTGCCGCACTGCTTTTGACTTGGGTATAACGCACTTTGATTTAGCAAATAACTATGGCCCGCCGCCGGGATCGGCGGA
Source organism: Ruegeria sp. CDSA079 (assembly GCF_059612245.1). Taxonomy (NCBI): domain Bacteria; kingdom Pseudomonadati; phylum Pseudomonadota; class Alphaproteobacteria; order Rhodobacterales; family Roseobacteraceae; genus Ruegeria; species Ruegeria sp. CDSA079. The sequence continues at coordinate 1,136 of NZ_JBXWQF010000043.1, read as the reverse complement.
AGAAGCATTCGGTGAAATTTTAAAAACTGATTTCGCAGGCTATCGGGACGAACTCATCATATCTACCAAGGCAGGGTATGATATGTGGTCGGGCCCCTATGGGGAGTGGGGATCACGAAAGTATCTTGTGGCCTCTTGTGATCAGTCGCTCAAAAGGATGGGGTTAGAATACGCAGATATCTTTTATTCCCACCGTTACGATCCAGATACCCCTCTGGAAGAAACTATGGGGGCCTTAGACTATATAGTGCGCTCTGGGCGCGCACTTTACGTCGGAATTTCAAGCTACAACTCGCAACGAACGCGCGAAGCGCTGGCCATCTTGAAAGACCTTGGCACGCCGTGCCTGATTCATCAGCCGTCGTATAACCTACTCAACCGTTGGGTTGAGCGGGACGGGCTGTTGGATACGCTTGACGAATTGAACGTGGGATCGATTGCGTTCACGCCACTTGCCCAGGGTATTTTGACATCGAAGTATCTGAACGGCATTCCCGAAGACAGTCGTGCGACCCAAGGCAAGTCTCTATTGGACGGCATGATCAACGAACGTTCATTGACGAGTGTCAGGGCTCTAAACGATATAGCGGCGTCACGCGGTCAATCATTAGCTCAGATGGCGCTTGCTTGGGTGCTGAGAGGTGACCGGATTACGACAGCCCTTATCGGCGCTTCGCGTCCTGAGCAGATCGTGGATTGCGTAGGTGCGGTCCAGAATTTGGAATTTACCGAAGCGGAACTCGCTAAGATTGACGAGGTAAGCTCGGAAGAGGAAATCAATCTCTGGGCGCGATCCTCGGAAATTGAGTAAGATTGTTGACCACTGATTTTTGGTGCTAGCAGGTTCTTCTGCTTAATCGCATGGCGTTTCTGCTTTGGGCTCAAGGCAGTCATCTGAGTCTTTCAGTCAGATGACGGCTTAGGCTCAGGACTCATAGCCAATAGATGACGAGTGCGGCGAGTGCGGCGAGTGCGATGGCTGACAGGAAGACATTCGGGCATCTATCGTAGCGGGTTACCACACGTCGCCAGTCCTTCAATCTGCCGAACATGATCTCAATCCGGTTCCGTCTTTTGTAACGACGCTTGTCGTACTTCACAGGTTTCTTGCGCTGCCTTCGGCCCGGGATGCAAGC
>NZ_JBXWQF010000042.1:0-9537 GCF_059612245.1 Ruegeria sp. CDSA079 | reverse complement strand
CACGGTCGGGGTTTGAACTGAGCAGACCCATGATCTGATCGGGAATGGCCCCGTTCTTGACTCCCTTGTGATACACAACCAGCCACGGTTCCTCGGGCTTGCCGTCGATCAGTTGGGCAACCTCCTGAGCCAGAGCTTCGCCGTTCTTCAACCACGCGTTCTTCCCAGACCCCTTGTCCATTACGTGGACAGTGAGGTTCCCGTAGCTTTTGGCTACTGAGGGCAGCCGCACGAGGTTCCCCAGATGCTTCTCCCACAACGCATAGGTCGCACGGACGCGCCCGGAGGCGTCGAGGATAACCATGGGGGCCAGATCGTTTGGTATCGCGTCTCGGCTGTCGAGCGCAGAGATGACCATGGAGGCTCTATTGGGTTTTCGCAGGAGAACGCATCGCCCTGAAAGAGCGTACAAGGCGTCCAGATAGGAGGCGTGTCGTTGCTCCAAACCCGGCCGGACCGAAAACAGGCTGACCCCTGTGGTTGCTTCAACGTCAGGCCAAGTAAAGGTCCCTTGACCACATGAGGCCTCAAGTTCATCTTCCAGCCTCTCGATCAGTTCAACCAGCGCCGGATGTGAGAAACGCAGCGGGTCACGCAAGGACGCAAGCTGATCCGCGTTGAGAGAGACCACCTCGCCGGGAAGCACCGCCTCGTCCCACACCCGGACAGCGCGGACCTTGCCGTGATAATGGAAAACACCAGCATCCCCAAAGCGACGGCCACGGCAACGGCTCATGACCATGGCGTGAGTGGTGAGCAGAACACGGGCCTCGCTTGGCGGTATAGAACTCAAACGGTTGAACTCTTCGTCAGAAGTCAGGATCGCAAAGTCAGCCTCATTGAGGTTCATCTCCTCGACCAGGCGAGCAATCTCTTCCAGACGGGAAACGCAGAGCAGGACCGCCACGCCGCCACGATGTTCAGACCTCAGAAGGTGATGGACGAAGTGGATCAACGTCGTTGTCTTCCCGACACCAGGATCAAGGCTGGAGAGGAAGAAGCTGGTGGGCGTTGTCCCATCAGCCATAGCGACCATTGTAGCGACAAGCTCTCGCAGGGCTGTAGCGACATCCTGCGGCGTAGGACCCCCTCCACGTCGAGCCAGTTCTTCCAGCAACGAGGTGGTCGTGGCGTCAGTCAGGTCTCCTGAGCCGTAGCTGGTACAATCTCTATAGAGAGGTCTTAATGGTGTTTGTACCACCGAGCCAGACTCATGCTGCAAAGCACAAGCCGATCCAGTGGCCAAGGCAAATGCTTGAGCCATAAACAGGTCCTTGATCGTGTTGTTGGTAGAAGGGACAGGTTGTCGGGAGTGCAGCCCGGTGGGTCGGGTTGCGCAATGGTGGAACTTTATTACTGCACAGTCCGTGCCATCGGGAACCACACTGCGAATCGTCGGCTAAGTCAGGTCCAGGAAAACTCTTTCGGTTTGGCCAATAATGGGCGTTGATCCTTAAAACGAGGGTCTTCCGAAAAAGCCAAGACACACGTCAATCAGGGCGAAAGCTGCTACCATCAAGACCACCATCCCGAAGCGTCTCCCAGAGCTGGCCACGCTCCAGCAGAAGCTTTAGCAGGCTGGACTGGATTTCTTCGCTTTTCTAAGGCTTGTTCGCTCATAGCCGAGTGCGCTGCAAAGCTTTCGACAATGGCTTCAATCAGTTCAGAGGAGAAAATCGGTGAAGCCGCAAACTGCTCCTTCGCGTTGTTCGCTGCCTGTTGCGCCAACAGCTCGGAAGCCAGTAGCTTGGTCCTTAGCGTTCCCACGACATACCGCCTCAAGCTCGGCCTTACCGCAGTATTGACTGAAAGCTTTCAGCACTTCTTCAGAGCTATCGGAAAAGTCGAGGACGAAGTTTGTCTCCTTCTTGATCGAGCCGCTCTTGTAAGTCATGTTCAGCCGGCACAACGTCTGCGCCGCTTGCCCACCGGCAAGCCGTCTGTCGACATACATTGCTGACAACAGAGGCTGGTCGAAGCCTTTCTGGAACTTGTTCACCACCAAGAGGATTTGGAAGTCATCGGTGTTGAAGACATCCTTAAGTTCTTGCCCTTTCAAATCCGGGTTCAGGGTCTGATTGGTTTCAGTGAATGGCTCCGCTCCAACTTAGCTGTCGCGCACCTCGTCTGAGTAAGCAGCCAGTGTTCCGAGGGAGTACCCCTTTTCCTTGATGCAAGCGTCGATAGCCAGCTTCCAGCGCACGGCTTCTTTGCGAGGCTGCAGCACGACCATTGTCTTTGCCTTGCCGCCCATCCACGTTAACTGGCAAGCTAATGTAACCAGCTGACGTTGCCGTACTCCTCATGGAGGTCATTCAACCCCGCACCAAATCTCAACTTGACCCTCTGCTCCCGCCTTTTCCCTAAACACTTCCAGCATCGCTGCACTAGCTGCTGCCGCAGCAGACCGGGGAACTAGTACTGCGTCCTGTATTGGAAGAGCAACTTGGCCATTCTACTGAGGAAATGCTAATTTTTGGTATGGTAGATTTTGTGTCATCGAAAATGCGAAGCAGGATCATGCGTGGTGTCAAACAGAAAGATACCAAGCCCGAAGTCGCAGTTCGGAAAGCACTTCACGCAATGGGATACCGTTTTCGACTACACAGAAAAGACCTGCCCGGTAAACCTGACATTGTACTTCCCAAACACCAACTGATTATTCTCGTGCATGGATGCTTTTGGCACCAACACCAAGACTGTAAAGACGGTAGGGTGCCTGCAAGCAATGAAGACTACTGGAAGCCCAAGCTTGCTAGAAACGTTGAACGAGACAAGGAAACTATAGCAGCTCTTGAAGGCTTGGGTTGGTCAGTTCATACCGTTTGGGAGTGCGAGGCAAAGAATCCTTTGGTTTTGACTTCCAGGCTTTCGGAAATACTCTCCGAAAAACACCTTTGACTGATAAAAATTCCTGGGGAAAAAGCCTGGCATTGCACTGGTTCTCCGCTATGATTCCTCTCGAATCGGAGAGGCAGGTGAATGAAGCAGCAATTTACATATGTAGACTTGTTCGCTGGATGCGGAGGGTTTTCGCTTGGGCTCGAGTATGCGGGCTTCGAATTAGAGCTGGCGGTTGAAAAGTCAGAAATGGCTGCCGAGACGTTTTTTCACAATTTCGTCGAACCTATTACCGACCAAAGTGCTTGGGAAGATTTCGCATCAGCGAGAACCAGCGTCGGCGAACAAGCATCAAGAAAACTGATCGTAAAGGAGCTATCCGCTGTTCTGAAATGCCCTGAAACGCTCGACAAGTTGCGTTCGAAGAAAATCGATTTAGTGGCAGGTGGGCCTCCCTGTCAGGGGTTTTCCTTAGCTGGGCGGCGAAACCCTGAGGATGTCCGCAACAGCCTACCGTGGCAGTTCCTTGAGTTTGTCGAAGCTGTAGAGCCTAAAGCTGTCGTTATTGAAAACGTGTCGGGGATGACACAAGACTTTAGGAAACATGGGAGGCGTTCTCCCTTCTCAGACTTGCGCTTGGCGCTTCAAGGAATTGGCAAAGGGTACGATGTTCAACCGGTGCTCTTAAATGCAATGCACTATGGCGTACCACAGCATAGGCCGCGGGTCATGCTGTTGGGGCTGCGCAGAGATGTTTCTTCCCAACTCGGCCTTTTTTTTTCAGAGAAGATTTGGAAGTCCGAATATGATTTGATCGGGAGTCTTCAGTTTGAAAAACGTCCGAGTTTGGCTCCGGTAGCTACCCACTTTGGCGACGAGATTCTCACCGTTCATGATGCTATTTCGGATTTGGACTCCCAAGGCTACAGCCGAAAGAGAAAAATCGCGGAATACGCGCGGGAAATGCGCCAAGACACTTCTTGGATACCCAAGTCGCAACAAGGTAAAAAAAACAAAAAACTGAAAAACCACAACCTCCGCAAGCATTCGCGCCCAATAGAAACACGCTTCCGCCTCTACCAATATTTTAGGGATCAGGGCATCCCGGCGAAGGTTCTGGCGATTCCAAAAACGGCTGAAACACCGCGTGAAGGCCTACAGTTGCTCGTTTCTGAAGCCGTAGCCAAAGCGAGGATTCCAGCGAAAGCGCCAGACGGAACTGTACTCGCAATATCCCATAACGAGTTGGTTGAACTAATTTTGGGGTTGGGTACTCGCAAACACAGCCAGAGGCCTCTCTCTTGGTCATCGCCCAGTCCTACGGTTGTTAGTCTTCCAGATGATTATGTACACCCTGATCAACCAAGAACACTAACAGTCCGCGAATTAGCTCGTTTCCAATCGTTTCCCGATCACTTTGAGTTCCGTTCAAAAGAGACGACCGGCAGCCTGCGTCGCCGTTTCGAGGTGCCGCAATATACACAGGTGGGGAATGCGGTTCCCCCTCGGCTCGGTCGGGCCGTGGGTGAAGCCATCTTACAAGCTTTGAAGAAGTATGGAGCGAGTCAGGGTGAGCGTCCGGAGCATGCTGCTTAGACTAACTTGAACAAGAACTTTTTTTTGTGCAGTAACAACGCCTAGAGTTAAGGCTAGTTACGCTGTGATCAAATCGTCTCATGGTTGATTTGCAGCATTCTGCAACTTTGAAATTAGGAGACCAGTGAAGTGACCGGCACTCCCCATGTTGACATAACCCCTTCCCCGCGCGTCCTACGCATGTTGGGTCAAATAGACTTCGCTCCTTGGCAATGTCTCGCAGAACTCATCGACAATTCGATTGACGCCTTTATCGACCAACTTCACAGCGGCGTTCCTCCTATCAATCCAAAGATCTCTATAGCGTTGCCCACCGAAGCTCAACTGAAGGACGGAACTGGGTTCATTGAGATATCGGATAATGGAACAGGCATGACGCTTGACCAAATGAGTGATGCTGTCCGCGCTGGCTACTCGGGAAACGATCCGGTTGAGAAAATGGGTCTCTTTGGAATGGGGTTCAATATCTCCACTGCCAGACTAGGGCGACGTACAGAGGTCTGGACATCGACCAAAGACTCGGGAGATTGGACAGGTATCATTATCGATTTCGATGAGTTGGAACGAAATGCTACTTTTGAGGCTCCAATAAAGACGCAACCTAAGTCCGAAACAGAGCTTGCGAATGAAGATCATGGTACGAGAATTCGAGTTTCCCTCTTAGAGGGGGATAGAATACGGGCGCTGACAAGAGGGGCTGGAAAACGAAAAACCATAACGCGTCTCGGAAAAGTATACGGCCGCATTATGGAGAATATGGGGATTGTCCTTTCGTACGACAGCGACAGGGTCGTGCCAAAAAAACACTGTGTTTGGGACAAAAAGCGAAGTGTCGAGACTGCAAAGTTTGGCAAGGTGCCCGCGATTATCCCCATTAAGGAAGAGCTTCCGAGCCGGAGATTTTGTTCGACCTGCTGGGTTTGGCTCTCCGATATCGAAGAAAACTGTAACGCATGCGGTCACTCCGAAAACGTCGTGGAACGAAAAAGAACTCTACGCGGATGGATTGGTATTCAGCGGTTCTTTGACAAGGAAAACTATGGGATAGACCTCATTAGAAATGGGCGTGTCATAGAAGAACTCGATAAATCGCTATTTTACTTCGTGGATGAGAACGGAGAAAGACTATTTGAATACCCCGTTGATGCCACCCACTGGGGGGGGAGGATAGTCGGAGAGCTTGAGATAGACTTCGTTAGAGTATCTCACCAGAAAGACTCTTTTGACAAGCTTGACCCAGAGTGGAAACACGTAGTCGAGTTTGTCAGAGGAAACTCACCAATTCAGCCCATGATCGCTAAGCGTATGATGTTGCCTGAAAATGACAGCCCTTTGGCCCGTCTATTTGCTGGTTATCGAAAGGGAACCGCTGGGCTGAAAGACCTTGTACCTGGGACTGCAGACGGCAGAGGGCTAAACTCCGGTCCAATTCAAGAATTTTTTCAGCGTTTTCAAGCTGGAGAAACAGCGTATCAGGATGATAGCAAATGGTACGAATTGGTTCTGCAAGCCGAGAAAGCTAAGAAAGGGGGTAGTTCAAAAGGAGCGGATGATGCGTCGGGTGATTTCCCAATCGACGATGACCCAGAAGAAGACGACACTGACGACGAGGGATCGTCAGTTTCAAAGAATGAAACAACTCATGGCGACGCTTCAGATCAGCCATCATTCCTGAAGGACACGAGGCTTAGCGGGCCTTATGAACTTGAAGCATTACCGGGAAAACCGACGATTACGGTTGAAGCTTATGAGCATGACGAGGATGTGTTTGGGAGACCCTACTCCGTACGCCCGGAAGCATATTCACTAAAGTTCGACTACAACTCGCAGTCTTCATTTTTTGAGGAAAGCTTGGAAAAGCCGGTTGATTGCTTGCTAATGGATTTGGCCCATCATTTTCTTGCCGTTTCCCAACAGAGTCCCCGCGAGTATCCTGTTTCAACAATAGAGCGACAACTTCGAGAAAAATACTTTCCCGAGTTATCCAACTCAGTCGTAGAAACAGAAGCTAATGCCTCAGCTCTAGTAGAGGGGCTCAAGCGGCACTTTGCCGCCAACCTACCTGAGGTCTCACCCATCGCCATCGAAGACATCCCAGTTGATCAAATCGCGCACATACAGAGAGCGGCCCAGCAAGCTGAGTCGGCCTCGAAAAGTGAGGTTGAGGAGAGAATAATATCAGGGGACTTTGTTCAATACACCTCAAACCGCTTTGTAATCGAACTCGTCAAAGGTTGGCCGCAACTAGTTACAAACGGGCTATTCTTTGTCACACCTTTTGAGGAAGGGGAAAGTGCCGCAACCTCTCCGGCAGTGTCCGAGCTCATAGAAACACTCGCTGATATCCTTTGGCTAAAAGAGGACGGCGTTTCGGCAATTAACAAAGATCTAAGTTGGCGATTAAGGTACGCTCGTTCGGTTGCATCACTAAGGCTACTTGAGAATTGGCAGGCCTAAAATGCCCGGCTTCATTTCCGTCGAACGTCTAACTTTCGGCCCCTGGGCTGCGCTGGAAAGAGCGGTGGCACGACTAGTGTCACACGCAGGGTTCAAGGATGTTAGCATTGTCGGTGGAACCGGTGACCAAGGTGCCGATGTCGTTGCAACATTCAAAGGGCAAAAGTGGGTCTTTCAGGCAAAATATCGCAACAGCGGCGGAATGGATCGTGAAGCGGGAGAAGACGCTATTCGTGCGATGGGGGCTTACGAAGCGGATGTAGCAGTAGCGATTTCGAATTCCTTTTTTTATGAGGGCGCATACGACCACCACGCTCAGGCAAAAAATGATGGAATTCCTTTGCGCCTTTGGAACAGTGATTTTCTCTTAGACTACTACGACAAGCTGCCTTTGCTCTCAAAAAACCGTCGTGAGCTAAGGTCTTATCAAATCGAAGCGGTCGAGGCGGTTGAAGAAGTCAGAAGTGCGGGACGGCAACAAGCGTTACTTGTGATGGCTACTGGGCTTGGTAAATCAATGGTTGCGAGTACGCTGATCGCGAATGAGCAGAACAGAAACTCCGGACAAGAAATCCTCGTTCTGGCCCACATGACCGACTTAGTTCGCCAACTAGAAACCTCGTCTTGGTCGCAGCTGGAGAAGACGTGTTCTACCCACCTTTGGACCGATGGCGAGAAGCCTGAGTATGAAGGCGGCGTGGTCTTTGCGACATGGCAATCGCTACTAGCAGCTATTCGAGGAGGCGACGACCTAAGTCACCGTTTTGGTTTAGTTATTGTGGATGAGGCTCATCATGCTCCATCGACAGCGTTTTCCCAACTGATTGACGCATTGGAACCTAATTTCTTGGTTGGTTTAACTGCGACACCTTGGAGATCAGATGATCGCAGTCTAACTGAACAGTTCGGCGAGCCTTGTTTCTCAATGGACATTGTCGAAGGTATGCAGCAAGGCTACCTTTCGCAGGTCAACTACCAGATGCTAACGGATGGTATTGATTGGGAGGAAATAAGCCGACTTTCTCAACAAGGCTTGACGGTGAAAGACCTAAACCGGCACTTGATGATGCCAGACCGTGATGTCGCGATGGTAGAGATGATCTGCGACAAAATGGGAGAAATCGAGAACCCTCGGGCACTCGCCTTTTGCCGTTCAATAGACCATGCAGAGAAGCTTCAACCCCTCTTTGCCAGCAGAGGTATCCGTGCAGCGGTCTTGCACAGTGGACTAACTCGACCGGAACGCTTTACCAACTTGGCGAATTTCAGAACCGGCAATGTTGATCTACTAATCTCTATTGAGATGCTAAACGAAGGGATCGACGTTCCTGATGTCAACGTTGTGGCATTCATGCGCGTGACCCATAGCAGACGCATATTCTTGCAGCAGCTGGGACGAGGTTTACGAATTTCGCCCGGCAAAAAGAGCGTTCATGTAATGGATTTTGTCGCGGACATTCGTCGAGTCGCGGCGGGAATTAGTATGAACAAAGAAGCTCGTTCTAACTCTGACAAACATCCTGAAATCGTCCGGTACCACAAAGAGGGAATAATTCATTTTGACAATCTCGCTGCGGAGTCATTTTTTGATGAGTACTTGGCGGATGTTGCCGACATTGACAACTTGGATGGCGGGGCTCGACTCCGATTTCCTGGTGCTGAGGAATTCTAGAGGCGCGTATCATTATGCTGAGCGTAGAGGCTAAAAAGCTAATCGAGGAGCTAGCGCAAGTCTCACTAAAGGGACCAATAAAGGCCGTTGGGCATGGAGCGACCTCTGTTGGTATGACCCTTTTGAAGGAAATGGGAATTGACTACCAGTCAACGAGAAAACCCACGAAGTATGGCATTGTGGTTTCTGCAAGACGAGGTTCAAGATCCTTTGATCCTCACAGGGTGAATCTGTTCGCCGCCGTACCGGATTGGGACATTAGCCCTCTTAAGTCATCTGCAGAAATTCTAAACAAATATGGCTACTTACGTAGTGAAGAAAAGAAGCTTTACTGCTCAGTTCGAGCGGGTCAACCAAACCCGCAAGGCTTGGTGCTTCGGCACAATAGAGTAGAGGACTCGCTAGAAGAGTGGGCAGTCGTCGAAGGTCGAGAAGAGCATGTCGCTTCCTGGAGAATGGAAAGACTGAAGGCGAGACTATCTGCCAGTCACCCTGAAACAATCTGGGTCTCAGCAAGTTCCAGCACGCTTGGCGGCGTCGAGTACTTCCATTATCGACACGCCTCCTACTCCTCTGCCGCAAGGGTAGAGCTATTGCCTGAGCTAATTTGCGAAGGAACAATCACTTTGGATCATCTGATCAGCAAAAAGAATGGACGGGTTACTGAAAAAGGGCCGCTCTTCAAAATCCGGCCAAGAAACATTCCCTTGCTGTTTCCGGGCAACAGCTTCTTTGATCTTTTGTCCATGTAGTCAACTAGATCCGTTCCGCCTATTTTGCGCGAGTGTTTGCATAGGCTGTTTGGTCGTGGTTCAACCTAATTGGAGCAGTTTCGTAAAGTATTTGGCCATGGGATGTGAGCGAGGCCTCAAGGTAGCCGTCGCTACAGCTTCTAGCCTTAATAGAGCCTATAGGCACTCCTTCCTGACCCTCTTTCTTGTTGATCACACGGTTGCAGACTTCGGGGTGTT
>NZ_JBXWQF010000041.1:0-10085 GCF_059612245.1 Ruegeria sp. CDSA079 | reverse complement strand
CCCTCCCTTTAGGAAGAATTGAATCAGCAACTTACCAACCGATCAAGCCCGAGTTTTTCAACAAAATAAGCCCAAAGGTGACCTCTATACACGTCGCAGTAATCGGCAAAATGGGCGGAAAGCGGGCATTCGCTGCAACCGAAAGAGCATCTCACTCGATCATGAAAAGCGGCCTTTCGCAGCCGGAAAGGCAGGACAAATAGTGTAGGGTGGGCATCCCAGCGGGAATGCGGAAAAGTAGGCTTCTACAGTCGCTATAAATGGCCCTTTGCCAACTCGAGTGGCGATATATGACATAAGTTCACGCAATATGGGGCTATTTAGCGGCTGCAAAACGCACCCGCGTTTTTGATCTCATTCAATCAACCATGTATACTGTTTCGCTGGTGTCTATTGCCTGTTGCGCCGCTTGCCCCATCCTGACGGCCCAGAGGCCGTCATTCAAACTCACATCCGGCTTTGCTTTTTCGCCACGAAGCACAGCCAAGAATCCTTCATGCTGGTAGTAGGTCGACCCATTGTGATCCCCAGCCGCCAACAGATTTGGGTCCACTGGAACGTCCATTGATACGGGACCTTTGGGAATGCGCGGACTAATGATTACACGCGGAGGCGGGGGGGCGCCCAAGTGATCCTGCCAAAAGCGTCCGGGTCCTGGAACCAGCGCCTCGATTTTAACATCTGGTCCGACGGCCGAAATTTCTTCCTGATAGCGAGAGCCTTCGGCAAACATGCAAAGTTCCAACATCGCGCGCGCGCCCGAAGCAAAGTCGACAAGAACATAGCCGTGATCCAGAATATCTGGGGTTTGGCCGTCGTAACTCTCGTCCAAATGGTTCACCGCCTGCCCACCACTTGCCGTTATCCGTACCGGGTCGGATTGCAATATCAGGCGCATTAGGTCGAAGAAGTGGCAGCATTTTTCAACAAAAGTACCGCCAGTATTGCGGTTGAAACGGTTCCAGTGGCCGACCTTTTCCAGGAATGGAAATCGATGCTCGCGGATCGATAACATTTTTATACCACCTGTCGCCTGAGTCTTCTCGATCAGAGCAGCAATAGGGGGCATGTACCGGTATTCCATCGCGACCCAAACCGGGCAGGGGTAGTCGCGCTGCAACTGCTCGAGTCGGGTCACGTCTTGCGGGTCGGTGAACAATGGCTTTTCTACCAAAAGCGGTAGTGGACGTGTTTCAGCGATTTCGCAAATCTGGTCTACATGAAAATGGTTTGGGCTAACAATGACGACGCAGTCCAGTTCTTCAACCGCCAGAAGCTCTTGCACGGAACCAACCATGGCTGCAGTTGGCGCAAGTGCCTTGGCGACTTTTGTCATCTCTGGATCGGGCTCAAAGATCGCTGACACATTAGTACATTCCAGCAATCCGATATTGTGCAGGTGCTCTTGCCCCATCATTCCGCATCCAATCAGCCCGTAATTGATGGTCCGGGTCATGTGCGATTCCTTTTACTTCAAACGTTGTACGTAGTTGGCCCGATCTGGGTCGAACCATGTTTTTGAGAATTCAACGGCTTCGGCGTTTTCCGACCAGCTGAACCGCTCAATGTAACCCACCGCTTGGCCCGCTGGTTTGGTAAATTCAGGAGGGGTCCAGTCCGGTAGCGGCCGGACCGATACTCTGTCTTCGGCTCTTGCGATCCAAAATCCCAATTGCCGCTGATAATAGCGATAGAGTGAGTCGGACAGTAGGCTCTGGTCGACCAGACCAGCTGATTCGTCTAGCCAGATTTCTTCGACAGCGATAATTGTATCATTCAGGTAGCGCATCCGCCGCACGCGCGAACCGGCATCAGAATCACCGAATTTAGGCAGATCGATTGGCTTTTTCAGATGGTCAACTGACAGGATTTCCGCACGTGGCAGGCCACCCCCTTCAGGTAGTTCCAGCCGGAACATTGCATAGACGCTATTTTGTGTGCCGGTCTCGCGGATGTAGTTTCCTGAGCCTTGGATACGCTCCAACATCCCCTTTTTTTCTAGCTCAGAGAGCGATTTTCGTAGCGTTCCAACCGAGACATTCAACTCCGCGGCCATCTCGCGCTCGGGTGGCAAGCGCTCTCCTTCAATAAGGCGACCAGCCGAGATGTCACGGATCAGAAGTTCCGCGATCTGAGTAAATACCGGCAGGGCATTTGGGTTTCGGTTGGACACAGGCACAGTAGACGCTTCACTCGGCCGCAGGAAAAATTGATACACTATTGATCTACATCAAAGCGATTGCTACGCAAGAGGAAAGTCAAAGATGTACGGAGCGTAAATCAAATGAGCATCGTCCCCATCACATCCCCCGATCTGGATGCGGCCGAAGTTTCGTGGTTTGCCGCGCTGTGTTCCGATGATTACCAGTTCCTTGGCGTTCCCGATGGCGACCTGCGGTCGAGTTGGGAGCATTGTTCGAACATTGTGAAGGAGGTCGAAGCGCAGGGTTTTCGCAACATCCTCTGCCCGTCCTCCTATCAGGTCGGTCAAGACACGCTGAGCTTTGTCGCCGGCTGCGCTCCGATCACCGACCGGATCAACCTGCTGGCCGCCGTACGCTGTGGTGAGATGCAACCGATCATGCTGGCCCGCACCATCGCAACGCTGGATCACATGCTGAAGGGGCGGTTGACGGTTAACATCATCTCATCCGACTTTCCCGGTGAGAAAGCCGACAGCGCGTTCCGCTACCAACGCTCGCGCGAAGTGGTGGAGATTCTGAAACAGGCCTGGACCAAGGATGAGATCAATCATGCAGGCGAAGTCTATAACTTCTCGGGCCTGACCACTGACCCAGTCAAGCCATACCAGGCTGGAGGGCCGCTACTCTATTTCGGCGGCTATTCTCCCTCCGCTTTGGATCTGTGTGGTGAGCATTGCGATGTCTATCTGATGTGGCCTGAAACCAAGGACCAACTGGCTGAACGGATGAAGGCTGTTCACGCCGTCGCGGAAAACTACGACCGCACGCTGGATTACGGCCTGCGTGTCCATATGATCGTTCGCGATACCGAGGCTGAGGCGCAGGAATACGCGGACTACATCGTCTCGAAGCTGGACGACGAATACGGTCGCGCCATCCGCGAACGGGCGCTGGATTCGACTTCGCTGGGTGTGGCGCATCAGGCCAGGAACCGCGACCTGGCGGATGAGTACGGCTATGTCGAACCCGGTCTCTGGACCGGTGTTGGCCGGGCGCGGTCTGGCTGCGGTGCCGCTCTGGTCGGATCCACCGATCAGGTTATGTCGAAGATCGAGGAATACCAGAAGATGGGCATCCGCGCTTTCATCTTCTCGGGCTACCCGCATCTGGACGAAGCCCGTCATTTCGGCGCCCGCGTGTTGCCGAACCTGAAGATCTGTTCCCTTCCCGAAGCTTACGGAAGGGTTCCAAATACGACCCCGGCCACACCGCTGGGCAACGGAGATCGCCGCTGATGCAACGTGTGAAACTATCTGACTCGCTGGAAATGAGCTGCCTTGTGTATGGCATGTGGCGGTTGGGCGATGACAGTGACACGTCCGCGGGCCATGTCGAGGCCAAGATTCAGGCCTGTCTGGATCAGGGCATCACCACCTTCGATCAGGCCGACATCTATGGCGGCTACCAGGCCGAGGCTGTGCTGGGCACGGCCCTGCGCGCCAATCCAAGCCTGCGTCAGAAGATGGAATTTGTCACCAAATGTGACATCGTCGCGCCGGTTGGCCGTTACGCGAATGCGAAAGTAAAATACTACGACACCTCGCGCGCTCACATTCTGAAATCGGTCGACACGTCGCTGTCCGAAATGGCGATTGACCACATCGATCTGCTGCTGATCCACCGCCCAGATCCCATGATGGACCACCATGAAACTGGAGCAGCTCTGGATGAGGTTGTTGCCAGTGGCAAGGTCGGCGCCGTCGGTGTTTCCAACTTCCGCCCGTGGGATTGGTCGTTGCTGCAATCGGCGATGAAAACGCAGTTGGTCACCAACCAGATCGAAATTTCTCTGGGTGAGATCAGCCCCTTCACCAACGGAGACCTGGCGTTTCACCAACAGCATGGCCATCCGTTGATGGCATGGTCGCCGCTAGGTGGAGGCCTGTTGATGGCCGGAAACCCACCGGTTGGGGTTGTCGCTGATGAAATCGCAGCCGAGTTCGGCGTGGATCGCGCCGCCGTCGCCGTGGCGTTCCTGCTGGCCCATCCGGCCAGCATCCTGCCGGTTCTAGGCACCAACAGTCTGGACCGGATCAAACGCGCCTCGGACGCATTGAAAGTCAAACTGGATCGGGAAAGCTGGTTCCGCCTGTACGAGGCGGCACTGGGGCACGAGGTTCCATGATGAACGCAATCTCAAAGGACATGACCCACACCTTCGTTCCGCAAAAGGAGGACACCCGCACCTTGCGCGATGCCTTCGGCCGCTTTGCGACCGGTGTCACCATCGTCACTTGTGATAGCGCGGACGGGCCGGTCTGCATCACCGCGAACAGCTTTTCGTCCCTATCGCTCGACCCACCGCTGATCATGTGGGCCGGAGACCGCAACTCGCGCCGCTTCCCCTATTTCCACAAAGCCCGTCATTTCAGCGTCCACGTGCTGTCCTCGGAACAGGCCGAGCTGTGTTTCGGCTGCTCGAAAGACGCCTTTGCACTGCGGGACATCAACCACGAGCGCTGTGAGAATGGGACACCGGTGTTGGCGGACTGCCTTGCTCGGTTCGAATGCGAACAGCACGCGTATCACGATGCAGGCGATCACGTTATTGTAGTTGGAAAGGTTCTCAAGGCCAGCATGTCGGATGGAGACGCGCTGACCTTTTATGCTGGGAAACTCGGCCAATTCGCGAAAGCCTAAGCGCGATTTGACGACCGTGGGACATACCTGCGGCTGAACAAGGGAGGATCCGCATGAGCGGACTGGCATCGGTGCTTGCGCCGATTGCATTCGTGAACGAAACCGTGCTGCGTCTGGGCCGCGCGGTTGGTATTGTTGCGATTGCGCTCATGGTGATCGCAATTCTGATCCAGGTGTTCTTCCGATACGTTCTGGGCAACGCGCTGCCCTGGCCGGATGAGGCCGCGCGGTTCTGTATGTTGTGGATGACCGGTCTTATGGCGCCCACCGCCTTTCGGCGCGGCGGCTTTGTGGCCATAGACATGCTGGAACGCTTCCTTCCCCGCGTCGTCGGCCAAACGCTGAATCTTTTCCTGCTTTTGATCGCGCTCTCCGTCTTGGTGGTCGCAGTCAACATCGGCTGGTCCGAGGTTACCGGCTTTGGCGGCAAATTCGCCACTGCCGCGCTGTATCTGCCCACCTCTTTCGGGTTCGACGAATGGTATCGCATTCCACGCAGTTGGATGATGGCATCGCTGCTGGTGGGGATCATCCTGCTGATCTCGGTGAATATCGAGCTGATCCTGCGATCCTTCATCACTCTGCTGGGCGGCAGCCACCTGTTGCCCGAAATTCCCGATGCGGCAGTGGGGGCCGAATAAATGCTGATCTGGTTCCTGCCCACCTTCCTGATTTTCCTACTGATCGGCCTGCCGGTCTTTTTTGCCCTTTTGGCCGCGCCCGGTATCTTGCTGTGGCTCAACGGTCAGGCCAATGACATCACGCTGCTCTATCGCAATGTCTATAACGGCATGGACAGCTTCCCGCTGATGGCGATTCCCTTCTTCATGCTGGCCGGAGAGTTGATGAATCGCGGTGGCATCACTATCCGCTTGGTCGAGTTCAGCCAAGCCCTGATGGGCCACCTGCGCGGTGGTCTGGCGCATGTGAACGTGCTGAGCTCGATCCTCTTCGCGGGCCTCTCGGGGTCCGCCGTGGCGGACACCTCGGCGCTTGGGTCGATGCTGATCCCGGCGATGGAGAGACAGGGCTATACCCGCAAATTCGCTGCCGCGATCACAGCAGCCAGTTCAGTCATTGGTCCAATCATCCCGCCCTCAGGCATCATGATCATTTACGCCTATGTGATGGGCGAAAGTGTGGCCGCTCTGTTTTTGGCGGGTATCGTTCCCGGCGTGATGGTCGGCGTTGGTCTGATGCTGATGATCAAACTCATGGCAGACCGTTATGACTTCCCCGTTGCCAGCCGAAAATACACTTGGCCCGAACGGCGTCAAGCCAGCCTGAAAGCCTTTTTCCCATTGATGACCCCGGTGATCATTCTAGGCGGCATTCTGGGCGGCATTTTCACACCAACCGAGGCCGCCGCCGTCGCCGTGGGTTACGCCTTCATCATCGGCTTCTTCGTCTTGCGCACGCTGACTTGGAAAGAAGTGCCAAAAGTTCTCAGCAACGCAGGCATGACCTCCGCCGTCGTCCTGCTGCTGGTCGGCGCGGCGATGGCGTTCAAGACGGTTGTCAGCCTCAGCCATGCGCCGGAACAACTGGCCTCACTGATCCTCAGCCTGTCGGAAAACCCGCTTATCTTGCTGTTCCTGATCAACCTGCTGCTATTCATCGTCGGCATGTTTCTAGATGCAGGCCCCGCGATCATCATCCTTGGCCCGATCCTTGGACCCATCTTCACCAGCCTTGGTGTAGACCCGATCCATTTCGCCATCATCATGAGCGTCAACCTGACCGTCGGCCTCGCCACTCCGCCGATGGGCTTGGTCCTGTTTGTCGCCGCCGCCGTATCCCGCGAACGGGTCGAAACAATCGCCAAGGCGATCCTGCCGTTCCTGGCCGTCGAAATCATAGTGATCTTCCTAATCACCTATATCCCCGCACTATCTATGACTATCCCTAGGATAACGGGATTTGCCAACTAACTGAGTTCCACAGGGAGGAAACGCATGCTCAGAAACTTCATCAAAACCGCAGCGGTGGCCACATCGTTTGTGGCCGTGTCCGCTATGGCCGCCACAGCTGCCGACTACACACTGCGCGCTACTGCCAACTCGAACGAAAATGACGAAGATTATGACGGCCTGATCGTCTTCAAGAACTATGTCGAGGCAGCCTCGAACGGTGCGATTGAGGTCGAACTGTTCATCGGCACCCAACTGTGTTCGAACGGCGCGGAATGCCTGCAAGGCGTGGCCGATGGCACCATCGACATCTACATCTCCACCTCGGGCGGGGCCTCGGGCATCTTTCCTTACGTGCAGGTTCTGGACCTGCCCTACCTGATGGCCGATGACCGCATTGCCGAGCATGTTCTGTCCGGCGACTTCACCCGCACCATGCGCGACATGGCACTGGAAGATTCTGGGGGTGCGATACGTCTTATGACCATTGGCAACACCGGCGGCTGGCGCAACTTCGCCAATACCCAGCGCCGCATTGCCGATCCTGCCGACATGGAAGGTCTGAAAATCCGCACCGTGGTCGCCGACCTGCCGCAGGAACTTGTCAAAGCTCTGGGAGCTTCGCCGACACCGATCCCATGGCCGGAACTGTTCACTAGCTTCCAGACCGGCGTGGTCGAGGGATCCAAGAACGGCATCACCGACATTATGGGCATGAAATTCCCTGACGCGGGTCTGCAATATGTCACGCTGGACGGCCATGCCTATATGGGAGCGCTGTGGTGGATGAACAACGCCAAGTTCCAAGAGATGCCCGAGGAAATGCGCCGCGTCGTTGTCGACGGTTTCTATGCGCTGCAACAGGCCACCTTTGCCTCGCCCAAGCGAAAGTCGATTCAGGCCTATGAGGATTTTGTCGCCGGTGGTGGGGACCTCTATGTCCTGACGCCTGATCAGAAGGCTGCGTTCAAAGAGGCCGCAACCCCGGTTTATGACTGGTTCCAGTCCAACGTCGCCCGCGGGGATGAAATCTTTGGCGCGTTGACCGAAGCGGTTACTGCGGCTGAGGCCGATGTGAACGCCTCACGCGCAGCAGACCTTAACTAAATGCAAGGGCCGGGCTTTGCGGCCCGGCCATCACCGAAACGGGTACATCCACCCTTTGTAGTCGTTGACAAGCACATGCGCCCTTTCGATCTGCTCCGGCGACATTTTCTTAACCACTTCCTCAAGGCTGATCGCCGCGTCGGGGTCGCCGCCAATGGCGCTGAGCGTGTACCACAAGTAGGCTCGCACAAGATCGGGCGCGGGCATGCCCAGACCCAATTCATAATACCAGCCAACGCCCGACTGAGCCCCCGGATGCCCCTTCATCGAGGCGCGCAGATACCATTCAAAGGCCCGTTCGTAATCCTGCTCGACCCCGAGACCCAGCCCGTACATCACGCCAATCAACTCCTCGGCCTCGGCGTTGCCCGAGCGAGCGGCTGGAAGAAGTTCCTCGCGCGCGGCTTCGAACTGACCGGCTTCCATCATATCGCGAGCTTGCTCCAGTTCAGCCAGGGCCGGAGACGCAAATACGCAAAGGGCGAAAACAAGCTGGCGCATGGGATAGTTGCTCTCTTGTGGGTTGGGGCCGCGGCGGCACAGGATTTGCCGCGCCCGCTAACCAATGATGACTTTGTTCCTTTTGATATGGAACAGGCCGCCGTCGGTCATCAACTGTTTTACGACCCGATCCTGTCAGGCAACCGCAACATCACCTGCGCCCATTGTCACCACCCGGATTTCGGCACCTCGGACGGGTTGTCACTGGGTATAGGAGAAGGCGGGCAGGGGTTGGGGCCGGACCGCACACCCGGCACTAGGGCAGACAGAATACGCAAACGCATCCCTCGCAACTCTCCGGGCCTATGGAACCTTGGGGCCAAGGAAATTCATACCGTATTTCACGACGGCCGACTGAGCATTTCCAACGTCTACGGCAATGCCTTCAATTCCCCAGCACAGGAGTGGCTGCCTGAGGGTCTGAATTCCCTGCTGGCGGCCCAGGCTCTGTTTCCCCTGACTTCACAATTTGAGATGGCGGGCAATGTGGCCGAGAATGAGGTTACAGGCGCGGTGCATAATCGTATTGACAAGGGCTGGCCGATTCTGGCGAAACGCGTCCGCACCGATCCACGCTATGGTCCGGCCATCGTCGCCGCCTTTGATGAGGTCGAGACGACCGAAGACATCACTATCACGCAAGTCGCCAACGCTCTGGCCGCATTCATGGCGATCGAGTGGCGTAGTACCGACAGCCAGTTTGACCACTACCTCGCAGGTGACGCAAATGCCCTTTCACCGGCCCAATTGGATGGGGTGAAGCTTTTCTACGGCAAAGCCCGCTGCTCCACCTGCCACACCGGACCGCTCATGTCAGATCAGAAGTTCCATGCCTTGGGATTACCGCCCTTTGGGCCGGGCCGCACCCGTCAGTGGGATCCCGTTGTCCGGGATGTTGGCCGAATGGGTGAAAGCAACCGCCTGGAGGATGCTTATAGGTTTCGCACCCCTATGTTGCGCAACGTTGCCCTGACTGCGCCTTACGGTCACAATGGCGCCTTCCCCGATCTTGAAAGCGTCGTTCGCCATCATTTAGACCCGCAGGCAAGCCTAGAAAAATGGAGTCCCAAAATGGCTGCATTGCCCGAGGTGCCATGGTTGCAAAAAACTGATTTCTTAGTTTGGGAGGACTACTATGAGATGGAGCGGCAACGCAAAAAAAATGACATTGTTCCGATCCAACTCACGGAGTTAGAAATTCAAAACCTGATTGCATTTTTACATTCGTTGACAGGTGTCAGCGCAGGTTCATTGAAGTTTGGGGTACCGAAAGGATTTATTCCTTAGCTATCCCTCAGGAAGATATTGTTGCGGAATGCTATTGTCGTACTTCGCCTATATCTCAATCACGTACACCATTTGCAGCGGGGCAAATCTCGGCAGTTAGCTGTTGTGGGACCAACGCATCGGGTTGGGCGGTTGTGTCCGAATGGGCCTCGGACGCGCGGAATTCCACCTTGCTGAGCGCAGGTTTCAAATGCCGGTTTTGTGTGAGATCATCTACGCTTTGGCTTCGCAGCTGCGGCTAAAGTCCGGTTTGACGGGCCGCATCGCAGCATCGATGGTTATCGCCGGAGGTCGGCTTTGGGCCGTTTTTGAGTCCCACGGCTCTAAATGCAACCGACCGATTTGTCCGCATTGCCGACTTTGTTGAACCCGCGGCGAAGGTCCGCTTTAGACACTGCGAGCACCCCGATTAGCTGAGGCAACAACTACTAACACA
>NZ_JBXWQF010000040.1:0-11042 GCF_059612245.1 Ruegeria sp. CDSA079 | reverse complement strand
CTTTGAAATCCAGTTGGGCATGTTCGAAAGCTACGGCCTCAACAGGCAGATCATGTTCCTCGTCGGATGCGGGGAACGGTCTAGCGCTATCGCAATCTGATTGCATTAATTCCGGTTCAGACCGCCTAGAGCAATAGCCTTGCTTGGTGACGAAGTTGGCGTGGTATTCTGGTATCTCATTGTCGACCTAAGGAAACGAGATATAGCTGTAATTGGGGCCGGTACGATTCCAGCGGTCGGTCCATGCAGTGGGTACGAGAGGTTGTCGGGCGAGATTTGCCCCTAGCGGTCTACTGATGTCGACACTCTTGTTTGTGCGTTTGAACCATCGGTTGAGCTCTGGAGGACTACCTTACCAACAGAAGTTGCTTGTATTAAAGTGCGGGCTTGCCATGCAAGCTGAGGCTGTATCTTCTTTCTGCGGTAGTATCGTCGACTTGGGCTGTTGAGAGTAAGACAGCGCAAAGACAAATCCTGAAAGGGGTCTGTTCCGGCTGGGGGCAGAATGACACCCTAAGGGTCTTCGCGATGACGTTTCATAATGTCGAGCACAGTGTTTTTGCTGATGCCCAGATCGCGTGCAATCCTTCGGTATGAGCGCCCTTCCGCCACGGCTTGAACGACCTTGGGTGCAAGCTTGTCGGATTTCGGCCTGTTTGCGCAGCGCACACGGCTGCTGGCCCTGATGGTTTCCGCTGGCCAAGTCCCAAACCGCAATACGGACAACTTGGTGTCCCTGACATTCGACGGGGTGTCTTGGTTGGCGGGCTGACATGGCTCCATCATCTCAATGGTCTTGCGTCTCTTGTGTCTCCTCTTGTCCCTTATGCCGCATGGGGTTGGTATCGCTCGTTTCGTGTCAGTACGGCCCAGACGATCCGTGCGGTTTTGTTGGCCATGGCCACGGTTGCTAACCTTGGAGCCTTTCGCTCCAACAGGGCGATTGCCCATGGATCTGCGCGGTCCGGATTATCCTTCATGTGTCTCAGTCGTGCCGTCATGCCTGCCACCAATAGGCGTCTGACGTATCTGTCCCCCATTTTTGAGATGCGCCCGAGGCGTTCCTTGCCACCGCTGGATCGATTGATAGGTGTCAACCCCAGCCAGGCAGCAAACTCTCGTCCATTGCGGAACTGGTGCCCGTCGCCCGCGGTCGCTACAATCGCCGAGGCGGTTACCGGGCCAACACCGGGAATGGTTCGCAATAGCATGACCTGGCGGTCTCTTCGACCTTCAAGCAGGATGCGTTTGTCGTACCAGAGAATGCGCAAGTGCAGAGCGACCATCTGGTTAGACAGGTTCGTCAACACATCGATGGCGACATCGGGAATGCTCGGGAGGGCTCCGTCCAACACCCCCTTTGCAAACTTCACGGCGCGACCTATTCCCGGAGCGATCACGATCCCGAACTCGCCCAACAGTCCGCGTAACATGTTGCTGAGCTGGGTCCGCTGCCGCACGACCATGTCTCGGGCGCGGTGGAGGAACAGGACACCTTGCTGTTCCTCGGTCTTGATCGCGACAAAGCGCATCGTCGGACGCGTTACGGCCTCACAGATCGCCTCTGCATCGATCGCGTCAGACTTTCCACGTTTGACATAGGCTTTCACGTACATGGCCGGCATAAGCCGGACTTCATGGCCCAGCTTCTGGAACTGACGCGCCCAATGGTGGCTTGATCCGCAAGCCTCCATCCCAATCAAACGCTCGTGTTCCAAATCATTCGATGACGGACACTTGAGAGCTTTCAGGCGGTTCAAATCGAAGACCTCGTCAAAGACTTCAATCTGGATGCTAACAAAATCCTGGAGGTGCTTGGATGCGACAAGGATCAATGCGTGTGGGTCAGGCATCTATAAATCCGGCTGAATACGTGCAGCTTTGTTTCTGAAATATGTGCCGAAGCGCAAGTTTCACATAATTTTGCTTATCTGTGCCGCAGATGAAGGGGTCCATTGCGGTACGGGGCGAAATGACACTCTAAGGATTTTCGACTAAGCCGACGTTCGTCCTTTGCGCAGCGGATTCAACGCGAGAGCCCAAACCAACCTATGCTGCGCGATGCCCCAACTACAGCAATGCGCAGAAAGCTGACTTTGCAAAGTTGCCGTTCAAAGTTTCGCTTGCCCAATCCGACCGGCCCAGATGGTCAGAGGCTCTTCGTGGAAGTGCGGCACTTTCGATTGTTGGCCTATTCGAAGCAAATTTAGGTACGGAGCATTGTCGGGCTACGTCAGCCAACGTAAACGCCAGGGAATAAGGGCAATACGAAATCCAGTTAACCAGATGACAATTGACGAACTTTTGGTCGATTAATCTCATTGTTTGAGCAAAACCTACCCAGCGAGCTTCAGCGCTGCTTTCGTTTGACCGAGATAATGCAGCCAGAGTGTTTTGGATGTCGTGCCGGTACATCGCGTGCCATTGCGTCCACGTTTCCGAGGTGCCGCAACGCTCCGTTGTTCAGCAACACGCCTCGCCCAGCATCATAACGGCGCTGTCCAAATCCGCTGGCAACGCATTCCCAGTCTTCCTTGGCCGCCGCGTTGCGGAATCTCGGTAGGTCGTGCGGATCATGCCGCCCAGGTGTTGCTGCGACGTGATCGTGTTTCTTCGCATTGCTTTGGTGGGTTAAATGGTGGGACACTTGTGTTGTGCCAGGTTGTTGGACAGTACCGGTTGTCGGCCTCGGCTTGGGACGCATGATCGTCACGACGCCTTGTGGTTTCGGATGCCCTGGGACGGCCACGTGAGTTGCCGTAGGTTTTGGTGTCAACTGTGGAACCTGGCCAGGAACCGCCGTGGGAACCTGATTGGGGGTTGCTGTTGGGACAAGCGGTGGCGTCGCTGTTGTACCGCTGGGTTGCGGAACACGGCCGGGCACTGCGACCGGAATTTGGTTTGGTGTTGCAGTCGGGACGAGCGGTGGCACAGCAGTTTGACCGGTGGGCTGAGGCGGGACCTGACCAGGAACTGCGACTGGTATTTGGTTTGGTGTCGCGGTGGGCACAAGTGGCGGCACCGCTGTTGGGCCGGTAGGTTGAGGCGGAACCTGGCCAGGGATAGCTATCGGAACTTGATTGGGAGTTGCAGTCGGAACTTGCGGCGGCACCGCGGTAGGCCCGGTAGCCAATGGCGGAACCTGATTTGGAACGGCTGTCGGAACCCGGTTTGGAGTCGCATTTGGAGTCAAAGGCGGAGCTAGGGTCGGCGCTACTACCGGCGTGGGAACCTGACCGGGAACCGCTATTGGTGTCGCGATAGGAACCTGACCGGGAATTGCGTTCGGAACCGCGCCCGGCGCAAGGACTGGAACAGTAACGGATGTGGGCGTTTGCTGGGTTCCCTTAGGCGGCAACTGATTTGCTACCGGCTGAGTTGGGCCGGTAATTTGATTACCTGTTCCTTGCCCACCGGCCTGCCCGCATCCTTGGCTTGACTGGTGAGGATTCCCCACGCCACGGCACCACCCGTAGTGATTTCCGCCGGCAACGACCTGTGTAGCGGCCAGTTCTGCAATCAAACAAGCTGTTGTAAGTAACGCAATTCTGTTCAGTTTCATAACATCCTCACCAACTTGTTGTCAGAGCAAGATACGCGCCTGGGTCGCCCGAGTCGGTCAGAGGACCGTCTCTCAAAGGGACGCCAACGTATCCGGATAGGAATAAGTTTCGCTTAAACTCGATGTCCAGCCCCAACCCGGTCGATGCCAGTGTTGCACTTCCCACTTCGAAACTGGCGGGATCATTATTCGAGATGTAACCAACGTCGAAAAAAGCGAAGGGCGTCAGACGATTTACGCTCTGCGAGCTTGGGAAATAGGAGTGAGATACTTCGAAGATTGCTGAGATCCCTGAATCACCATCCACTTCGTCAAAGCGGTATCCACGCAACGCATAACGATCACCAAGGAAGTACTCTTCGACAGAGGGTAACCGGTCTGTTGTGTACTGACCCCAGATCTCTGTCCGCCAAGCTGTGTTGGGCGATAAGCCCGGTAGGGGGCTTTCATATCCGATGCCGCCCCTCAAATGCCAGAACGAAGAGTCCCCGTCATCAAAATTCGCGTCTGTCGTGTCGTTGTCATTGTCACCAAAAGATAAGGTTAGCCCCGCTTCCAGAGCTTGTCCCTTTGGATAGTTTTGCCCGTAAAGATATGTAAGGCCAACGACACTCGCGTCACTGGATAGTGGTACGCCACCACTGACTGAATCCGCTTTTGAAAGGCGATAGTCCAGCAGAAGATATCCATAACGGGCCACATCTCGGATCACGGGGTAACCCATCGCGACTGTGAAGTTCTCGCCGTCAATATCTGTTCTCGCAAAGTCCCCTGAGAGGTCACGTTTTGCGTTTATGTTCCCGTAGAAGATCTCACCGTACAGACCATTGCTGTTCAGCGGCGTGCGATAGGTAAGAGCGCCCCATAAAGAGTGCTCATCGTCTTTGTCCCAATTGTAGTTGCCTGATCCCTCAAATCGCAGCAAATCCCCGACGGTCAGCGTTGAATAAAACTCTTGCACGACATAGAAGCTGAGCGCTTCTCCAAGCTCACGCGGAGGGTTGTCGAGTGTCGCACTCCCGGCTTGTTTGCGCAGAGGCTCTCCCAATACTCTCAGCCGAGCACCAGCCTGATCCGGGTAATCAAGTTCGGTCGACAACTCCAAGTCAGGTATGTCCTCGGCTAGCATAACCGCCCGCTCAAATCGTTTCAGCGTTATGGGATAGGAGGTGGTGAGGGGCTGAAAAATCTTCTCTAGGGTTTGGAACGTGCGCGTATCTACACCTTCAATTTCGATGGTTTGAATGCGCCCTTCATCAACAATTATGCTCTGCCCATCGGGGCCGGGCCAGGCCTCAGCCAAGAAGTAACCGTCTTCTCGGTAGATCTGCGTGATCGTTGATGCGACATCCACTGCTGTGATGCGCCCTGACCGATCAAAAGCCAACTGACCGGCAAACGTTAACAGCTCATCCGTATCATATACCGTTACGCCGCTGACAGAGTGCTGTGATGCGATGTCCCAGGTTTGGGCAATGCTGTATTTTGGAACTGCAACAAAGGCCACTAAAGTGCAAATGATCGCAATTACAACCGAATTGGATACGGGCATTATCGATAACCTTAAGGAGACTGAGCATGTTGAAGCCCAACGTTATTACATGGTTCGCATGTGTGAACCTGACGCTATTCGAATATATTGATGGGTGATGTTTTTTAGAAACATATCGAACAGAGCGCAGATTTACTTAATATGCTGCACATAAGACGGCACTCATTTACACAACCCCGCTTTTCAACCACGCAGAGTAGAGAACTAGTAGGACAGTCCTCACAACTCCGGTTGCTCAAAAACATAAAGCCGCGATTTCTTGGCATCATCTGTCAGGATATAGAGAAGCCCTCTGATCTCATCGAGAGCGATCCCTTCGGGATGTTTAACTTCTTTTTGTTTTCCATCTTCTGTGAACGTCAAACTGATAGACTTTACGGACTTGGATTCTGGATTGTAGATGAAGATCTGACGGCCTTTGTCACTCACAATCCAAAGAGAACGCGAGGACCGGGACCATGCCAGGCCGCTCAAATCCAGTTCATCATCATCTACACGCTCGGAGATAAAACCTGCATCGCGGGCTAAAGGAATGATCTCAATAATTTCGTCTAGCTCTGGCGATAACACCATTAACAACCTTGGTTGTCCCTCAATGCCAACGAAGACCCGCCCGGATTCCGGGTCAACGGCGATACCTTCGGGTCCCTTATTCAAAGGGTTGCCGACGAGTAATTCAGCGGCGGTCGGGTAACCTTTAAGAGATGCGAGAGGTATTGTCGTCAGTTGAATGGGGTCAGTTGGGTGAACGACTAGGATTGATCGGTCAGTTTCTTGAAGCACCAAAACAGACCCATCTTTTCGAGGTGCAACACCCTCCAAATCTGATCCTGCCAATGCTGGCAACTTGAAAGAGTTTCCTAATACCCCGTCGACTCCGAGTAGGTGCAGTTTAGGTTCGGCATCACTTACAGACCACAAGAAGCCTTCAGTGTTAGACATTGCCAAACCGGAAGGCTCTGAAAATCCCTCTGATTTGTCTGCCACCTTGAATTTATCGACCAGAACCAAACCAGCACTTTCGGCGTAGGCAAAATCGGTCCAAGGCAAGAAGGCTGCCGCAACCAAGCTGGCCGTAAAAGCGAGTCGTCTAAGTTTGCAGAAACACCGTGAAATTGTAGGTTTTGACGGAAACACTTTGTTTTCTGCCATTCAATTTTCTCGCGCTTGGACCATATCCTTGTATCAGCGTTCGTATCACAGTCCGGACGCGATGTCCGAAGAATGCACGGTAATCTCTTTACCTGATCCCGCCTGTTGCGATTGAATTGAATAGGGCACGATGTGCCTTTGGTGAAGCGTAAGCCTTTGGCGTGAGCAGGAAGGAAGACAAGTTGAATACGACCCTCACATTTGTGACCGTGTTGTTGATGCTGCTGTTGCCAGGTGCTGCGGTGTCACAAGTCGACCCTGCGACGATGCTGGCCGGGGCTTCGGAATCGGAAATTCTCATCGAACGCCAGTGGACGCAGTTTCGTGGCAAACAGGAACTGTATTTCTTTACTCTCGATGTGATCGTCACGATCATTCTGGCTGGCTTGATCGTCTATCATCCGGTGAGACGTAAAGCCCGTAGAAGTGTCAGCGATATCGTCATGCCGCGACTGTTCTTCCTTTATGCGCTTGTCGGCATGGCGGTTGGGTTTCTGGTCGTACAGCACGGATCGATGATCGGGTTCGTGATTTTTGGAATAGGAGCTCTGTTAAGGTTCCGATCAAATATGGATGACCCGGTCGACACGGTGGAAATGATTATAGTCACCGTGCTTGGGCTGGCGGTAGGGCTGGGCTTACCCTTGATGGCCACACTGGTGGCGGTTGTATGTTGGTGTTTCATTTGGCTCGGTGGGCGAAACAAGGGCGTGGAAATTTCGCTCAAGGCTTCAAACGAAGAGCACTCATTGAAAGTCAGCGGGGACATTGAAGCCATGGCCGCAGACGCTGGCTGGAAGCTGGTCAGAAAACACCACGTCCCCGGAAAGTCTCGCGTCTCATTGCTTTTCATCACCTCGGGAGGGCTTTCAGAAGCCCGGATAGAAGAGATGATAAACGATCTGGTCCCTGATAAAGTTGAGCTGAAACTCAACCTCTAGTCATTTCACAAGGTCCAAACGTTTCAACACTGCATTCGGGGATCTGATCTCTTCCGGAAGCGACTTGAAATTTACCGACCTTTCGAAGTCAGGTCCTCGATATACTGCTATCCCAAATTTTCCGTTTGGCTGGAACGTAACATGAGTGAAGCTGTGAGGTGATGTTTGCCCGGCGACTTCGCCGAAGGCCTTGGTGACATTTTGTATTATCCTGCCTTTTTCTTCTGCCGAAAACACACCTTCAAGCACCTGAATTTCAATTGAGGGCATCGCACACTCCATTTCTTAAGACTTACCAAAATGCTGGTCTATACTTGGCCGATTGTTCCACAAGATGACATGCAATGCCCATTCTTGTAAGAATTCTATGCAATTTCGAGAGGAGCAACCACATGTCAGCAATGGTTTCATTTCGCTCGGTCGTTGATCCAACGGATTGCGATTTTCTTGGACATATGAATGTTTCGAGGTACTTCGCCGCATGTTCCGACGGTGTACTAGCCATTCAATCTGAAATGGGGTTAACCGCAAACGATATGCGTACGGGACGCCGGGTTTCATTCGCCGTTGTCAACGCCCAAAGCGATTTCCGCGCAGAGCTTACTGCTGGCGACTCGATACGGCTGGAGACAGAAGTTGTAGCGATTGGCTCTAAATCCATGACCTTTAGGCATCGGCTTTTTCGAGTTGACGGCAACAAGATGGCGTTCGAAACCGAATTCAAATGCGTGCTGCTAAGCCTTGAAACCCGCCAGGCCACAGAGATTCCCGATGACGTTCGCGAAAGTGCAACCAAATGGTTGGAGAACCCAAACTGAATGACCAGAAAGTCCCGAAATACCGTGGTCTACTCCGACCAATCTTAGTGCCGTATATCAATCGGCGGCTTTGTCCGGAGACTGCGTAAAAACTCTGACTGTCCGGCGAAAAACGCCGAAAACAGCCTCTATGTGTGTTCTCTCGCACTTCTAAGAGAGCTTTTGCACAGGCGCCGAAATCGAGCGCGACGAGAGAGCTCATGGGCCGGAGTTTTCATACAGCCTCTCCGCATCGCTAGAATACCAAAGCTTGGTTTTGAAGGTCCGGTTCGGGCTGACTGTGTTGAAATACTCAAAAAACTGGAAAGCCTAAATTTTCTGCGAACCTCGATCAATCGCAATAGATCACCACCGATATCGATGACGAGCGTTGAGACACTCGCTGGCGGCCAGCAACTGATTTAGGCCGACCTTTCGGCTAAAAATTTCAATCGGGCCTGTAAGGGCAATTTTGCATTCGAATTTGCGCGAACTTGGATTTTTTCAACACAATCGGCTGGGAGTATTCGTTCAGGTCCAGTGTTTCAGCAGTTAGGTTCTTTTCGTTTTTTACCGTAGCGTCCACCGATCAAGCGTGCATACCAGATTGTGTTTTGACGTTTCTTGGAATGGCGAACCTTTCTGACGTAAACTTCACCAATGGAACGTCGACTTGCCGCGATCTTGGCCGCTGATGTGGTTGGTTATTCACGCTTGATGGGCGCGAATGAGATCGGCGTTTTGAACGCTCTCAAAGCACTTCGTTCGGAGCTGTTCGATCCACAGGTTGAGAAACATCATGGTCGCATCGTCAAACTAATGGGTGACGGAACGCTCGTGGAGTTTGCTTCGGTCGTTGATGCAGTGAACTGCGCGGCTGAAATCCAAGCGAAACTGGCGAAGAGAAACGACAACCTGTCTCCTGAAGAGCAGCTTGAATTGAGGATCGGCATAAATCTTGGCGACGTGATGATCGATGGCGATGACCTTTATGGTGACGGTGTAAATGTCGCGGCACGGATTGAGGAGTTGGCGGAGCCTGGTAGCGTTTGCGTGTCTGAAGTTGTTGCAACTCAGGCAGCCGGCAAAGCTAACGTTGGTTTCGAATACTTGGGCGAAACCCGCCTGAAGAACATTTCTGAGCCGGTGCGAATTTATCATGTAAATCCTCAGAGCCGAGCAATCAGCCGCCGCAGCTGGGTTAGGAGCCGTGGCGTTCAGGTGGCAATAGGCGGAGCGCTTCTGATCACTGCGGCATTTGTGGTTTGGCAAGGCATGCATCGCTGGGGTGCCAATGAAGCCGTTCCTTTTGACGAGGCTACGGCTCTGACCCGGCCTACAGGTCCTACGATAGCGGTTTTGGCGTTCGAGAACCTAAGTGGAAACCCGTCGAAAGATTACTTGTCCGATGGCATCAGCGAGGATGTGATTATCGAACTCGGACGCTATCGCGACCTCAACGTCTTATCGCGGCACACCACTTTCTCCTACCGCGGGCAACATCAGGATGTGCGCGGTATCGGTGAAGCCTTGGGTGCCGATTTGGTGCTTGAAGGTACGGTACGACAAGCGGGTGATCGTCTGCGAGTTACGGCACGCCTGATCGACACCCAGAGCAGAGCGCAGGTCTGGTCCGAGGCGTTCGATGAGAACCTTACGACCGCCAATCTCTTTGATGTGCAATCTCGGATCACCGAGCGCGTTGCAGTTGCGATTGGTGACACGCGCGGCGCCATCAGGCGAACAGACGAAAGGCGGGCACGGGCAAAACCGCCGGAACGATTGTCGTCGTATGAATGCACCATGTTTTATGACGATTTGTACGATAGACCGGATGTGCAGAAGCGGGTCCATGGTTGCATTGAAAGGGTAATCACGGAAGAGCCGGATTATTGGCGCGCCTGGGCGCAGCTGGCCGAGGCATTGCGTGTAGATCTAAGCTTTTTTGGGGATCGCTATGCTGGCACATATGAGGAAAAACTCAACCGAGCTTTGGCTGCCGCCAACGAAGCCAAGGCACTCAACCCAAACTCGGCCCGTGTCCGACTTATCTTGGGTATTCTTCTGCTCATGAATGGGGATCGCGACGGCTTTTTCGCCGAGGCGGAGGACGCGCTCGCTATTGGAGGCGACCGCAGCGTGGAGGCGGAATTCGGCTACTGGCTGGTCTGGACCGGGCGTTTCGATCTGGGCGCGGCACTTGTACGGCGGGCTATCGACCTCGACCCAGGGTCGACCATCAAGGATTGGCATCAAGCGCTCTCGGAATACCACTTTCACAAGGGTGAATACGAACTTGCGCTTGCCGAAGCGCGCAAGGGCGTGCTGCTGGATTATTGGTGGTCGATGATCCCCGAAGTCACGGTTCTCGCCAGGCTTGGACGCGCTGACGAACTTGAGCGCGCCCGAAACCGGCTTGAAGCCACGCGCCCCGGCGTGAAAATCGCCGATATTGTTTGGGTGTATCGCCGTTACCAGCGTCCGGACGCTCTTATAGCGCCCTACGTTGATGCCTTCCGGAAGGCAGGATTGCCGGAGGGCACTTATCGAGCATTGGATTTGAACGACCGAGGCTAAATCGTTGTCGGTCCCGGAAGCAGATTGCGCGCTCTAGATTGACTATATTTTGGTCTGAAAAAATGGACCTACTACGGCGTTATTCCGGTGGCCGCTTGGTCCCGCACTTCGGAAACTGAAAGGCAGGGTGAAAAAGCCTGCTCTGGACTGATAGTCGTACTTGCGAGATTTTTTCAATAAAGGCCGCTGGGAAGCGGCCTAAAAAAATTATACCTCAGTAGCTTCAGCGATGGCGAGCGTGTCTTCAATATCTATGCCTAGCAGCGGGTTGTGCCAAAGCCGTCCATGCAGGCGCGAGCCGATTTGTGCTATGATCACAGCTGAGGGAATCAAAAGCCGAGTCATCGATTGATCACCTCGCACCAAGGGAGTTTCAATGAAAACGATGTCTTTCAGGCTGATACCCAACCCAAACGACATGGTGGCCTCGGATTTCACCGATCCTGGCTCCTTCACGACCA
>NZ_JBXWQF010000039.1:0-11439 GCF_059612245.1 Ruegeria sp. CDSA079 | reverse complement strand
GATCCCTCCCTTTAGGAAGAATTGAATCAGCAACTTACCAACCGATCAAGCCCGAGTTTTTCAACAAAATATGGCCCTTCCTGCCAAGTAGCTTGTGGCACGGCGGTTGGAGGCCATCGGTCTGGATGCACGTTGTTAACAAGATTGGGCGGCAGCTTTTGGGATTCAGGCGGCAATTCACTGGGAATGCGCAGAGCAGTCAGAAAAAGCCCTGAACTGGGCGTCTGATCGTGAAGTACACCACAAACGGAAGCAAAATCGCGACTATCAATCTCATCTTAAATGACCTTCTGATAGTTAGACCGCTATGTTCTCACGAACATGGTTAAACGCAGATTTACTGAAACAGCACCCCCGTCAAGCGGAGGCACTGCTTTCTGGCCGTTTGGCTCTCATTTTCTCCATCGCCATATCTTTCGCTGACCGGCTTTTCCGCTTTGCGACCGTGCGCTGCGCATCAAATGCCGCCTGAAGTTCTTTATCCTTTTCCGAAACCTCTTTCTCTGGGGCAGGGGCGGGCTTGGATTCCGCTATAGCCTTTGCCGTGTCCCTGGCTTGCTCTACAGCCAGATCGAGGTGTGTGCCTTTGATCTTCGGAGTTTTGCCGCCAAGGAACTGCATGAAATAAGGATCTTCGAAATATCGGATCTTGTTTGCAATCACCGGCATCTTGCCTTCGCGGATCAGCACAACCTCGTTTTCCGGCAGTCGGCCTACATGTTCGGGCCGGAGCAGGCGAATGCCTTCTTCACGCTCTGATATGCTGCCCATTTCCATTTTGCCGAGCGCCCGAGACTTCGACTTGCTCATTACTGTTTTGTCACCGATAGACCTGGACACATGTTCGCGTACCTCTGAATCCTCAGAGGCTGCAAACATCTGCGTCCCGGCGTTTGCCAGCATCGCCCGCACGCCCTCGTGCCCATAAATGTCCTGAAGACGTGACAGCGTTTGAGAAATCACCACGAGCCTGCCGCCGAACGATCGCATGGTGTCATAGGCTTCGACCACACGCTCCAGATGGCCGAGGCGCTGAAACTCATCGAGCAGCATCAAAACCTTGAACGGCTCATCTTCGCCCGGTTCGTGCGTTTCGATGGTGTTCACCAGATCGAGGAAGAACAGGCGGATGAGCGTCCGGAACTCTTTGACCTTTTTCCCCGGCACCGAAAAGTAGATCGAGGTGGGGCGCCGACGCAGATCCTCAAAGTTGATGTCATTGCCCTGCGTGGCTCTGGCCACAGACGGGTTGCGCCAGAGCTGAAGGCCGGAGTTGTTCATAACCGAAATCGTTGACCGCAGAATTTTGGATTCTTCGGCTGCAAGATTCAGGAACTCATCTGCCGCCCGGGCATAGCCGACTTCTTCAGCCATTTTTTCGTAATCCTTTTGCTTGGTCGTTTTGACCAGGCGCAGGATCTCGGAAATGTATGGCCGCTTTCTTTTGATTGCTAACATCGCCATGGCGCAGAACATGCCTTCGACGCCACCCATGAAACCTTGAGCGGACGAACTGGGCGTGTCGAACATCTGGGTTGCGACCTGGATCACCTCCTCCCATTGTCACTGTGCCCTTAATTACTGGACGCAAATACATTGCCGGACATTTGGCCCGGTTTTGTGCCCTTAATTCTCGGATATCCACAGGCTAGCGGCGACTTTTTTCGAGGGTGCGATCCGCGCATCGGAGCAACTCCGCACGGTCCGCATTCACACCGAGTTGTTCGATTGCTTTTTTAGCCGCCGCCAGAAAATCGGGTTTAGTTGTGTTGTCCGGTTTTCGTGCCGGGAACCAGGCCTTCTGAATTTTGCGATCATCTTTCGCCGGGGTTGGCGAACTGCATGAAAGGTGAACGAGTTGATCCAATAAATTGCGTTGAACAGGGAATGCCATGCGTAGCCTATCTCGTGCTGAAGGATCACGTCGCATCGCAATAGATACGGCCACCAATGGTCGCGTCATCAATAGGTGAACAGCAGCGAGCATAGTATACCGGTCATGGCGGGATTTGGAGCAAAGCCCCGCGTGACGAAGTTCTGGCGCAAGTACCCGTACAACCTGTAGCGCCAAGTCCAATTGCCTAACAACATGCTGACTTCCGCGCCAATACAGTTGCTCCAACCACGCTGCGCCCTTCAAAGCTCGGACTTCCAACCGTAAGGGAACTTTAAACTCTGCACCTGGCGCCGTGCCGAGAGGTAACAGGCCAGTACCGCAGGAATTGCAGATCATAGACCAAGCATAGCGCCAGTGCCGCAGGGAAACTCCAGGCACTTTCCGCGTACATGTCGGACAGTACTGAAAGTCTGAACAGGGCACACATTCGACTGGAAACCCTGCGCGACGCTTGAGCAACATGCCCTGTATGTCACTCGACGGCAGATGAGCCAGAGTACCGAACCGATCGAAATTTGCGCCTCGCAGATCGTGACTGGTCTCCGGCGGCTTATCACCCGAAAGCCCGAGATAGCCAAGTAATTCAGGAACAGAGCAATAATTGGCTTCAGCAAGCCGGGTGACCCAACTTGATAACAATTCGTCTTGTAGCGGCGGAGGACGCCTCGGCAGCGGAAGAATAGTCACTAAAACGCAGGAACGGCCTGTCTTCGAATGTTCCAGCTGTGCTTGGCCCAGATCGGTTGCCAGGCTTGAACCGCCTCATCCGTGATACGCTCCTCGCCTGTCTCGATAGCGTCTATCGCAAGCGCCTTGACCATTGTGAATACTCGCGACGTAACACCGCCTGTCACACCCAGAATGGTTCGAAGCGAATGCACACTGAGGCTGGACCCGCGTTCCAATTGCATCGCAGCAATCAGCGTCTGGATAAGACGAGAGAATTCGATATCGTCTTCCCAGAACGGCAAGAAATGCTCGTCCAGACGCCGGGCCAGTTGTTCATCGCCGCGAATGGCGTCGACCGCTTCATTCACACCAAAGACGACGAGAGATGCACAGAGATCATTAGCGAGGAACCGCAGCATATTCAGGAAACGCCGTTGCTCGCGATAGCTGCCCGCCAGCAAGTTGTGGACTTCGTCGATCATGATCATCTTCAGGTCCATGTCGCGCAAGTGGCTGAGGGCGCGCACCTCCAGTTCGGACACTGTGTGCCGCCCCCACATGGGCGCACCGATTGATGCCAGAATGTGCTGATAGAAACGCCTTTCATCAGGGGCGGGTGGCGCCTGCAATAACAGGATCGGTGTTTGGGTAACGCCAATATCTGCTTCGTATTGAGTTGGGTACAGGCTTTCCATTCGCTTAGCGATCATGGTCTTTCCTATCCCTGAACTACCGTAAACCATAAGGCCAGGCATCCGGGACTGTCTTGGCATCTCCATGAGAGAATTGAGCCTGTTGAGTACAATATTTGCGCGATCGAATGCGATCCACCGGTCACTGCGGACCAGGTTAAGTCTTTCGTTTGTTTCCATGAATGTCATCTATCGGGTAGGTAGGAAGATCCGGATTATTGGTATCGATCGCGAACATCTCGCGGGATGGATCGCGTCTGGTTTTGTCGTTAGGAAGTCGCGCTTGACGTTCACCCTCCAGCCGCACCGCCAGGGTTTGCTGCTTTGCCGCGTGCGCGATGCGCCTTTGTTCTTCAATAATTTGAAACAGCATCGCCTCCGGGATCGTCCCGCCGTGGCGTTCGTGAAATATCGCACGCGCACGCCGCGACTCCCAAAGCGAAATCCGTGGCCGCGACAGATTCTTGTAGCGCGCTACTATGGTCCGTCCTTCGTCATTTACAGCCCAAATCTGGGACATATCGCGAGGGTCGTATTTTACAGTAACCTTCCCGACGCCACGGCCGATCATTGGACCAAATGCGTCGCTCCAATAGCCGACAGAAAACAGCTTGATCCCGGTTCGCGCCAACTGACGACGTTCGGAAGGAAGAAAGCTGATGCGTAACGCCTCGGTATCAACGACCTTTCTGCCTGCGCCATCACCACCGAGATCTGCCCAAGCCGCCAGCGGTGCTCTCCCCAATCCGCTGTGACGGGTATTGTGATAGCGACATATCTCCAAGTGCAGCCAATCCTCGAACTCCTCCAACGTCATCGCCGCATTGTCAGAGCTGTCGTAATCCCCCTTGTCCTTGGGGGATGATTGCGTTGTTCCCGGAAGTACATGAACTGCGCCCATGGTTGTCCCTATAAGACGTTCGATATGGCCGCCATAATGCGCGCGACCTGGTGGCCTGTACTCGATTGAGATTCCCCAATCTGCACAGGCCGACTGGAAGGCGTTGCTTCGGAAATCCCGCCCGTTGTCAACATGAACGGCTTGCGGAATCCCAGCAGCAGGCCAATACAACTCCTCCAGTATCTCTGGCGCCCGGATCGACTTCGTTCGCACGCAATGGTGCAGACACAAACCGATGGACAAGACTGACGGTGTATCAAAACTCACATGTACGCCCAGAACAACGCGAGTCGCGACATCGATGGCGAGAGTCAACCAGGGTCGCCCCAAAGGTTTACGCTCGAATTGATCGACAAGAATGATGTCAGCCAGAGTGTGATCGATTTGGACAACGTCTAAAGGGCGCTCCACATTCAAGGCCCCTACCCTCGGCTCGAAAACTTGCCTCGCCGCCTTTGCGCCTTTCCGTTTCCGCATCACCTCGCGTTGATCCATAGCGTCGACACGCGACTTGATCGTACGCCGAGTGGGAAGGCGATAGCCTCTCGCCGCGCACTCTGCCCGGATCTCGCTGACGATCCTCAGAAAGCTTGGGGGTTCTGGAACGAGATAGTGTTGACGTAGAACGCGCTCGATAGTGCTTTCTACATCTGGCTCCAGGCGACGTGAGCCATGCTTCGGACCGCGTCGTTTAGGGAGTAAGGAGCTCGCGCGCCCATCATTAATCTTAAGACGGCGGTAAAAATCCCAAGCGGTGCTTCTCGAAACGCCCATAATCTTGGCCGCTTCCAACAGTAGCGGTCCTATATCTTGCCCTGACTCCTCAAGTTCCAGTATTGGACGCAACGCATTGGCCCGTTCAACTGCGAGCGCTCTTTCTTCTGGGTTCTCTATTTCATTAGACAAGATCATCCCCACGCGACTTATCCACAGGACACTTCGTCCGGGAATTAAGGGCACAGTCCGGTAATTAATGATACAGTCCAGAAATTAAAGGCACAATCAAGCACTGATTTTGCTCAACTTTTTAAAACCAGCGTCCAGCAATTAAAGGCACAGTGACACACGCGATGAACGGCAAACAGGGCATCCTGTCGGAGTTCAGTAGCGGCGGGCTCTATTTCAGTCCGGACTGCCTGAATGTTGGCGGCGGCGGGGCGACCAAACGGTTGAATTGAGGTTCCTGCGGTCTTTCTGACGAGGCACCGCAGGCAGCGGGTGCGAGTTGGCAGCAGGTGCCTTGCAAAGCGGTCATTCATGCGGCATGCGGAATTTGTGAATGGGGGCTCAGAGCGGTCATCTGACAACTTCCGTCAGCCATCAAAGGCCTCCAAGCGCGCCAGAGGTCGGCAGTGCGGACAAAGCCGACCTTGCAGAAAAGTGAGGGAATCCTTGAAAAAGCTTGCTTCCGCTGGGATGGTTTCTCCGACAGAATTTTCTGAGGAAATTAGAATGCATTTTCCCAAACTTGCGGCGGTTTCGTCGGTTTTTCTCACTATAGCCAGTTCGCAAGCGCTCTCCCAGGATGGGGGGCCGATACTGTTCACAAACGTCAACGTGTTTGATGGTGTGAATGAGAAAATGATTACAAATGCCAATGTCGTTGTAACCGACAATCTGATCACAGATGTGTCCTCAGAACCCCTCGCCGTCGCCAATGGTATCGTGATCGACGGCGGCGGGCGCACGTTGATGCCGGGCCTGATCGACGTACACTGGCACACGCTTTACTGTTGCAATCCGCAGAGTGTGGTTGTGACCGGCGATATTCTTGAAGTCGCGGTGCGGGGTGCCATCGGGTCCGAAGGCACGTTAATGCGCGGCTTTACAACGGTGCGCGACGTTGGCGGCAATTCATTTGCCATAAAACGGATGATTGACGCAGGCGAGATCGAAGGCCCCCGTATCCTGCCGTCCGGCCCACCCGTGACACAAACCGGCGGCCAC
Organism: Ruegeria sp. CDSA079; assembly: GCF_059612245.1. Taxonomy (NCBI): domain Bacteria; kingdom Pseudomonadati; phylum Pseudomonadota; class Alphaproteobacteria; order Rhodobacterales; family Roseobacteraceae; genus Ruegeria; species Ruegeria sp. CDSA079. The sequence continues at coordinate 5,333 of NZ_JBXWQF010000039.1, read as the reverse complement.
TTTGACTATCGCCCCTACCAAGCGGTTCCGACGAACGGCGCGGATTCGCAATGGTACTGGTACAGCGTTGGTTTGATGGCGCAGGCTGATGGTGTTCCGGAAGTGGTCAAACGCGCGCGTGAAATCATGCGCATGGGCGCAAGCCAGCTTAAGATTTCCACCGGTGGCGGGGTGTCATCCACTTATGACCCTCTGGATGTACGCCAATATACCAAGGCCGAAATCGAGGCTTTCGTAGAGGTGGCCGACACCTACAACACCTATGTTGCTTCTCATGTCTTCACGGACGAGGCCGTGGAAATTGCCGTTGCCGCTGGCGTTAAGTCCATCGAGCATGGCTTCTTGATGAGCCGCGAAACGATGGAACTGATGCGCGACAATGAAGTTTGGTTGTCAGTGCAGCCCCTGCTGGATGACGAGGATGGCTTTTCTTTCGACGACCCTGTTAGCCAGCAGAAATGGATCGACGTCACCAACGGTACAGATTTCACCTACAAAACGGCGAAAGAAGTTGGCGTGAAAGTCGCCTTTGGCACCGATATCCTGTTCGATCCCAAACTGGCCGAACGTCAAGGCGCGTTCCTTGCCAAATTGCAGCGCTGGTACACGCCATACGAGGTGCTGAAAATGGCGACTTCAACCAATGCTGAACTGCTCAAACTCTCAGGCCCGCGCCACCCCTATCAACAAGGTGATTTGGGTGTAATCGCAAAGGGCGCTTATGCCGACTTAATCCTTGTGGACGGCAATCCGCTGCAAGATATCGACCTGATCGCAGACCCGCATGAGAATTTCGATCTGATCATGAAAGACGGCAAAGTCTACAAGAACACGCTGGACTGAGTTCCAGATGAAGTCCTTTGCTCAAAGCATATTTTGTAACGACTGCTTTGGGCTCACAGTGGTCATCTGACAGTTTTGGTTGGGCATATGAGCTGTCCCGACCTGGTCAACGGCGGCAGTGCGGACAAAGCAGGCATTCGAAGACTGGTCTCGCGACCCACAAGTCAACTATGGTCGGAGTTCATCTTGCGATAGTCAGAGGGCGCCAGTCCTGTCAACTTCCTAAATGCGCGGCTGAAATTGTTTGCGGTTTCATATCCTAGCATTGAGGAGATGCTGGAGACTGTCTCGCGCGTATCTGTGAGGAGTTCCTCGGCCCTTGCTACCCTGACATCGTTGACGATTTCGCGAAAACGAACCCCTTCGGTTGATAACTTCCGCTGTAGTGTGCGAACGCCAAGATCGAGCGAACGCGCGGTGGCATCAATCGACATTTCCTCCCGATGAAGTTGTTGCCAAACCACTTCCTCGACTTGTTCTCTAAGTGTTTGAGGTGGGCCGCCAAATCGTTCGCGAGAAATATCTCCGACAGTTATCGAGCCGCCGGTGAGTTTTTTGGGCGTGGCTTCGGAGCTCAAAGCCGAAGCTTCAAACTCAACCCCAAGGCGGGTGGTGTTCCAGATTACAGGACAAGCGTAAGTGTCTTCTGCCTCGACAAACCCAGGAACTTTCGGGAAGTCCAAGAGCACGGCCGATGGCTTCCAGTCGTTTCCTAAATACGCGCGGAATATGCTCAGAAAAACCCCAACGGCCGAGAAACCGATGTCCGGATACGCGAAATGCGAGCGAAGTCCAAAACGATAACAGTAGCGCGCGCTAGTGCCCGAAGTTTCAAGCCACGCGCGATCCGTGGACGAATGAAATGGCATGACGGCAGAAGCTCGTATTAGCGCTGCCCCCAGCGTTGGAGCAGAAAGAACGTAACTCCCCCAGGCGCCGTAGTCAGCGACAGTGAGATACGGTGACCACAACAATCCGATGTTTTGTTGTCCCGAGGATCGTGCGGCTTCGTGCACAAAGGTCGCCAAAGCATGCTCCGAGATGTAACCGCCTCTTTCCTCAATGAAGTGATCAGGAAGATCGGCAGAGTCAAAAGCACGCAACAGGCGTCTCTCCCCAGCGGCCTCAAGCACAAACTGGGGCATCGCGCCCAAGGCCTTGGCCGAAATCATCGGTGGTAGGTTCAATCCGTCAACCCGCTTGTTCGCCCGCGTGTCGTGAAATGATACGCATCGGCTGAACGGATGTGCAAGCTTTCCACAAACAGCAGGGAGCATTGCGCCATGAAAATACTTGGACCATCACACAGCAGTTTGTCGACGCATCTTTTTGGCGTGGCGCTTATTGTGGGTATTTCTTCCTCGCCAGTTCTTTCCCAGTCCTTCAACGACAGGGGTGACATCCTTGCACGATCAGCCGAAGTCGAGGACATCGAGTACAAGATCATGGTGCAGCGCGCCACTCAGACTGCAATCTGGGGGATGCCCGCCGCTGGTATGATCGATTTTCTGAAGGGCATTCGCCGCGACCTCGGTGGCGACTACAACGACATCATTTATCTCAATAAGCCGTTCGATTCCAAACATGGGTTTCTTACGGCTAACGATGTTACGGCCTATGCTTGGGCTTCAATGACCTCCGAACCCGGTCCCCTTGTCATTGAAGTGCCCGCTGCCACCGACAAGGTTAACTACTTCGGTACAATCGTGAATGCTTGGGATGTTCCTATCGTGGACGTTGGTCCCGATGGTTTCGATGAAGGTGCCGGCGGCAAGTACCTCATGCTACCTCCAGGCTACGAATGGGATATGTCCCTGGAGGAATTAACTGAAGCAGGATACCTTCCCTTTGAAACAGATACCTACGAATATGGGTTTTCGTTCCGGCCAAAACTGAAGAATGGCGGAACGGACACCGATGCGGCCGACTACGCTCAGACGATCAAAGTGTACTACCTGTCTGAGGCTGACAATCCACCACCCAACAACTATCTGGAAGCGTGAGAAGTGCCGTACGACTCGCTTCCATACTACAACGAGACATTCTTTCAGGACCTGAACGATTACGTTCAAAACAACCCGATCCGTCCACAAGACAAGGTTATGGTGAATTTTCTGAAAGATCTCGGGATCGAGAAGGGAAAGCCTTTCGAACCAAGTGAACTTCAAATGCAGGCAATGAACGAGGGATTGTTGCTCGCGTACGCCTCGATGCAGAACTACTTTGTGACGCCCGGGAAAGCCATGATCCCACTTTGGGTCGACGATAGCGGCGAGATGAGGAGCCAGTGGTTGATTTGGGATTTCGCGGATGGTCAACCCGAGGCTGGTTTCCCCTATGAGACTGAGACCGAAGTCCTTGTGGATGCGCGTGCGGGCGGCAGTTATTTCTGGATTACATACCTGCCGAAACAACTGGGCGGAGGTACATTTTATCTGACAGGCCTGCGCGACAGCGACGGGGAAATGTACGATCACAATCAGACCTATAAACTGAACGTCCCAGCGGATACACCTGCTGACGATTTCTGGTCCGTGATTGTTTATTCGATGGAGACCAAGAGCTTCATTCGGAACGTTGATCCTGTCGGTTTGTCCGAGCGCGACACTGATGCGATGCAGGCTAATGAAGACGGTTCTTACGACATCTTTTTTGGACCAGAAGCACCGGAAGGCATGGAAAGCAACTGGATACCAACCACAGAGCCGTACTTCCTTTTGTTTCGTCTATATGGGCCGCAAGAAGGATGGCTGGAGAGTGGCTGGATGCTGGGCGATCTAGAAAAAGTAAACTGATCAAAACAAACAGTAATTCCCAATGGAGCGAACAATGAAAACAAAGTCGTTAGCTGTGCTGACTGCCCTGATACTCGCATCGCATTCTTCAGCCCAAGAATTCAAAGCCGACGTTCCTGAGAATGTTCTTACACCAGACAAGGTCGAGACCCAGACGCTTGGTGATCTGGAATTCTTCGATGGTATGCCATCACCTGAGACGGTGGAGAAAGTCTTCGACAACCTTGATCTGATCAGAGCAACGACTGCTTTCCTGGATGGCATGAAGATCGCTTCGCTTCGAGCTATGTTTCAGGGATACGAAGACTTGGGCGTCAATCCCAATGACGTCGTGATTGCAGAAGACCTGCTGGACGCGCGGTCCATCTGGCTGACGCCCAATACAACCACAATCTACATTGGTTCGAATGTCGATATCTCGGATGGCCCGATGGTGATTGAGGTTCCGGCAGGCCTGCTTGGGTTGCTTGATGACGCCGCGTTTGACTATGTGACGGATATCGGGGCGCTTGGCGCGGATAAGGGAGAAGGTGGCAAGTATCTACTTTTGCACAACGACGATGAAACGCCGGTGCCCGAGGGCTACTTCGAACTACGCACAAAGACATATGAGCACTGGTTGTTGCTAAGACGCTCGCCAGACGCAGACGGAGATACGGCTGGCCCTGTTGCCGAGATCAAGGCGGGTCTGAATATCTATCCGCTTAGTGAAGCGGACAATCCTCCCGCGGAAATTTTCCTGAATATCTCCGGTGTTCAACACAACACTGTTCACGCGAACAACGAAGACTTTTTTGAAGAGATCCACGTCGCGCTCGAAAACAATCCAATTGGTGCGTTCAGTCCGGAAATTGTAGGAACGTTTGCTTCCATAGGGATCAGGAAGGGCGAGCCCTTCGAACCCGATGCCCGTATGCAGGCCATTTTCAAGGAGGCAGCAGCGATAGCAAATGCCACGGCGCGAGCGATTACGTATGCCTCGCGCGATCCGGGAGTTTTCTTTTATGAAGACCGGCAATGGAACTCACCGTTTCAACGTCAGAGCTATCTGTTTCTTGAGGACGGTGCACGCATACTCGATGACCGTTCATACTTTTTCTATATGGCGACGGGCATAACGCCTGCGATGACCTCGCCACCGGTCGGTACGGGGTCTGTCTATGCGATGACGGCGCGAGACAACAACGGACAGTACCTGGATGGCTCAAAAACCTACAAGGTAACGCTCCCGGCACCCGTTCCCGCGAAAAACTTTGCGTCGTTTATGTTGTATAGCGGACAGACACGGTCGATCCTTGAAACTGACCAGCAATCCGGTGGTATCGACTCTAATCGACCGGGGATAAAGCCGAATGAGGATGGGAGTACCAGCATCTATTTTGGCCCGGAAGCCCCAGAAGGTTGGGAGAACAACTGGGCGCAAACCATGCCCGGGCAAAGCTTCAACGTGATGATGCGCCTCTACGGACCGCTCGAGCCTTGGTTCGACAAGACCTGGCGTCCTGGTGATCTGGAACTGGTAGAATAAAGCGACAGCCGCGACTATCGGGCGACGCTACTTTTTGGCGTCGTCTGGCATTTTCTTCGGTGTCGGTTTTGGGCTCAAAGCGGTCGTCGTCGGCGGCGTGTCAGAATGGCGGTCTGGACAGTCTTACAAGGGAGCGTGGTGTGGGGAATGGACTTCTACCGCGGATC
>NZ_JBXWQF010000038.1:0-17774 GCF_059612245.1 Ruegeria sp. CDSA079 | reverse complement strand
CGCGGGATGGAGCAGCCCGGTAGCTCGTCAGGCTCATAACCTGAAGGTCGTAGGTTCAAATCCTACTCCCGCAACCACAGAAAATTGACTCCCGGCTCGCAAAACAGCGCCCGGGAGTTTTTCTTTTGGCACACTCCCGTAAGCCCCTAAGAATCCAGCACAATCACCATGTAGCATGATCGCGTAACCGTCTTGTGCTTCAGGATCAGGCTTAAGGACGACCTCCTCGATCATGTCAGCAAGGGCTTCGTGAGCGCGTTGAACAACAGCAGGGTCTCGCAGCGTGTCTTCAGGCGCCCGAGTACGGGTGTCTCAACCTCCGAACTGAGTTCGAAGCCTGGATGATCGAGCGACACGAGGACCCTCCGAGCGGCATTAAAGCGTGTTGGTCGGTGAAGCGCTGCGGGCGCGCGATCATTCTCGGAACGCACGTCCACGCAATAGGCTGCTTTGCGCGAGCGCGGGTTTGATGTGCCGTAGAGGCCAGATGTCTCAACCGCTTTGCCGATAATGAGCCAGTGCAATGCCTGTGATCGGATCGTCCGGTCGTGAACCTTTGCTTCGTGACGGAGGAGTTCATAAAGATCGGGACGAAGAGTGATGTATCGGGGCATGGGAGACCTTTCCAATCCAATGCGCTGCAATCAAAAGCGTAGAAGATTAGGAAAGGGATGCAAACGGCCCAAAGCCGCCGTTCGGATAAGCTGTAGCGAACGGCGGCTTTGAGGAAGCGTTTCGTTTTTAAGGCATCAGACGACGTCAAGCCTTCGGGACGGCCTTGTTCAGAACCCGAAAGCAGATAAGGTGAGTATTAACTTTTTCTATCGGCAAGGCAAAGATGATCAAAAGCCAGATCACACTCAAACAGTTGGAGGCGTTTGCTTCCGTCGTTGATTCTGGCACGTTTCGGGCTGCAGCCTTTGCACTTGGGACAACCCAGCCAAATATATCTGCGCGCATCGCCGCGCTTGAAACCGCGCTCAACGTCACATTGCTCATCCGCGATGCCGGTTCTGTGAGTTTGACGGCAAACGGCGAGAAGCTACTAAAGAAGACGCGCGAGGTTTTGTGGGCTGGAGAGGCTCTTATTGAAGAAGCTGGCCGTCGGGAATTGATCGAGGAAACCTTGCGGCTGGGCGTGACAGAACTTGTGGCCTGCACGTGGTTGCAGGGGTTCTTGCGAATGATGAGGGAGGCCTACCCCAAGCTGCGCATTCAGCTGGAGGTCGATCTTTCAACCGCGATTGATGCAAGATTGATGGAAGGGCAGCTCGATCTGGCGCTTCAAACCGGCCCTTTCAAATCAAAGGCTTTCGCAAGCGATGCGTTGGGGCAAGAAAACTATTGTTGGGTGGCCAATTCGGACCTGATCAATCGGATCAGCGCAACGCCATCCTTGACCGAGCTGTTTGACTTAACAGTTTTGACCCACGCAAAACACACACAGGCCTGTGCCGCTTTGCACCGGCTTGCAACTGAGCGCGGATTGCGAAGCGAGAGGATTGTCCATTCCAGTGCTTTAACGGCTTGTGTTCCAATGGCGCTTGAAGGGTTGGGAGTTGCGCTGTTGCCTGAACGACTTGTGGCAGCTGAGATCGCATCGGGTGAGCTACACCGAGTGGACACTGATTGGACGCCAGAACCTTTGTCCTTTTTTGCACGCTTCGCCCCAGCCCGTGCCGCCCTCTACGTCGAAAAAGCCGCGCAGATTGCTAAGGCTGCAATGCACTGCCAATAGATCAAAAAAAATGATTGGGACGAAAAATTTAATCGATTTGATTATTCGAGGAGATTTGGAGCACTTATGGAGGGAAATCACAGCAGGAGCCCAAGATGGCAGTCCCCTCCGTTCGCCTTGGCGTTGATATTGGCGGCACATTTACCGACGTTGTGTTGGAAAAAGATGGCGTGCCGTTTTCGACGAAAGTCCTGACGACCTATACCGCGCCTGAAAATGCGATCATCGATGGTATGCATCAGGTCTGCGCCAAGGCAGGGGTTACGCCTGCGCAGATTGATCAGATTATTCACGGGACCACGCTGGCGACCAACGCTTTGATCGAGCGGCGCGGCGCGAAGACGGCCTTTATCACCACGCAAGGGTTCCGTGACGTGATCGAGATGCGCACAGAGTCGCGGTTTGAGCAGTATGATCTGAACCTGAACCTCCCCGATCCTTTGTTGCCGCGTCAAATGCGCTTTACCGTTGCGGGGCGCGTTGATGCCAATGGCCTGGTCCTCGTCGATATGGACCGCGCCGAGGTTGAGGCTGTTGTCGATCAGATTGCCAAGGCCGGGTTTGAGAGTGTCGCTGTTGGGTTGATCCATTCCTATTTGAACCCGACGCACGAACAATTGGTGCGCGACATGCTGGCCGAAAAACTACCTGATGTCGCGGTGTCGATCTCGTCAGAGGTCTCGCCCCAGATGCGTGAGTATGAACGCTTCAATACTGTCGTGGCCAATGCCTACATCAAACCGTTGATGGCTTCATATCTGGGCCGCCTGGAGGATCGGTTGAAGACCGAAGGCGTGCAATGTCGCATTTTCCTGATGCATTCGGGTGGCGGGATCATCTCCATCCAGAACGCTGCTGATTTTCCTGTTCGATTGGTTGAATCCGGTCCGGCTGGGGGCGCGGTCTTCGCGGCGCATATCGCGGCGCGGTATGGATTGGACAAAGTGCTGTCTTTCGACATGGGGGGCACAACGGCGAAGATCTGTTTGATCAAGAACCAGACGCCGAAGACGTCGCGCGTGTTCGAGGTCGCGCGGACTTATCGCTTTAAGAAAGGCTCTGGCATGCCGATCTCGATCCCTGTGATCGACATGGTTGAAATTGGCGCTGGTGGTGGGTCTTTGGCGCATGTTGATGCTTTGCGCCAGATCCGCGTTGGCCCCGAAAGTGCGGGATCTGAGCCGGGGCCAGCCTGCTATGGCCGCGGAGGCGAACGTCCAGCCGTGACGGATGCTGACTTGGTCTTGGGCAAGCTGGACCCCGACAATTTCGCTGGCGGCTCAATCAAGCTGCACCCAGATCAATCCAAATCCGCCTTGAAGGGTCACGTGGGCGATACGCTGGATATGGACACTGTGGAAGCTGCGTTTGGCGTTGCGGAAGTGGTGGACGAAAATATGGCCAACGCTGCACGTGTCCATGCCGTGGAAAACGGCGAAGACCTCACGGAATATACGATGATTGCCTTTGGTGGCGCCGCTCCGCTGCATGCTGGTCGATTGGCTGAAAAGCTTGGGGTCGACAGATTGCTTGTGCCACCAGGGGCGGGCGTTGGCTCTGCTATCGGCTTCCTGCGCGCACCGTTCAGTTTCGAGGCGAACCGCTCCGTCTACATGAAACTCAGCGACTTTGACCCAACGCGGATCAAAAGCCTGCTGACAGACCTTAAGGCCGAGGCGACCAGTTTTGTGCGCACTTGCGACGAAGTCAGCCCGATCCTGTCCGAATTCAAAGTCTACATGCGCTACACCGGTCAAGGCTGGGAAATCCCGATTGAGCTGACCGAAGACCAAGCGCTGAACCCAGACGTCGCCACGTTCGAGGCCCGTTTCATCGAGGATTATACCAAACTGTTTGGTCGTCCGGTCGACGGCATGGATATCGAGATCACAGTCTGGTCGGTGAACGCCACAACCCCACCCGAAAAGGTCGCGCGGATGGATGAGACCAACGGTGAAGCCACGGCAATACCTGCTGGCGCGCGCCAGTTGTTCGACGCGGCATCGGCGAAGTTTCTGGACGCAGATGTTGTGAACCGGTTCGACATGGCAACAGGCGAGCGGGCAAAGGGCCCCGTTGCAGTGGTTGAGGATGAAACAACAATCATTGTGCCTGCCAGCCGAGACGCAATCCGTCAGCCAGACGGCTGTATCGACGTTGTCACCAAAGGGGCCGCCCAATGACCCAAGAGCATTCAAAAGTCGCCTATCAGGTGATGTGGAACCGTCTGATTTCGGTCGTGGAGGAGCAAGCGCAGGCGCTTGTGCGCACAGCCTTTTCTACTTCGGTGCGCGAGGCGGGCGATTTGTCGGCGGGCGTGTATGACGTGGCTGGCAATATGCTTGCCCAAGCGGTCACGGGCACGCCGGGCCATGTTAACGCCATGGCAGACGCCGTCGCACATTTCATTCGGCGGATCGGGCGCGACAATATCCATGACGGCGACGTCTATATCACCAATGACCCATGGGAGGGCACGGGCCACCTGCATGACATCACGATGGTCACGCCCTCCTTTCACAATGGCGCGTTGGTCGGGTTCTTCGCCTGTACCGCGCATATCGTCGACATTGGCGGGCGCGGGTTCGGGGCAGATGCTCACAGCGTCTACGAAGAAGGTCTGTATATCCCGATCATGAAATTTGCGGACAAAGGCGCGGTAGATGAAACACTAACCCGCATCATCCGTGGCAATGTCCGCGAGCCCGATCAATTGATTGGCGACATCTACGCTCTGGCTACGTGTAACGAGATTGGCCATCGCCGCCTTGTGGATATGATGGAGGAATTCGACCTTACTGATCTAAACGGCATCGCCGACTTCATCCTCGATAATTCCCGTCGTGCAACGATAGAACGGATCGCAGCCTTGCCGCAGCAGTCGGCGACGGGTGAGATGACAATGGACGGGTTTGACCGCCCCATCACCCTAAAGGTTAAGGTCAGCGTTGAGGGCGACAGAATCGTGACAGACTTCAACGGTTCTTCAGGGCTCGACAAGAAAGGCATCAATTGCCCTCTGGTGTATGCAAAGGCTTATGCCTGCTATGCTTTGAAAGTCGCCATCGCGCCGGAAATTCCGAACAACGCAGCCTCGCTTGCGCCGTTCGAGATTGAAGCCCCCGAAAATTCAATCGTGAACGCACTGCATCCTGCTCCGGTGGCATTGCGCCATATCGTCGGGCATTTCGTACCGGATGCTGTCTATGATGCCTTTGACAAGATCGTGCCAGGTTTGGTGCCTGCCGAGGGCGCAGGCTGCCTATGCAATTTCCAAGTCTCGTTGCGCCCCCGCACGGACGCGCCAGCTCCGGCGGGTGCACGGCGTTCTGAGGTTCTGACCTTCAACTCTGGCGGATCGGGTGCGCGGCCTGAACATGATGGCTTGAACGCGACCGCCTTTCCCTCCGGCGTCATGACGATGCCGATTGAGGCAACGGAACACGCTGGCCCTGTCATCATCTGGCGCAAAGAACTGCGGCCTGATTCAGGCGGCGCTGGCAAGACACGGGGTGGCCTCGGCCAATATATGGAAGTTGGCGCACAGGAAGGGCATGAGTTCGACATCCAAGCGATGTTTGACCGTGTTGATCACCCGGCGCGTGGTCGTCGCGGAGGTGGTGCGGGAGCGCCCACAACGATTGTCCAGGACGATGGCGCAGCCATGAACGGCAAAGGCAAACAGTTCGTGGCCCACGGGCGCAAAGTCGTTATGGCCTTCCCAGGTGGTGCTGGCTACGGCGACCCGTCCGAGCGATCTATTGAGTTGGTCAAACGTGATCTGGCGCGAGGATATATTTCGGCAGAAACGGCCGCCAAGGACTATAGTCTATCTGCGGCAGAAATTGCAGAAGTTGAAGCCGCCGTCGCACGAGGAGAAACGCAGTGAAAACCCAGACCCCTAAAAGCACATCCTATGACGTGGTCATCATTGGCGGGGCCATGATGGGCGCGTCTGCCGCTTGGTTCTTGTCGGACGACAAAGATTTTGATGGCACGGTCTTGGTTGTGGATCGGGACCTTACTTACGAGAACACGTCAACGATGCACACCAACTCGTGCATGAGACAACAGTTTTCAGGCGAATTGAACGTGCGGATCAGTCAGTTTGCCGCTGACTTCGTGAAGAACCTTCCCCGCTACATGGGCAATGATGATCGCGTGCCCGAGCTTTCGATCCGGTCCTTTGGGTACATGTACCTGGCCGACAACGAAGGCTTTGCGGATGTTTTGCGCGAAAGCCAGAAGGTGCAGCTGGCCGCAGGTGCTGCAACCCAATTGATGACCCCTGATCAGATCAAAGCGGCCTATCCGTTCTACAACGTCGACGATATCGTCTTGGGGTCCATCAACCTGGTCGACGAAGGGTTCTGGGACGCCACCGCCGTCTTTGACTGGTGGCGCAAATCAGCTCGTGAACGCGGCGTCGAATATGTCGAAAACGAAGTTGTTGCTGTGAATAGGAACGCCGCCGGCACACGCGTCGAAAGCGTAACTCTGAAATCGGGCGAAGTGATCGCCTGCGGCCAAGTTCTAAACGCGTCTGGCCCGCGCGCAGCGGCAACAGCGCAAATGGCGGGCATCCAAGTTCCGGTAGAGCCGCGCAAACGCTTTTCTTGGATTTTTGCGGCCGAGCAGCCGCTCGACCGTGATCTGCCGCTGACAATCGATCCGTCTGGGGTTCACGTCCGTGAAAACGGCGGCGGGACCTACCAGTGCGGTGGGCATTCCGACATCGATCCTGCCGTTGCCCCAGATGATTTCATCATGGATCACAGCATCTGGGAAAATCACGTCTGGCCGATCCTCGCGACGCGTATCCCACAGTTCGAAGCAATCAAAGTGCAATCCGAATGGGCAGGGCATTATGCCTACAACACCTTTGACCATAACGCCATTTTGGGACCGCATATGCAGGTCGAGAACTTCTTCTTTCTCAACGGGTTCTCGGGCCATGGTCTGCAACAATCCCCCGCCATGGGGCGCGGTACCGCCGAGATCATGGTGCATGGAAAATACCAAACACTCGACATGACGCAGTTCCACTTTGATCGCATTCCGGCAGGACGCAAAATCATCGAAAAGGCAATCATCTGATGAAGTTGGCAACGAACAGCTTCACCCAGGCACTGGCCGCTGGCGACAAAAAGGTCGGGCTTTGGATCAGCCTGTGCAGCAACTTCGTCGCAGAAGTGACAGCGTCCGCAGGATACGATTGGGTGTTGATCGATATGGAGCACAGTCCCAATGACTATTTCAGCGTCTTGGGCCAATTGCAGGCCTTTGCCGCCACCGATTCCACGGCCGTAGTGCGGGTGGAAGGGAACGATACGGTTGCCGTAAAACGCCTGCTTGATCTGGGTGCGCCAGGTATCTTGTTCCCAATGATCCAATCGGTTGAAGAGGCAAAGAAAGCCGTCGCCGCAACCCGTTATCCGCCTCACGGTGTTCGCGGTGTATCAGGGGCAACGCGTGCTACAAAATTTGGACGCGTCACGGACTACACGGCACGCGTCGAAGATGAAACAACGGTTTTGCTGCAGCTTGAGACGCGCGCAGCTGTCGAGCAGGCCGAAGCGATTAGCGAAGTCGACGGTGTCAGCGGCATCTTTTTCGGACCTGCAGATGTTGCCGCGGACATCGGCAAGCTTGGCAAACCGATGGATCCCGAGGTCTGGGATCTGATTAAGCCCGCCGCACAAAAGCTGATTGCAAAGGGTGTGCCTGTTGGCACCCTCGTGCTTGTCCCTGCTTTTGCGACTGAGCTGCTGAACGAAGGGTTCACATTTGTGGCCTGCGGAACGGACGCAAGCCTTTTGGCCAAGGCAACCGACAACTTACTTGCAACGGTAAAAGGCGGACTGGCATGAAGTTTGCTGCCTCCCGCCTCGACCCAGTCAAACCTTCGGCTTCGGCTTGGGTGAGCCAAGTGGCGAAAGAAGCTAAGGCCCGCGGTGAAGACGTTATTGACCTGGGCTTGGGAGAGCCTGACTTTGACACCCCCGCGCACATCATTGAGGCCGCGCACAGGGCGGCCTTGCGCGGCGAAACACGCTATCCGCCGACGAACGGAACATTGGCGATGCGTCAGGCCGTTGTCGACAAGCTGCGACGAGAAAACGAGCTAAGTTACGAGGTGGATGAAGTCATCGTGTCAAATGGTGCGAAACAGGTGCTGTTCAATGCGATGATGGCCACGCTTCAGCCAGATGACGAGGTCCTGATGTGTGCCCCGTACTTTGGCCAATACAAAGACATCGTACTTATCCTTGGTGGACAAGCCATCGCGTTGAAATGCCCCGCTAACGACGGTTTTCGTTTGATGCCAGATCAGCTTGAGGCGGCGATTACGCCGAACACACGCTGGATCATGCTGAATTTGCCCTCGAACCCTGCTGGCGCGGTCTATTCTGTCGATGATCTACGCGCGTTGGGTGCGGTCTTGGAAAAACACCCACATGTGTTGATCTTGTCAGATGAAATCTATGAACACATCCTGTTTGATGGCCGGAAATTCCTGTCCTTTGCGGCCGCCAATCCATCGCTTAAGGATCGTACGTTGACCGTGAACGGCGTATCCAAGGCCTATGCGATGACCGGATGGTGCATAGGATATGGTGCGGGTCCAAAACCGCTTATTGCCGCGATGACGAAGGTGCAAAGCCAGATTTGTTCAGGTGCTTGCGCAATTGCCCAAGCCGCTGCTGCCGCCGCTCTGAACGGTCCCCAAGACGATGTGCGTGCGTTTTGTCAGGCATTTGAAGACCGCCGTGATCTCGTGGTAAAGCGCGTCGCCCAGATTGATGGGCTTACCCTCGACCCGCCTGGAGGAGCGTTTTACGGCCTAATCGGTTGCGCGGATCTGATCGGCGCGCAGACGCAAACTGGCGAAACGCTTTCCAATGATGCTGAGGTTACGGCCTACATCCTCAAAGGCGCAGGCGTCGCCGCAGTCCCCGGCAGCGCTTATGAACTGTCGCCTTTTTCCGCATCTCCACCGCTGCTTCCATGGATGTTTTGGGCCAAGCGATGGACCGCATCGCCGCCTCCGTTTCTAAACTGAAAAGAAAGACCTGACCGATGAAAAAACTTGTTATGACAGGCGCTGCTGGCCGACTTGGGTCTTACTTGCGCGAACCGTTGTCAAAAATGTGTGACGAACTGGTGTCGACGGACATCGTTGACGATATCGGCAAGCTTTACCCGGGCGAGACCTACGCCAAGGGCGATCTGGCCAGCTTTGAAGACATGATGCGCGTTCTGGAAGGCGCTGACATGGTTGTGCATATGGGCGCCCATGCCGATGAAGGCCCGTTTGAAAAGCTCCTCGGCCCGAATTTCGTAGGTGCCTACAACATCTGGGAAGCAGCGTACCAACATGGCCTAAAACGTGTTGTCTACGGCAGCTCTATTCATGCGGTGGGCATGCATCCCAAGACCGACTTTATCGACACCGAAGTTCGCCACCGACCTGATACATTCTACGGGCTGGCCAAGTGTTTCGCAGAAGACCTCGGCTCGATGTACTGGGATAAACGCGGGCTGGAAAGCGTACACATGCGGATATTGTCTTGCGCGCAGGTCACCAGCGCCCGCGCACTTGGGTCATGGTTGTCTTACGATGATCTGATCCAACTTGTGCAGCGCTGCATCGAAACGCCTGTGACCGGATTTTCGGTTGTGTATGGCGTGTCCGACAACGACCGTGTGCCCGTCGATAATTCGAAAGCCAGCTTTCTGGGCTACCGTCCCAAAGACAATGCCGAGCAATTTGCCACCGCCATTCTGGCTGAGACCGAACCTATGGACAGCCAAGACCCCGGCAACATGTGCCACGGTGGGCCATTTGCAGCAGTAGAGCTGGGCAATAGCGGCATGGCCACAATGAACATCATCGACGACACCAAGAAAACTTGAAGAGAAGACAGGCGGCTTACAAGTAGGCAGATTTGGTGCGCGCTCTTCGCAGGAACGCTCAATGTCCGCTTTCGCCCTTTTGCTGTCATCGATGGCGGGCTCAGCGAATGGCGGCTCTCCGCCCAAAGGGACGGAGGGTCGCTGTGTAGTTTTCGGTGGTATCAAGCTCCCGCAACCAACGATATTTGCGAAACCGCCTCAGCCACATCGGCTACGGCGGTTTTTGCTTTTTTACCAGTTGCTAAAGCGAGAATGCCGACAAGATCTCCATGCAGATCAATGTCATATCCATCTTCAGTCGGTGTCAGCACAACCTTGTCGATCAGAGCGCGCAGCGCCTCAGCAGCTTCGCCACGCACATCGGCTTCATTGAGAGCGTTGGCAAGATCGCGGACTTTTGAGTGGTAGACGTCTGACATGTTGGGATGCAGGGCAGGTTGCGGAGCTGGCGCGTCGCTCAAGGCACCTTCCAATTTGGCTTTCCTCGCTTCCAACTCAGCCATCTTGTCTTTGACTGTCGATGCCGGTGCGCCGTCTATCAGTGCTTGGACGAGACGTTCTAGAGCGTGATTGGTCTTTGCGAGTTCGGCTTCCTTCGACGCGCGAGACGATTGTGATGTGGATCTCAACCGGTTGGTCTCTGCGACAAACTCCTCGCAAAAGGCATTGAACAGTTCCGGGTTCATCAATTGGTGAGAAAGCGCAGAGAGAACCCTGTCTTCAACCTTGGTTCGTGCAAAGGACTTGCGATTATCGCACGTACCTTTGCTGCGCGCGCTAGAGCAGCCGATGTGGGTTTGTGAAATCACAGACATGCCACCACCACAGACACCGCAAGTAAGAAGACCTGATAACAGGTACTTTGCCCGTCGGGCGTTCCCCATTGCGCATCCAAGGTTGGCCCGCTTGGGGAGAGCCGTTCGCTGCTGACGTGCCTTTGTCGCGTCCCAAAGGTCCTGCGGAATAATACGTAGTTCCGGTGTCGGCACTGTGATCCAGTCTTCAGGCGGGTTGTGCCGTGAAACCCGGCGCCCAGTTTTAGGATCCTTGAGGTAGCGAAGCCTGTTCCAAACAAGACGGCCAACGTAGAGCGTATTATTTAATATGCCGGTGCCGCGGCTTGTGTTGCCGTGAATGGTGGAAGCGCCCCACGCCGTTCCTCTTGGACCAGGAACACCGTCTTCATAGAGAGCCTGGGCAATTTTGCGCGGTGATATGCCCGCCAGATAATCTTCAAAGATGCGGGTGACTATGATTGCTTGGTCTGGATTGATTTAGCGTTCACCGGTTGCTTGTGAGCCGTCGGCCTCCAGACGCCGCACGACGTCATACCCGTAGCGGTTCCCGCCTCCTGATCGCCCAGCTTCAACGCGACCGCGCAGACCACGACGTGTTTTGTCTGCGAGATCTTTTAAGAACAGAGCGCTCATCGTGCCCTTCATCCCGATGTGCAATTCAGATATCGGGCCTTCGGAAAGGGTGATGATCTGAACGCCAGCAAATGCCAAACGCTTGTAAACTCCGGCGATGTCTTCCTGGTCACGAGAAATGCGATCAAGGGATTCCGCTAGTACAAGATCGAACTTGCCAGCCGACGCATCTTCCAGAAGGGACTGAATGCCTGGGCGGATCAAGCTCGCGCCTGAAATCGACCGGTCACTGTAGCTATCCACAATGGCCCATTCCTCAGCATCCGCACGTTCACGGCACAGACGCAGCTGGTCCTCAATGGAAGCGTCGCGCTGGTTGTCGGAACTGTAGCGGGCGTAGAGAACAACACGTGGGGTAGTTTGGGTCATACTGTAACTCCTGGAGCCGGTTGTGGCTGGCTCCCATGAAACTTGATGGGAATGTGTCATGCCACACGCTTGCGCACCGAAGACAGTGCAGCGTTTAACTTGCGCCCGGCTTCTACCTGACGACCTTGATTGTAGTGCTTCTCGGTCGTCTTTGGGTTGGTGTGGCCGAAGGCAACGACCGCTTTCCGCTCGATGAGAAAAATGGCGATGTCCGCTCTGGGCTGACTGCAGCCCTTAGGAGCAAAAATTCGGATGGCGGCTTTGTCCGCAACTCAGCCGTTCAGCAGATTTCTGCGAACGTCGGCTGTCGGTCAATGCAGACCTTCAGGCGAGAATTCTCGGAATGACCACTAACAATGACCGCTATCCGATCCTAAGCCGTCATCTGACTGAAAGACTCAAATGACTGCCTTGAGCCCAAAGCAGAAATTGCTTTTCGGAAGCACAGTCTGCCTATCTGAACTCTCAATTTGACTTCAACTGATCGCCTCCGTCACTACTGCAGTTGCAGAATATCTGGAACGCAAAGCTGTCTATTTGCCGGCATCTTATCTGCACCATCCGATCGTTTCAGTCGCTTCGGACCGTGTTTGACCTTGATTTTCGGCTTTGCTAGTGGGCCCTTCAAGGTCACAGGCCAGGGGCTCTTCGAAAGAGGTTCGCCAATTTTGCGGGGCTGAAGATTTAGGTCCAAAACCTTGCCCGCCAAATTAACACCGCCAAAGACGACGACTTGGACGTGATCCGTCTCCAATGTGGTTTGTTTCGTCGAAAAACTTCCATTTGAAATGCTAATCGGCGCCCGCAAACATACGATTGGAGCAACCTTTTGTTTCTCTTTGGAAAACACCCAAGGTAGCACCCCTAGCCCTGCCAGATCCAAAAGTTGTGTCTCGATCGAGCCGTCACGCATTGAAACTGTGGCGTTACCGTTCATGCTGTTTGCAAAATGCTTCGGTGAATCGGTTCCGCCGGTCACCGAAAAATCTGCATAGATCGTACCGCTCGCACCCTTTTTGAAGTTCAGGTTGTGAAGAATTTCATCCAGCTGCCAGCCTCCTGCTTTGCCGGTCAACGTGAGTAGATGCGCGTCGTTCGATAGATCCATCTGCCCGCTGACGTCGAAATGAGCACCTCCATATTCGAACTTCAAAGGTCCGGCCTTGAGCTCATTTTCGTTGAGCGTCAGTTCGCTTTGCAAACTGCTGATGCCCTTGGCACCTTCGATGTGCCGAAGGTCAACGTCGACATCCATATCCATACCGGACAAGAGAATTGAGCGCCCGATAGGTTTGAGCGTTACATCTCTTAACGCACCTTGGCCGCCCTCGTCTTCTTGCTTAGTTTCTTTCTCTTCCGGCTCTGGGCCGCCTATTTTCCGCAATTGTGCGGCAGCCTGAACGATAGTTCGGATCTGATCTATCTTTATCAGGTCACTCTCAATGGAACCCTGCAGCACCGGGTCGCTTGTTGCATCATCAAGATCGGCCATAATCTGCAAGATTGAGTCGGCGACCTCAACATTGGCACTCGCGTTCCAATCAGTGCCTTCGCTAACAAGGTTGATTTCTAGGCGAGCCTGCCCGGTTTCCACACGTTCAAGCGATAGTGCCCCCAAAAGATCCGCTCCGGATGGAACTGCGACATCAATTGCCAAATCCAGGTCCTCGAATTTGAGTACATTCTCGACAGTGCCATGCACCTCAAGGTTCCAGACGTCTGTATCGCTTGTCTTTCCATCCAAATTCGTCAGCGAAAGCTGATTGATGTCGCCGTTCAAATGGAAGTCACCGGAAAACCTGCCAAGCTGGTCGTCTGGTCCCAACAATTCTTGCGAGATCAAACTGCTTGCCGGTATATCCATTACGCCTTCTGCTGATATGCCTTGCAACTGAAGCGCGTCATCGACCGAACCGTTCAAAATGATAAACGGATCGGCTGGGTTCCCAATTCTAAGGTTGATGTTTCCGACTTTTAAGGCGCCTTCTGGTGTTCTGGAAAGTTCGGAGAACTTAATCGGGGGCGGGCCTTCGCCGGACGTGTCCAACGTGAAACCGTTGGTCTTAATGACCATTTGTCGCTGCGGCACCTGCCCGGGTACGCTGTCGATAACCATGTCGACTGCGATAAGTTTAAGATCATATCGCGAGGCGGCTGGGGCTGGTTCCGCATCTTCTGGGTACAACCTTATTCGGGTTGTTAGCGATACGTCTTCCGGGTTCCCCAATTCTCCGATCTGCCCCGTCAGCGAAAGGCTTTGCCCGCCATCTAATTCCGCTAATAAAGATAGGTCATCAATCCTTGCTACGCCGTCGACTGATGTGAACGTTGCGCCAATATTCCCTGTACCTTCCAAAACGCGGCTCAGCTTCAGGATATCGAGAAGCTGGCCAAGTTCGGCAATCTCTACGGTCGTTGCCACTTGCAGACCGTTCTCTTGAGGGACTTCCTCGGCGAAAATCGAAATCTGTCCGAAGTTCACCGCCAACCGAAACGGGTCTTCCGTGGGAAATGTCGCGTTAAGATCAAACCTCTCTCCGTTCAGCGAACCGGCCCCGACTGCTGTCGCAACATCGGTTTCCGTATCACGCTTTAAGAGCAGCTCAGGAAGCTGCAAGTCCAACTCAAGTCCGTTTAAATCGTTCTGATAAAGAATGGCGATATCAGTCAGATCAATTTTGCGGTCCGTTAGAATTCCGGCTAACAGTGGCGTCGGGGAATTTGCAGGGCTCCCGGCTTCAGCTTCCGTTTGGGAAATGGACTGCCAGTTTCCGAAGCCGTCTTTGTCTGTGACTAGGTTCAGATGAACACCTGAGAGTGAAAGACCTCTCAGTGACAGTTTTCTGTTCCAAAGGTCGCGCGCGGAAACTTCAAACTCAATCTCATCGATTGCTGCAAGTTTCACATCAGCATTCGGAGAACCGGGTAATTCCAGCCCTGCCGCTGACACCTGCAATTGTCGGCCAATACCCAGACGCACTTCATCTTCAATTCTAACCTCCTGGCCAAGTTTCTTAGAGATCAGGTTTTCGACGAAAGTAGTCCTGACCGAGGAAAACAAAGCAGAAGACAGGAAAAGCCAAGCTGCAAACACAGCGACAAACGCGACAGCGCAACAAATCAAAATACCTTTTGCAACGTATCGCACGTTCTTCTCCCAAAATTCCGCTTCATCCAATGGGCAGCCCAGACCATTTAATCCTTAAGTTAATGGAATATATAGTCGGTAAATGATCTGAAGTCTGAATGATCTTGACCATATAGCTGATATTCTCGCTTATTTGGTCGAACCGCTAAGAAGCGGGTAAAGGACAAACGTTCGGCTAGTGTTGCACGCCCGGTTTCTTAACAGCTGGCTTAAGGTGAGTTAACCACAGAAATTAGTGAAAAAACCCACGGTCGTTAATGGGATGGAAGACGACCGTGGGTAGCAGTTAGGGGTATGGCATTTACGAAGCCATCATGTGTTTGGATCAAAACGCCCACAAGAGATTTGTATTTTGAAATTTGCATATTGAAAGAAGAGCTTGCGAGTTCTTCAAGTAATAGGCGTTCACTGACGCTCCGCAGTGCTTTTCGAGGAGTTGTTTGCGGAAAACGCTTTCACACTTGAAATGAATTCACATCGCGATATTTGACTGCGTTGCGTCGAGATTAGCTTTACGACGCTTTTTCTTTTTGGGAGGACTACATGAAACATGCTGCCATATTTGCCGCCGTGGCAATCTCCGCTTATGCAACTGTTGCCGCCGCCAAAGACCCGGTTCCGGCAAGTAGCGACAACTTCGAGATTTACAGTGAGGTTGAAGGCTGGACGGTTTATGCTGACAACGACTCTGGTACATGCCTGATAGAAAAAGTCTTCGAGAGCGGGAACGTCATGCAAATGGGTCTAACCAAAAACCAAAAACACGGTTACTTGGGAGTATTCACGCAAGCTGACATCGACATCAAAAATCGTCAAAAAATAGAAATAGCAATTGACGACTTCGTGTATGAAGGACGTGCAAAAGGCATTAAAAGCAAGAAACTAGCGGATGACTACTCTGGTGGCTATATCGTTGTGAAGGACGCAAATATGGCGACTGCCGTGGCCGAAGGACAGACCTTGATCGCATTTCCAAGGAAGTCTGCAAATTTCATTGTGGACCTAACCGGAACGAAGAAGGCTATGGAAGAAGGTCGTAAGTGCAACCTTGCACTTGCCAGCTAACTCAGGCCGTTGCGCAACCTCAAAAAGCTGAGTTGCCTTCTTGTCAAACCCTTAGTGGCCCCGCAGTTTGCGGGGTCATTTGTTTGTCATTTTTTGTCTCTTTACCTCAAGCATCAAGCTTATGATTAGCCAACCCGAACTGGCGCTGGCGTTGTCTGGAAAGCAACGACTTTTGGTTCAGTCAAGAGCGACAGCGTTCCATAAACAGCAGCCGCTTTGTCCGCAGAGCAGACATCCGTCGCGATTGAGGGAATGACAGCGCCGAGCCCTACAGCAGACGTCATAGCGCGATTGTCGGGAGGGTGTCGTTCAGCGCCAAGAGTGCTTCCATTAGCTTCAGAAAACTGTTGGTGCTACGTTGACCTGATTTGGAGGATGCATGACCGACCTCAATGATTTTGAAAAGATGGAGCGCGAAGGCTGGGCCAATCCAGCTATCGCCAAGGGTTATGCAGATGGGTTCGACCGAGCTACGCTCGTTGTTGCGCAAAGGCTTTCGGATGCGGTTTCGGCTGGATCTAAGTCAACGGTTCTTGATCTATGCACCGGGCATGGTGTTGTCGCTGCGGAACTTTCGGCAAGAGGCGCTTCTGTAACTGGACTCGACTTTTCTGCGGCTATGATCTCCCTTGCTCAATCAGCTGTGCCGGACGCTTCCTTTGTCCAAGGAGATGCGATGTCAATGGACTTTGCCGATAACAGTTTTGACGCTGTCACTATTGGTTTTGGCGTACCGCACTTTCCCGATCCTGAACGTGGTTTGGCGGAAGCGGCAAGAGCATTGAGACCGGGTGGGCGTATCGCGTTTTCAATCTGGAGAGGGAAAGGATCAAATGGTGCATTCGGTTGGTTGTTCGATGCGGTTGGACGCCTGGGCGACCCCTCGGTCACATTGCCCTTCGGACCTGACGCCCATATGCTTGTGGACCGCTCTGCTGCTGAACCTATGGTCACCAAAGCGGGATTTGCAGAGGTTCAGTTGATCGACGTGCCCTCAGAACTGTATCTGCAGCAACCTGAAGACTTGTTTGATGCCTTTGATCAGGGTGCCGTTCGCGCAGCATCACTTTTGGGAGCGCAGCCAGTCACAAAACGAGATGCAATTCGCTCTGATCTGGCGGCACGTACTCGCTCACAAGGTATTAAACACAATGGCGGTTTTCTGGTCCCGGCTCCGTCCGTCATCATTTCGGCCGTTCGCCGCTGACTTTTGCAAACTCTTCGTGATTATGCGCGTGCTGCGACTGGCAATTTTGGTCCGTTTTCCGGACCTTGGTGCCGCCTAAACCGACCCTATGACCTGCTGAAGCCGTCAGATGAACAGTTCGAGCCAAAATCGGCTGAGGCTGCAATTCGCGCCTTTGGCTGGTTATCGATACGCTTTGCTGGCCGCAAGACAGCTTCGGGTTTCTTGGGCTATATCTCTCTAAGACACATGGGAGATTTGTATGCGCAATTTTAGAAATGCCCAAACCGCCGATGCGGATCGCTGCTTTGAAATCGAGATCTCCGCCTACGAAGGTGAAGAGGCTGCGACACACGCCAAAATCTGCAAACGGATTGAGACCTACCCCGATGGCTTTCTAATCCTCGAAGTGGATGGAACGGTTGTGGGCTTCATCAACTGCGGATGCGCTCATGAGGTTGAGATGTCTGACGAGGACTTCAAGGAGCTTATCGGCCACGACCTTGACGCTCCCAATGTGGTCATCTTGTCCGTCGTCGTAGACCCGACCGAACAAGGCAAGGGCTATTCAAGGTCTCTGATGGATGAGTTTGTTAGGCGGATGCAGCAGATGAACAAGGAGGCGATCCATCTGATGTGCAAAGAGCATCATGTGCCACTCTATGAAAAGCTCGGCTATGGTTATCTGAGGCGGTCTGCCTCCGACCACGGAGGAATGGCATGGCATGAGATGAGTATGCGACTTTGAAATAAAACTTGTTGTCTCTCAGCCAAGCGGACACATAGCCTTCCAAAGGGAACGTCAGCTTTGTCCGCAGAGCAGTCATTCAGGCCTGGTGCAGCAAAAGACTGCTTTGAGCCGATATTGTTGAAAAACAACGTGTTGCTGGCGCAGAGAGAGGCGTACCGAACTGAGCGCGA
>NZ_JBXWQF010000037.1:0-22065 GCF_059612245.1 Ruegeria sp. CDSA079 | reverse complement strand
GATCAGACATGTTCACCGCTCAGTTTTAGAACCGTGAATCATGCTGCAAAACGAAAATCAATGGGTCCTGACCCTAGTCTTTCGATATTCGGCATCCGTCTATCTCCATTCCAATCTACGCGTTGGATTTGGGTGATGCGCTCGAAGTAGGCATGCGAGGTTCTGCCAGAAGTACGTCACTTTCTGCCAACTTTGTGACGGTTAGCGCTCGCAAAATCGGTGTTAATAGCTCAATCCTTTGAAAGTGCCTTGAGCATACACCCAGCTACGTCACTCAATACGAGGGTCAGATTTGTTTCTTTGTTGCACCAAAGAAGTTGGGCGACGCTTTCGCCAAGTTCGCCACGGAATCGATCTGTCCTGACGCAGCCAGCAGTGTCAGTTCGCGTTCGTCCAGTTTGGCTTTATTGGATGGCTGAATGAAAGGGTGCAGGACTTCTTTGCCAGATCAATCATGCAATATTAGAATAGAATAATGAAATACTTACTCCAAACCCCAACTGCCAGAGCTATCCTTATGGCACTCTTCGTAATCATTGTTGTCAGGGTGTGCAGCTATGACATTTATGAAGAGGCTGGATACCAAGAGCCTGATAAAGAGTATTGGGGCGGTGGAGGCAGGCCCAACCCGACTATCGTCAAAACATTGAGAGAGTGAATGCTTCTGGTTTTCTAATGTCAAAACGAGCGTCAGGAGATTAATCGACTTTTCTGAGTCAGG
Source organism: Ruegeria sp. CDSA079 (assembly GCF_059612245.1). Classification (NCBI taxonomy): domain Bacteria; kingdom Pseudomonadati; phylum Pseudomonadota; class Alphaproteobacteria; order Rhodobacterales; family Roseobacteraceae; genus Ruegeria; species Ruegeria sp. CDSA079. The sequence continues at coordinate 21,344 of NZ_JBXWQF010000037.1, read as the reverse complement.
TTTGTCCGTAAAGAAGCCGTTCACTGAATTCAGCCGAATGGCCGCCTTGAGCCCTGAGCGGTTATAAACAAACAACGTTTACTGAGACCAAGTCGGAAAAGGCTAAAGGTTCAGTATCGGAAGCGAAGGCCTACACCAAATCCTTCGTCAAAAGATCGGTTGCCACCAATTCCCAAAAGCGCTTCGCCGTAGACTGCGATGCCTTCGTTGATGTTGTATCCGATCTGGACTTCTGCAGAGCCAGACCATGCATCTTCTTCCCAATCATATGGGACTTTCAAATCCAACTTGGCCCAGTAGTCGGTTGCGAAGGGTTGTAGCGCGATTAACCTGAGCACCGTCTGGCTGATGTCGGTATCGCCATTGTAGTCAAAGAAATGCTGTACCAAGGGGATAAGTGAAAGACCAGTATCTTGGTTTCCAAAGGCGACCCCGACGAACGGTCCGAGCTGATCTGAACCTGTCCCAATGCCTTGGTCATCATTGCTAAACTCAACTATCCAGTCGAGGCCCACCGCCGCGCGGTACCCCCAAGTCTCATTGAGCAAGCCCTCCGTTGGGAAGTATATCAATTTAACGAGCGCCTTTTCCCAGTCGCTGGAAGACATCCCATTTGCTGATATATTGTTGTAGTGAAGCTCGTATTTGATCTTCAAATTGTCTAGCGCCATGAAGGCTCCATCAATGAAATAGTCTGTTTTTTTACCGCTATTTCCGTCAGTATGCTGAATTCTGAGATCAGTGTTCCGACCTTTTGAAAGTGGGTTAGAGGCGTTTTCTGCAGCTGCCCCACTTTGAGAAAGGGAGAAGGCCAGAATGCAGGCGGCACTGGTTTTCCGAAATATTGAACTCTTCATTTTTGGTCGCTTTTGAACCTCCTCCAGAAATAGGGTCGGCATAGCCAGAAGGATATGTACGCCGACGTTATGTGGATATCACTAATACGCTACAATGGGCAAAGCCGCTTTGTCCGCAACTCGGCCGTAGGTCCTGTTCAAACCGATGACCGGTTCCAGTCGCACTATGGGCATTCGACAATGGCGCTCAGATTGCCGCGTCGACCCGGCGCGCTTCTGGGTTTAAAATCGGAACTCTGCTAAGTCCCCAAGAGCAGCGCAACAAAGGAGCACATCATGGAGATTCACCGCGCCGGGGACCGGCCCTCTCAATTTCCCGGCAATGAGTATTTCACCGGTATGGTCCGCTTTGATCCCGTTGTGACAGGGAATGATCCCTCGCCGGTCAAGATCCTTACGGTGACTTTTGAGCCCGGCGCACGGACAGCTTGGCACACGCACCCTGCCGGTCAAACGCTGTATGTTTTGTCGGGCTTGGGCCTGGCTGGATCTGAAGGGCAGCCAGTGCAGGTGTTGCGCCCTGGCGATACGTTGTGGTTCGCGCCAGGAGAGCGGCATTGGCACGGCGCGTCGCCAGACTGCGCGATGACCCATCTGGCTGTGCAGACGTCCGTCGAGGGCAAGACTGCAGATTGGATGGAGCATGTCTCAGACGAGGATTACAGCGCAGCGCGCGCAGAGTGAAGCGCATGCGCCTTAACGAGCAAGACGCAGCGGAGTGACTCCTCTAGAGCCTTTCCTGACCCATTCTACGCCCATTTAAAGGAGGTAACGGATCTTTCGCCTCCGGAGCGCGGCCTTCGTTTGGCCCCTGAAAGGCCCTTACAGCGTGTTTTCACTTTTCTGGATTTCTGGCCGCCTCAGCCACCCATTTACCCTGCAAAATCCCATCGCTGCAAAACGTCTCTCGCCCGTGCCATTTTCTGCGCGTTGGCCACAACGTCATGCGCTCCGTCGCGCACCTCTTCATCGAGCAGAAAAGGCTCCTCGTACCCACATGCATTACAGGCAGCTTTCTCACCTGTAATCACCGTATCCTGCGATCCGCATTCTGGGCATCGTGCCTGGACGTCATCGTTGAACATATCGCGACCTCTCCTTTGTTTACCGATTGCCAGAACCGGGTCCGCCCGCCAACATCGCTGATTGGCGCATCCGCTTGAACTCGTCTGGGGTGACGGTCCCGCTGCTGACATCGATATCTTTTGGGATGCGCGCTCTCTTGTGTCCGATCGCGCGAACGCTGCCCCTTGTGATCTCCAGACAGGTTGACTCGTAACATGTAAGCCCGCTTGTGTTGATTTGGATGGAAGTCTGACCGTTCACATCAGTTACCAACGGAGCCTGGGGCGGTGGGCTGCAGGCTGAAACCAGCAATGCGAACCCAAAATAAATCCATTTGTTCATACGAAATTCCCTTTTTCTCTAAAATAGGCTGGCAGCTGTTCAGTCAATTGTGTCGGGTGTCAGCTTCGAGCGCATCGAAGACGCTCTCGAAATATCATCGCATGATCGCATCGAGTCCAAAGCGGACCAGCACCAAAACCCGTAATGTTCTCGCACGGACGAAAATCTCAAACGTCGGTCAATTTTACCATAGTAGCAGGCTTGCTTTTTGCGCCTCGAAACCTTTTGGCGTCGGAAAAAGCGAGCGCATCCTGGCAACAAGTTCGATCTCACCATCCAGCATCTTTCGGACAGTGTTCAACCAGTAATTGAAGGTTTCAGATTCCCAATGATCTTGGACCGCGGCTTCGTTTCTGAACACTTCGTAGAAATAGAAACGATTTGGGTTTGTCTCATCCACCATAATATGAAACTGGAAAACTTCGGGTTCTTCACTGACAACATTTTGCGCTTGGAAGATGCTAGCGTCCAAAAAGGGCTGCCGATACTCAGGTTTTACGTTGATCACGAAGAACCCACCAAACATTGCATCGTCCATATTTGTCTCCCTCATTGACCTAAAAGCGGCGAAGGTCGCAAAACACACCTGTCCTGCTGGATGGCGTTAACCTACAGCAATGCGATACCCATTAACCTAAGCAGGTATCCTTTCTTTATCTGCTTCACCCCATCCTAGCGCGCGTGCAAGTTCGTGTGACATTGTGGTAAGTGTATGACCAATCTTTTCTCGCTTCGAAGGTGTAAACACCCGAAGAGACGCCGTAGCGCCGATTGAAAGCGTCGCACCAACACCTGTCTTAGTCAGCGTTGTTGCGACAGAACTGATCCCGCGCTCGAGCTCTTCAACACATACGGCATACCCTTTGGCTCGAATGACATCGAGTTCCGCGGCCAGATCCTTAGGGTCTGTAATCGTGCGATCTGTGTACCGCTTAAGCTGCCCATCCAATCGGTCTTGAGACAGCAGCTCAGGCGACACGGCGGCGATTGCCTTGGCGCAAGAGCACGCGTGCATTGGTCGTTTTCCCATACCTGGATGAAGAAAAGACACGCCCGTCTGCGGTGTCTCCACATGAATAATCTCAACCCAATGGCCCCGTAGCCGAGACAAGAAAAACGCAGCGCCATAGTCATTCGCAGCGCCAGAGAGGACAGGCGCAATCACCTGCAAAAGAGCGGGATCAGAGTGATCGCTCAACGTGATACGCTTTAGCCTAATCCCAATCGCGAACTCACCGCGGGTTGGTGATTCAAGTAGGCCGGACAAAACAAGGTCTTGAACCAGCCTGTAGGTCGTCGGTTTAGGTATATCGGACTGGGCACAGATATCCGCTACGGACGCACGTCCTTTTTGACCCACGATTTCCAAAATCAGCGCTAATCGTTCGAGATGCATTTTTCTCACTTTATGGTAACTAAGTTTTCGATATACGATACAATTTAGGGAATCAAGGGAGGAGCACACGATGGATGGACAATGCTGTGGACCGGGCTTCAAGAGTCCGCAAGAAGCCATCAAAGCCACCCGAGAAAAGCTACTCTACACGATCGCCATCTACACCGGGACAGGGATCCAGAAACCTGATTACCTTGCTACAGTGGATGTAGACCCTGACAGCCCGACCTATTCTCAGGTAATCAATAGGCTGGAAATGCCGGGGATTGGGGACGAGCTTCACCACATGGGGTGGAACGCCTGTTCGTCCTGTCACGACGACGGCTCGATGTCCCGCAAATACCTGATCCTGCCAGGCGTACGCTCTAACAACCTTCACATCGTTGATACAGCCACTGACCCGCGTGCGCCGCGGTTGCATAAGGTCATCGACGGGGCCGAGATCAAGGCCAAGGCAGATTTATCGGGCCCGCATACGGTGCATTGTTTGGGCTCGGAAATCATCATTTCCTTCCTTGGAAATGCCAAGGGTGAAGCTCCTGGAGGCTATCTGCATCTCGACAAAGAGTTCAACATCGTCGGTCGCTGGGAAACCTCGATGGGCGATATAAAGTTTGGCTACGATTTCTGGTACCAACCGCGCCACAACGTGATGGTCAGTTCCGAATGGGCTGCGCCCAATACCTTCATGCCGGGCTTCGATCTGGAAGAAGTGGGTCATCTGAAATATGGGCGGGAGCTGCATTTTTGGGATTTCGAAAAGCGCGAACCGGTCGAAAGCTTCTATTTAGGTGAAGACGGGCTGTTGCCACTGGAAGTCAAGTTCCACCATGACCCCGACAGCACGCATGGGTTCTGTGGTGCAGCTCTTTCGACCAATGTGATCCATTGGTGGCAAGACGATGCTAAAAAGTGGCGGTGGGAAAAGATCATCGACGTGGAAAACGAGATGCACCCCGAATGGCCGATCCCGTTGCCGGGGGTTATGTCGGCGATCCTGATTTCGATGGACGACAAATACTTGTACCTGAACAATTGGCTGCATGGAGATATGCGCCAGTATGACATCACCGATCCGCATAATCCCAAGCTGACCGGCCAAGTGTTTATGGGGGGCCTTTTGGGTAAAGCTCCGATCGTTAACGGGGTCGAGGTCGCGGGTGGTCCGCAAATGTTCCAGCTCTCCCTCGACGGGCGAAGGCTTTATGTCACGACCTCGCTGTTCTCGACTTGGGATAACCAGTTCTATCCCGAGATCCGCGAAAAGGGCGGGGTTATGGTGATGATCGATTGCGACCCTGAAAACAGTGGTATGAAGATCAACGAGGATTTCATTGTGGACTTTGGCAAAGAACCGAATGGTCCATCGCGCTGTCACGAGAGCCGGTATCCGGGCGGTGATTGCACAAGCGACATCTGGCTATGACTATGTATACCGTGACGATCGCGAACAGAGATGGCGCGCAATACTGTGTGGATGCGCGGCGCCCACTTCTGGAAACGCTGAGAGAACAGGGCGTCGACTTGCCTTTTGGGTGCAAGTATGGCGGCTGCATTACCTGCGCGGCAAAACTAAAGACTGGCGCGATCGATCAACGCCGACAGGTTGCGCTGAATAATCGGCAAATCGCGAACGGCTATGTGATCCTTTGCGTGGCACGTCCGACATCCGACATCACGCTTGAGATCGGGGTCGAGAGCCATGGCAAGCTGTACCGCAATCCGTTTCTCGACCCTCTCAAACCCCACGAACTCAAGGCTGACATTGCGACGCCGAAGGAAGGTTAACCGATGCCCGAAGCAGATATCGACCACATCTACGATTACGACCCCAATTACCTCGCCGACATCCTGCAGTCGGTTAAAACTATTGCAATGGTGGGGGCTAGCGCGGACAAAACGAAATTCAGCTATGGCGTTCTGCGACAGCTGAGTGAAATCGGCTATGATATTCTACCGGTGAATCCTAACCCGAATGTTTCGGAAATTAGAGGGCTCAAAGTCTACCACTCACTGGAAGAGATCGACAAACATGTTGATATGGTAGACGTTTTCCGCCCGAAGGAAGAGTTATATGCCTTTGCCGAGAAGGCTATCGCAATCGGGGCAAAAGTTCTTTGGGGTCAAATCGGTGTGTACGACGACAAAGCAGCGCAACTCGCAGAAGCGGCGGGCCTTAAAGTCGTGATGAACCGATGCCCCAAGATTGAACTCTTCCGCCCTTTTTGGAAACCGCGCCTGGACCTAAAGATATGATGGGAATTCGATTGGTAGCGGCCTCCTCAGCATCCAATGAGGGTGCCAATTGAGATATTGAGCTTACGGAAGAGAAGACAAGTAATCCTGTCACTCTACACAACCGCCTAGTCTAAAACCAAAAATGACCGATTTGTTTGGAGAACCAAAGGCCGCTTTGTCCGCAAAGCGGTCGCTTAGGAAAAAACTGCGAATGACCACTTCGAGTCCAAAACGGAAGTTCACCCGCCTAAGGCGAAACAATTGGCTTTGCACGACTTTGCATTAGGCTAAACCCAAGTAGAAAAGATAGAAATCCCAATGCCAACCCGATTGCGAGGGCATTGACGGCGAATAGACCGCCAAACAGGGATGCCGCTGTTCTTCCCGCCTGTTCGATAGACGTGTCTGCTACGACTGATACCCAGTCTTGTAGGTATAGTGCGAACAGGACCGCGATCCCCACTGGCGAAATAATTAGCGCTGCGCCGAGGGAGGCCAATCCTCGCCCAAGGACGGCCCGCAGTGTTGACCCTTTCAGTACTATTGCGGCTGTGGAAGCAAAAACGACAAGCGCAGAGAGCAGGGCGAGTAACATGTCCACAACAGGGGAGAGGTCTTTCGTGGCAGTTCCCGTAAGGGCCGAGGTGAAGGGCAACAGAACGAAGGTCGCAAACCCTGCAGCAAGAAGCCCAGTTAGCAACTTTGGCAACATGCTAGACGAGCGGCTAGCGCCACGTTTCTTTTGCTGAGGTGGAGTTGGCAGAGCCGGATCGATCTGATCCCACTGCACGGATATTGATTTTGGACGAGAAAGCATCACAGCCCCCTTGAATTATTAAAAATGAGACGACCCAGCAAGCCGCGTGTTATTGGGAATCTGGTAAGCTGGAACGGGGTTTCTTTCTGCGCTTGGACTAATGTTTGCGCGAGCTGGACATGCCGACGCGCGAGCATTGGTATCTTTGCGATTTCAGGTGATGAACAACCTGATTGCGTAAGCGACAGTAGCAAGGCACAAGACGCTGCCAAACCAGATTGCGCCGAACCAGAAAACTTGCTTTAGCAGTTTCAATGGTAGCTCTCCTCTGGATCGATCTTCCCGCGGAAAACCCAGTATGTGTAGGTGGTGTAAGCCAGGATCACAGGCAGCAGAATGACAGCTCCGACCAGAGCAAAGGCCAAACTGCTGTCTGGCGCTGCGGCTTCAGCAATCGTGAGGCTTGGGGGTAGCATATAGGGATAGAAGCTGATCACAATGCCGATGAAGCAGACGACGAACAAAGCAACGGCGCAGAAGAAGGGTTGATAGTCTCGCTGTTCCCTCAGGCTGCGATCAAGCATCCATGCAATGACAGCAACGATAGCCGACACTAGCACAGAGAAAACAACACCGGGCCAGGAAAACCATCTGATCAGATAGATCGGGTCTTGGAATGGGGTCAAAAGACTGACCGGACCGATCGACGTAAGCGTCATCAGCATCAGCGGGCGGGCATAAGAACGCATCCGGCGCTGTATCTCGCCCGTGGTTTTCATATTGAGCCAGGTCGCTCCCAGCAATGCGTATCCGATCACCAAGGCCACACCCGTCATGACAGAGAACGGCGTCAACCAATCCCACTGTCCACCTGCATACAGCCGATCTTCGACCGGGATACCCTGGACCAGCGCGCCAAGCGTGACGCCTTGGCAGAAGGCAGCCACGGTTGAACCACCGTGAAACGCGACATCCCACAGCCAGCGCCCGCGCACGGTTCGCCAGCGGTATTCGAAGGCAACACCGCGGAAGACAAGTGCAAGAAGCATCACGATAACGGGCAAATAGATAGCTGGCATCACCACGGAATAAGCCAACGGGAAAACAGCAAACAAACCTCCGCCGCCCATGACCAGCCAGGTCTCGTTACCGTCCCATACAGGCGTTACCGAGTTCATCATGACATCGCGATCTTTGTCGGTTTTCGCGAATGGAAATAGGATCCCAATTCCAAGGTCGAAACCGTCCAGAATAACATAAGTCAGAACGGTAAAGGCAATGATACCTGCCCAGATTGTCGAAAGTTCAAGCATTAGGCTGCCTCCGCCAAGGTAGAGATTTCGATGGGTTTGTGACTTTGCTGGATACCTCCGACAGGTGGTTTTCCCATGAGGCGCAGCATGTAGAACGTGCCTGCTCCGAACACGGCGAAATACACGACGATGAAGGCAACCAGAGACGCTGCGACAGCGGGCCCATCCACTTGTGAAAGGGAGTCCGACGTCCGCAACAGCCCGTACACTGTGTACGGCTGGCGCCCCACTTCGGTGGTGATCCAACCGGCCAGTACCGCCACAAACCCGCTGGGCGCCAACAGAACGGAGGTCCGGTGCAACCAGCGATCTTCGTTGAGGCGGCCGCGAACGCGCTGAATAAGCGACCACAAGCCGACGCTCAGCATGGCGAAACCGATAGCGAGCATGATGCGGAAGCTGTAGAACACGATCGCGACCGGGGGTTCTTCGTCGTCAGGGATAGTGTCCAGCCCGTCAAGCGGCGCGTTTAGGTCATGTTTCAGGATCAGGGATGATAGTTTCGGGATTTCGATGGCATAGTCCACACGCTTTTCATCCTCGTTCGGAATGCCAAAAAGGATCAGCGGTGCACCTTCGGGATGGCTGTTAAAGTGACCTTCCATCGCCATCACTTTCTGAGGCTGATGTTCCAGCGTGTTCAAACCATGAAGGTCGCCGGCAACGATTTGCAGAGGGGTGACAAGAACGGCCATCCACATTGCCATCGAGAACATTCGGGTAACCTCAGCCGTGCGATTGCGGCGTAGCAAGTGCCAGGCAGCAACCCCGGCCACCACGAAAGCAGTGGTGAGGTAAGCGGCAAGAACCATGTGTATCAGGCGGTAGGGGAAGGACGGACTGAAGACGATCTCCCACCAGTTAACGGGAATGAATTGCCCCAGCTCGTTGATGTCTAACCCAGCCGGGGTCTGCATCCAAGAATTGACCGACAAAATCCACGTAGCCGATATCAGAGTGCCAAGAGCGACCATCCCTGTAGCCATCATGTGCAAACTGGGACCGACGCGTTCGCGACCGAAAAGCATAATGCCGAGGAAACCTGCCTCAAGAAAGAAGGCTGTCATGACCTCGTATGCCATCAAGGGCCCGATTACAGGGCCTGCGGTATCCGAGAATGTGCTCCAGTTCGTGCCGAATTGGTACGACATCACGATGCCCGACACGACACCCATTGCAAAACCAACTGCGAAAATCTTTTTCCAGTAGTTGAACAGGTTGAGGTAAGTCCTGTCGCTGCGCCATAGCCAAAGGCCATTGAGAACGGCCAAGAAGCTTGCCAAGCCGATTGAGAAGGCTGGGAAGATGATGTGAAACGACACAGTAAAGGCAAACTGAATGCGTGCCAGGGTCTCTGCGTCGAAGTTTGCAAGTAGGTTCATTGCCGTTTCCTTTGGCGTTGGATTGCAAAGCGCGGCATTCACCAGAGTTGCGTCTGTTGCCGGCCCGCCGATGTCGTTCGGATGAGCCAGATTTGGGGTCGTTGCCTGTTTCAGTCCTTTGGGTTCTGGACGGTTGTTTTTGGGTTTTGGACAAAACCCGGGTCGCGTTGGGTGGGGCTGAGGTTGAAATTTGAACCCGCGCCTTCAGGAAACGCGTTGCGTTCGAGGGCTCAAAACAAAGTTGCCACCCGGCTCGTTTATGAGCTGGATGGCAACCTATCAGAAACTGTGCGAGTTCTGTGTGGGGGTTGGTCAGCCAAGTTGCGTCTGGATGCTAACGGTGCATATTCAAGGGAGCTTGTGCTGACCAGTCAGGTTTGTTGGGCTTTGCTTCCTCCTTTTTTGTTGTGCTGGCGGTCGAGTTTCAGTCTTTCCAATCCCTGCGGTCTTCTTTGAAATCGTCACGGCGCTCTTGTGCTTCGTCCTGCGCGTCTTCGAAATTGTCCTTCTGGATCGCACCGCCCACAGCGCCAACTGCGGCGCCGGCGGCCGCGCCACCAACGATGCTTTCGCCTGCGATACCGGCGACAGTAGCGCCGACAACTGCGCCTTTGATCGCTTTGTCGGTGACGTAGTCAGCATGGGCTGTAGCAGCCATGGTGATCAGAAGGGCGCCTGAGATCGGGGCGATAAAGAATTTTTTCGAGGTCTTCATAGGGTTCATCCTTGTTCTGGGTCAGCAACCATTGCGGCTGCTGTGTGCCATTGAACTAGGTGACCCGATGGCCTGCTTTCTTTTGGAAGCGGGACAAGGTTTTGTGGATCTTGGACATCTTCCACTCCCGCACGCTGCAGGAGGAAGGGCTACTAGCGGCCAGCTTTGCGGAACCTAGCGGGCGTTTCACCCGTCCATCGCTTGAATGCCACTGAAAAGGCGGCCTGATCCGCGAACCCAAGCATGAATGCCACGCGAGCGACACCCTCGCCGCTACGAAGCATCCGCTTGGACAGGTCGCACAACACCCCTTCCAGTAGTGCCTTAAAACTTGTTCCCTCAGCCGACAGATGCCGGGTCATAGTGCGCCGCGTTAGTCCAAGCTCTCCGGCTATATCGTCGCCGTTTGGTATCGGCCCGGGAAGACGCTCCCCGAGCATGTCCACAATGCGGTCGGACAGACTGCGGACTGCATCAGGCTGAGCCTTCAGTTGCTCTTCCCCGTGCCTACGTAAATGCCCCAATAAGGTGGGGTCTGCCGTTGGTATCCGAAAACTCATGCCGTTTGAAGGCAGCGCCAAGGCGTATCCGGACTTGAAGCCTAAGACTTCACATCCCGCCAAGTCCGCCAGCAGTCGGCAGTGCTCGGCATCGTCCGTTTCCAACTCGACAGAGATCGGGGAAAGCCCGCCAGAGGTGATTTGTTGAACGCGCTTATAAAGGCCGAATATCAGCATTTCGCGATGGCGAGGATATTGATGCGCCGGGATTACACTGCTCTCCAGAGTGATCTTTGGCTCATCAGGTGCACCCACGACGTCGAGGCGCAGGTCAGGGTCTTGAATTGCATAAAAGCGCTGCGTCAAAGCCAGCGCGTCTTCCACCGTTTCGGCTGCCCGGACGATGTAAGCCAGAAGTGTCCCGGGACCCTGCGCTGATAGCCCCACGCGAGCAGCAAAGGTTTTATCTTCCAGAACCCGGCACGCAGTTTCAACTGCGCCCGCCTCATGCAGCAACTCGACAGTGGCGTCGGGGCTGCCGCCAATATCAATTGGTGCCCCTGCCATTTCCAAGACTTCAGGAAACGGAATGCACGCGCCGGGTTCTTGCGAGTAACGCAGCCCGACGTTTTGCAGTCTGTAAGCGCTGATGCGTGGCACTTTTGCGTCCTCCCCTGAATTGCACGCAACTCCCTGCAGTCACTGCAATTGTCCAGAAGCCAACAACAAATGTCCAGAACCCTCAGGATCGCAGGCCCGATGACGGTTAGGTCCCGGTCATCAGAAAGGAAACTACCATGATCTACTTCGCAAGGTACTACCGCGTAATGAAGGCAATCCAAAACTCCGCCAAACGAGAGTGGTCCGGGGAACACATCCACGGTCTGCACACTTCGCCACTTGGTGAGAAAACACCGAACGGGCGTCGTTGGGATCCCCCCTATGCCCCGCAGGAACAGCCCTCAGAACCCGCACAACAACCAACCGAGAATTGACGTTCTCAAGACACCGAAATCTACACGCGCAGCTTGGCTGCGCAAATAAAAGGACCTGAATTATGAAACCACTAGCGTTCCTGATGGCGCCAATACTTGGCCTCATCTCAACTCCTGCCTTTGCCGCTGGCGGCGATCCCAGATGGTGGGTCGCGCCAAATCAAACCGACACCTACGCGTGGGTCGGCTTGGTCGTTCTCGCCCTTGCGATCTTGCTGGTCGTACACCTCTATGCACGCTTTGAACGTTACACCGAACACAAATCAATCGGCACTCCTCTGCGTACAACTATTCCGACGATGCTTACCGTAGCCTTGGCTTATGAGCTGATGCCTGCCCTTAGCCACTTCAGCAGTCTACTGCCGGGCGCCCTAATCCTAACAGCAATCGCTCGCGACTTCATGTTGTGGTGGCGTCCTTCGAAAAAGGAGTTGGTAAAATGATTGAGCTGCTCGTCACATCTTTTCCGTTTGTCCTGCGCGTGATCTATCTGAAATGGCGCGGGCTGCCAGTCACCCTGTACAATGTTCACCGTGCGCTGTTTATGTGGTTCGTCCTGGCCCTGATCGTGTTCTTTGCTGTATTCTACTATTATCCCAAGTCCTACACTGGCCTTGTGCCCTTTAGAACTGTTCCGGTTGTTGCTGAGAACGGCGGAACAGTGACCGATATCTACGTAAAGGGTGGAGATCATGTTGAACCGGGCGATCCACTGTTTGCCGTCGAGAATGCGTCGGAACAAGCCGCTGTAGATCTCTCGATGCGCAAAGTTGAAGAGATTGAAAGCGCGAAACTGGCAGCTGAGTTGCAAGTCCAGACCGCGCAGGCCGTTCTGGATGCCGCGATCACCGCCAGAGAACAGGCCGAGTTGGTGCTTATGGACCACGAGGCGCTTCGAGCAAAAGACTCTGCGGCATTTCAAGTAAGCCAACTGGAACGCGCGCAGGCGACCTTGAGCACTCGAGAAGCAGAGGTTGAGGCTTCTGAAACGCAACTTGGTGTGGCACAAGTTCAGGCAACTGCTGTTCTGCCCGCCCAACTTGCATCAGCGCGTGCATCGTTGAAGCAGGCTCAAGTGGAGCTGTCAAAGACTCTGACTCTCAGCTCTGTCGACGGTGTAGTTGAACAAGTCACCCTAAACGTTGGGTCACGCGCAGCGCAAGCTGCAATGAGTCCCGCCATGCTGATCGTACCAGACCGAAAAGATGTAGAGAAAGGACGTATCGTAGCCGGTTTCTCACAGGTTTCTCGCACCGAACTGTACAAAGGTATGGCCGCAGAGGTGGCATGCGAAAGTAACTTCAACATCTCGATGCGCAACACCGTTCTTCCTGCAAGGATCGTACGTATTCAGGAGCAGATTTCTTCGGGTCAGCTAGCGCCTAGCGGTCGCCTGATCGAGCCCAGTGAAAAGGCGAAACGGGGTCAGATCGTTGTGCATCTCGATCTAGTGCACCCAGAACACCGCGAACTTTTGGTGCCAGGTAGCGGTTGCATCGTCCAATCCTACACCACCAATTTTGAAGGTGAAATGGAAGGAACACTTGTCGCCCACGGGATCCAGGCTATGGGAATCATCAAGGCGGTCGGTCTGCGGGTTAAAGCTTGGTTCGGTCTGACTTCGGGTATCGGCTTGATCGGCGGTGGACACGCCTGACTTCCCAAAGACCCTCCTGTTTAAATAACACGGCTCCCGATAAACGTTGGGTGCAGTTTCTTCTGTTTTGGGGACAGATCACATGCAAATAATGTGATTTCTGTTACAGCTTTCTGCTACCCGGCGAACGGTTGGCAGGTCTGCTCAGGTCGTCACTTGCAGGAAAATGACGACCACATACAGTAGCACGGAATGTCCGTTTCGTCCGCATGTGAGACATAGAACGGGAGCGCAGCGAATGGCCGGATTGGGTTTCGGCCCGTTTCCGCGATTTGAATGTCCGGTTTGGAAAAATTGTTCTGCGCTGCCGCAGGAAATGCCGAGGCAAGGTCGAGCGATCAATGTGATTTTCGCTGCATCGGCATCAGGCGGGTTGGCGATGCTGGGTTGACCGTGCGGAAAGACGAGAAGGGTTTGTCTCGGCCATAAAACTTAGCGGCACCCCATCGTTGATCTAAGTGGGAACTGACTGGGATGAACAGATGGGCAACAGGGCAGGCCGATGCCCAAAAACACAGTCAGTTAATACCTTAGATTGAGGGTCAACCTGTTCGGGGCGGCTAGTTTTATCTGCACCACAGCAGCATCTACATTCTTAGTTTAGTTGGTAGCCGATCTTCGTGTTGAGTTGCTCAACAGCACGCTTTCGTCGAACCTATCTAATCCACCAACAACGATGAGCCGAGTCTAGGTATGTCCGGTCTATTTTCAATTGGGCTATGCCCGTACTTTGGTTCGCTGCCTCTGAACTGCGGTACGGGCAATTTGATCCAAACTCTAACACTCTCCGTAAATTGTATGATTTCGCGTCCCCAATTCGGAATCGTCTCGTGAGTGGCTGCACCTCGCCTTCGTGCGGGGTGCAGTTTTTAATCCAGCTTTCAGCACGGTGCGTATTTATTATGGTTTCAGCTTCCCACTGAAACCCTTCGTGGACTGACTGGCCCCGTCTTGATGCGGCGTTATTTTTGGTGGGCTAAGCACTCCGCCGCAAACGTCACGGCATTTGTTTTTTGGTCCGAAGCGAGTTTCGACCCGTACCCCTTATAGAAGGGAGATAAGTCATGACCAAAAGTTTCGACGTAAAATCATCCTGGGCTTCGGTGATGGATGAAACCAAAAACCCGTTGAAAAAGTACTCTTTGCCAACGGCTCACATGCTAATGCAACTATTAGCATGGATGTGGAGTGCAATCTTTTCACTAATGGTTGGCAGCTATTTTGTATTTGGTGTTTCTGCGGTCGGTCACATGCTGTTGATTGGAGGACTGTTTGTAACGCTTATGGTTTTCCGTAAAGCGGAAGCTGAAGAAATCCAAACCAACTGACCTAAAAATGACCGACCGGCCCACTTTGTTCTGGTTCGGTCGGTAACGGGTGGTCGAGCGGTTCCACTCCGTGATCGTTAAGCCATTCAAACACTGCACCCCAATCATCTTGCAGGGACGGAGCGCTGCGGTACTCACGCAGCTGTTCCAGCTTACATTTAAGATCGAAAGGGATGGTTCGGGGCCAGCTCCGCATGGGAGCATTAGTAGAACATTCGATGATTGGGTCAAGTTCAGATAGCAACAACTTTAGTAAGCGGGCACCAGGATATGCCGATGCCCGACAGAACAGTATTTTTACACTTTTGTATGTGCATCAGCTCGCAGGGAGCTGTTGTTTTGAATTTCTACTGCAGATTGGCGGTCTACACTCTTTCCGAGAGGCAACATACTGGTTAGGACAACGCCCCAAAAAACCATGACGGCGATGAACGGACCGCCCAATGCGTATGTAACTCCGACCAGTACAAAGAAGGACGCCAGTACCAGCCAATGCTTAATGGTCATTTTTTCACTCCTTTTCTGTCTGAAACTCCCTGATCGTTACATGGGTATTTCAACCGCACCAAGCATGCGAATATCTGCCAATACTCAGTGAATTTTTGCCATCTCTCCGCCCCGGCACCACGAGAGGCATTTCGGAGACCAATAGCATCCGTTTAAGGCCTTGTTTTCACGGGCCTCGGGGCTGGGGGTTCAAGTCCCTCCACCCGCACCAACAATATGTGTAAGCGTCTGATTTTAAAGGGTTGCAGAGTCGATCCTCTCGGGCATTCTCCAATGCCTCTCTGCGCTGTCAATATTCCTCCGATCTAAGTAGTCGCTTGTAACGCTTCACTGGCAACCGCCTGCAAAATGATGGCAAGGCCAACGTTATAGGGTCACACAGCCGTCGTTGAAGACCGCTAAGCGCAACAACGCTGCAATCCAGAACGATGGTACAACAGACCGTTTCAGTCACGCATTCACGAAATGCAGCCTGTTAAATTCAGTGCGCCAGGCCGAAACCTCGGGCAGAATATTTTCGGCACTCAGACCGCGCTTGATCAACTCGGCCAAGCGATCAGCATCAGCCGTGGTCATGCCCCAACGGACCAGTTCCGGTGTGCCGATCCGAAGGCCGTTCATGTCACCGTCCACCGGAGCGACGGGTAAACCGATTCCACACGCCAGAAAGCCGTTCTGACGCAGTTGTTTGGAAGCTGCCTGGGCGCCACCGTAAGGCACTGCAAGAACGGCAAACTGGTGCGAGTCAGTGAATCCGCCTGCGCCGGAAAAAACCGGTACGCCCAATGCGTCCAACGCCTGAGCCAGTGTTCTTGACATATCGATCATCTCTTTGGCATAGGCCGCACCAAAATCCTTCCAATCCAGCATTGTGACTGCCAGTGCGGCGGTCTTGGCCGCATCGAAATTTGCGGTCATGCCGGGGAAGGCGATGGCATCCAGCGATTTAGCGATGTCGATATCATTTGATACGATCAGCCCCCCCGCAGGCCCGCCAAGGCTTTTGTAGGTGCTCATGGTCATGAAATGCGCGCCTTCCTTCAGCGGGTTGGACCACGCCCGCCCGGCGATGATGCCGCATTGATGGGCAGCGTCGAACATGACCTTGGCCCCGACTTCATCCGCGATGGCACGCACCTGAGCCACGGGATGCTCAAATAGATTTAGGCTGCCACCAATCGTGATCAATTTGGGACACTCCGCCTTCGCAAGACTGCGTAATTGATCCAGATCGACGGTATAACCGTCCGCGTTGACCGGAGCCTCGATACTGCGCAACCCGAAAAGCCCGGCGCAACCCGCCAGATGATGGGTCACGTGCCCGCCAATCGATGCGGGCGGTGCGATGATCGTGTCGCCTGGCCTGCAGGTCGCCATGAAGCCATAGAGGTTGGCAATTGCGCCCGACGGCACCCGCACCTCGGCAAACTTGGCATCAAACACCTCGGCACACAGCTCGGCTGCGATGACCTCGATCACTTCAATCGCCTCCAGTCCCATTTCATATTTGTCGCCCGGATATCCCAGCGAGGGGCGCGACCCGATGCCCGAAGACAAAAGCGCCTCGGCCCTGGGATTCATCACATTTGTCGCCGGGTTCAGGTTAAAGCACTCGGCCTCATGGATACGGCGGTTTTCTTCCGCCAGATGTGTAATCTGGGCCAACAGTTCCCAAGACGTTGCCGATGCAGCTTGTGCAACGATGTCCTGAACCCGGGCTTCGCAGTGGGCAGGCACCCAGTCTCTGTGTGCAAGTGTCATATGAAATCCTCCTGTTTGCTTCAGTCTGACGACTGCCGCGTGACATCGCAAAGCAGAATTGTTATTTCTTGGCGTAGAAAAACTACGGCTAATTCAATGAGCGTCGCTCCCAAACGTCCCAAAGGTCCCCCGTTGAACGCAATGCGCGCGTTTGAAGCCGCGGCCCGGCACGTCAGCTTCGTGGCGGCGGCAGAAGAGTTAAACGTCACGCCTGGCGCGATTTCACAACATATCAAAGCGCTGGAAGGGTGGGCTGGTACACCGCTGTTTCGCCGCAACGCGCAGGGGGTCGACCTGACGCCCGAAGGACAGTCTCTGGTCGATGGGTTTTCAGCGGCCTTTGACGAACTCGCCGATGCTGCCCACGCTCTACGCAATCTCAAACCCAAGGCCGATTTTCACATCGCAGCCCTGCCTGCTGTTGCCCAACTCTGGCTCCCGAAACGGCTGCGCAGAATCAGAGCGCAGTTTCCCGACATCGCCTTTTCGGTCACCGCGATGGAAACCCCACCAAGCCTGTCGCGCGAGTTGTTCGATCTGTCGATCTTCTTTGCCGCGCCGGACGGGTCGCCGGACCAGATCGCCGTTTGTGAGGACATCATCGTTCCGGTCTGTGTACCGACGCTTTTGGATCGTGTGCAGAGCGTCAGCGGTTTTCAGGATATCCCGTTGTTGCATGATCAGGTCTGGAAAGACGATTGGGTCACGTGGTCAATCAGTACAGGAAACCGCCTGACTGATGCCAAAGCAGGCCCGCAGTTCTCGCTATATAGTCTTGCAGTCGAAGAGGCCAAGGCCGGGGCAGGCGTGTTGATGGGGCATCTGTGTCTGCTCGAAGAGGCTCTGACATCCCATGCGTTGGCGGTTGCACGTGCGCAACCCTGCCCAACAGGTCTTTCCCTAATGGTCCGAGTGCCACCGCAATCGCGCCGAAGACCCGAGACCGATATGATCATCGCTTTGTTGTCGGATTGAGTGGAGACACAACAGCCGTTCGATTTTTGCACCCACGGTCTCCTCCGGGCGAGTAACTACGGAATGCACTCCCATTATCCAGTTCTCGCGGCAATGGCGGATTGTGTTTCATGCCTAGGCCGGTCAGAAGAAAACGACCGCTTTCACTGACGAGCAGATACTAAAGTGATCTGGTCCCTCAGCACGACGGTTTCCTAGGCTGATTGTCGGCACTCTTTCTTTAACATAATGTTGATTATGAGCGTTTTTAAACTGTAGCCGCAAAGCAAAAACGTCACCCAAGAGCAATTCAAGAATGTCACACTACCCTCAAAAGTCATTGAGGGCGAGCGGACATGGGTTGGGTGATGATGAGCGAGCGTGAGTTGAACCGCGTAGAGGTGTTGGCGCAGGTCGATGATGGCCGGCTGACAGTTGATAATACGGCGAACCTGCTGGATCTGACAGGGCGCCAAGTGTGTCGGCTGTTGAAGCGATATCGCGCGGATGGAGCAGCTGCGATCCGGCACAAGGCGCGCGGCAAACCTCCGAACAATCGGATTCACAAGGCAAAGCGCGACTATGCCTTGGCGTTGATCAAAGAAAGCTATGCGGATTTCGGGCCGACGTTGGCCGCTGAGAATTTTGCCTAACATCGCGGGTTCAAGGTCTCACGCGAGACATTGCTCAAATGGATGGTCGAAGAAGGGATTTGGCTGTCGCGCAAGCAGCGACGGACCTTCCACCAGCCGCGTTTGCGCCGTGAATGCTATGGCGAGTTGATGCAGATTGATGGTTCGGATCACCGATGGTTCGAGGATCGAAGCGACCCCTGCACCCTGCTCGTCTTCACTGATGACGCGACCAGCACGTTGATGGAGCTGCGATTTGTGACTTCCGAAAGCACGTTCAGCTACTTCGAAGCCTTGGAGCGCTATCTGCTTAAGCATGGACGTCCCGTCGCTTTCTACAGTGACAAACACACCGTCTTTCGAGTTCCCAAGCCCAACAAAAATATGACTGGCATGACACTATTCGGCCGCGCACTGGCGGAGCTAAACGTCGAGGTCATCTGCGCCGAAGCACCGGCTGGAATTCCCTCGCAGACCGGAAATGCAAGCAGGCCTGCGCAGCCGGCCAGAGCTCCGATGTTGGAGGTCTCCACTCTGGCAGGCTTCGCTACCGTTCCTCTACACCTGGGACATTTCTACTTTGCACAACCAGTGACATTTCAACTTGGTTGCAACAGATGATTGTTTAGGACTATTGGCGCCTCTAACCGTATGCCTTAAAACAACTGAAGCTTTTTCGCTGCCGAAAACCTACAAAGCAAAAGAACAGTTAACTACCAACTGCACAATTCCGGTATTTTCATAACGTCCGGACAAGCGTTTGATCAAACGGCGAGCGACGCCCCACAATCTATACCAACGCCGGTGCATCTGCGCATTATCGAACCTTCATCATGCTAAACCAGCGTGTGAAAAACCGGCACCGATATAAGTGTTTCGGGAAAAGGCGCTGTAGGAGGCGCGATGCGGCTCCTTCCCAAACAATCGGCAGGAATGCGGATTTGGTATCGCGCACAGGGTCGATTTAGCGCACATCAAGGTACGGCATGGCTTCGTCCTTGGCCGAGTTCACAATTGCGTGAAACAGGCGTCTCGCAAAACAATGTCCTTGGCTGATTGACATGGACTGTTCTTTCGTGCCGATTGTGTTCCTGCAACACTAGCTCAATTGAGAAAGATCGTATTTGTAACTGTTTCGTAGAGTGTTGGTTTTCATGGACTTTCTTTGGGCTTGCCACAATAAAAACATCTTGAGCAAGCAACTATAGCGCGAAAAGAATCGACTAATTTCAAGGCAGCAATATGGCTAGCGTGACCGCGATACCAAAACCTCCCTCAAGCTCTCCCACCAGCGCGATTCAAGGTGGCAATGCGTATGGGGACGGTGATCCATCAACCGTGACCGTTATCACCTATAAGTTCGGAACCAAAAACGGATCACAGGCTTGGACCTCGGCATACAAAGCTGAGTTTCGCAAGGCTCTGGCTGCGATTGAAGCGGTAGCCAACATAGATTTTGTCGAAACCAGTGGTGGCAACGCCGATCTTGTCGAAGTCATCGCCCCCGGCTCTTTTTTTTCCAGCGCAAATACCCTTGGCTACCACTACACGCCCTCTTCGAGGCCATCTGAAGGCGCTTTCAATACTGCCTATTGGTCTGCTACCGCAGGTCTGGGCGGCAATGGCGATCCGGGCGGGTTTTTCTTTACCACGCTAATCCATGAGTTGGGCCACGCATTAGGCCTTGGTCACCCACACGATACCAGCTTGGGAACAACCGAGATGAGCGGTGTGACTTCGGCCTTCAACTCATTTGGGGTCGGCAACCTCAATCAGGGCGTGTATACCGTGATGTCTTACAATGACGGGTGGACCTCGCAAAACGGAAGCCTGTCTGTTAATGCAACTTATGGCGGCTCCACCGGGTTAGGTGCGCTTGATATCGCAGCACTACAGGCAATGTACGGCGCGAACATGTCTTATAAGACCGGCAACGATGTTTACACGTTGCCTTCGGCCAACGTAGCGGGAACAGGCTACATGGCGATTTGGGACGCAGGCGGCAACGATACCATTCAGCACATTGGCGGCGCCAACGCCTATATAGACTTAAGGCCTGCGACGCTGGACTATAGCACATCTGGCGGTGGCATCATGTCGTACGCGACAGGTATCAAAGGCGGCTTCACAATTGCGCATGGCGTCACCATTGAAAATGCTTCGGGCGGTTGGGGTGACGATATTATCGTGGGGAACACTGCCCAGAATACCCTGCGGGGAAACCACGGTCACGACACAATTCATTCCCTGTCTGACGGAACCAACGATAACACGATCTATGGCGGTGATGGCAACGACACGATCCACGTGGCATATGGTTCTGGATCTGACCAGGTCTTTGGAGATCAGGGCAATGACATAGCGATTGTGAACCGAAACGGGGGGTCGTTTTCCGGCGGAACTGGAACGGACACTATCAGGTTTGTCAGCGCCGCTAGCAACTACTTGTTCATCAGCAACGGAGCTTCATACGATTTCCTCGATGTAACGTCTCGAGTTACCTTCACGGTCGGGAGTGACGTGGAGTTGATCGAGTTTTCAAATGTTGCGCAGGCATACACCCGAGCAAGTATCCCGACGGAAATGCAGTTGTCAGATATCGACAGCCAGGGAACGACGCTCAAACATGCAAAACAGGGCCTGTATGTATTGGACGCAGGTGGTGCGAACATCGGCCTGATTTACAACGGTCAGGGTGTCGGAGCAAACTCGATTGCTGGATGGCAAGCCATACACGCCGAAGCGTCGAGTGGTGGCTATCGCGTTTTGTGGAAAAATACTGATGGATCCTACAGTGAATGGCTCACTGATGCCTCCGGCCAGTATATCAGCAGCAGCACCGTGTCTAATATCGTGGATGTTGAGGCATTTTATAACGTCGACCTGAACAACGACAACACAATCGGACACACCACAAACACGATTGACGCCGTTGGACCGACAAC
>NZ_JBXWQF010000036.1:0-24517 GCF_059612245.1 Ruegeria sp. CDSA079 | reverse complement strand
GGTCACACCTTGCGGCTGGCCCTGTCCGGTTCTTACTGGCCAATTATCTGGCCCGCACCACAGGCTGCGCAGGTCACGCTGCATCTGGCGGGCTGCGCGCTGCAGCTGCCCGTGCGCGCGATACAAGAGGAAATCGCCCCCGCCGCGCCTGGCTCGGCGCTGGATTTTCCGCTTCTGGATGCCGAACAGTTGCGCGCGCCCGCATCGCAGTCCAACCGCGCGATAGACAGCGACGGGACCGAGGTCCTGGAAACCTTCGACGATTATGGAAAGACGCGTGATCCGTATCACGATATGATCGTCGGCAGCAATGTGCGGATGCGTTATACGGTGCATCCCGACGACCCCGCCACCGCGCGGTTCGATACCACCTGGAGCTTTACGTTCGAACGGGACGATTGGCAGGTGTCGATCGAAACCGAATGCACCATGCGTTGCGACACCGAGAATTTCTATCTTTACCGCAAATTGTGCGCCACCGAAGGCAGCGCGCAAACCAAAGTTCTGACGAAGGAATGGTCCGAGACCATACGGCGCGGGCTTCTCTGATCTGTTCCAATGCAGGGCAATATGAAAACCGAATGAACAATGGTCGGCGTTGGCCGCAAGGGCATTCCGAAAAGCGCGACAGAACTGAGGGCCGCCTCGGCCTTGCCGATGGGAGCTGTGCAGGCCTCTCCAACAGTATTCTGTTGTCATACTCGACCCAGACCATGCCCCGCGGGAAATCAACCTCGCGGACATGATTCTGAATGTGGGCCTTCCTTCGAACCTTCCACGGCATAGTCTTCGTTGAAGGGCAGCTTTCGGGCTCCTGCTGCGTCAATAGCTTAGCTGTTCAATGTTCGCTATGGGCCGAAAAATCGCGCCAAATCGCTTTTCTTCAAACAAAGCACGTATCTTCTCGCACCGGTTTGTCGACAGGTATCTGAACGCTCAATTTCTCTTAGAAGGCTTGCGGAAAGGTCTTGCTTCTCCGCCCTTGACGTTTCTGCTTTTTGAACGCGGCGTGTTTGCGTCTTTGTTGTTGGCCTTGTGACGCGCCTTTCGTGCTTTCAGAGGTTTTGATGTGTCAGAAGCGTTCTTGTCTTGTTTTTGTTGCTTCTTATCCCTCGCGGCAGGCTTTGGTTTTGCCTTTACGCGCTCGCGCTTCGGCTGCGCCTGCAGGGCATTGTCCTGCTTTGGCTTGCCTTCACTTGTTTGTCCATTCGACGTACGCGCAGCGGATTTTTCTTTGCCCTTTGGGCGCTCGGACGCAATCTGGGCATCTTGGTCGGAAAGTTCGGAGACGCGCGCAGCTTTCGACGGCTTGCCTGCACGAGGCCCTCGGTTTTTGGCTGTGTCGTCTGATGAATGTGGTGCCGCTGGCGGTCCCTTAGGAGAGGCATCGAAATCTGGTTTGCCTGCCAGCTCAGTCAGCGTCGCGCCTTGTTCTATGGTGAGCTCGGCCCCCAATTCTTGTTTCATTGCGGGCACAGCATCATTGGCAATCTCGACAAAGGTCTCTTGATACTGAACGCGGATTGCGCCGATGGCGTCTTTGGATAAACCCGCGTTGCGGCACAGCATTGGCAGCAGCCAACGCGGCTCCGCGCGTTGTTTGCGCCCTATTGAAAGCGAGAACCAAGTGCTTGGCCCAAACACCGCGCGCCTATCAGTGTTGCGTTTTCCAGATTCTGGCGTCGTTCCCAGGATCTCCGGTGCTGAGTGGCGCTCTCGGTAGAGGCGCATATAGGCTGCCGCGACCTGCTCTGGAGTTCTTCCCTTGAGCAGCCGTTCCGCAAAAGCCGTTTCTTCGGCACTTGGCGGCTCATCCAGGGCGGGATTGGAAATGATGCGTTCCTCTTCCCGCGCAAACACCTCATCCGCAGAGGGCGGGGTACCCCATTCGGCCTCCAACTTGGCTGTCTTCAGCAATCGTTGTGCCTTTGAGCGTTGCCGACCTGGCACGATCAAAATGGACGTTCCCTTGCGTCCGGCACGGCCTGTCCGTCCAGAGCGATGCAGCAAAGTTTCCGCATTAGAGGGCAGATCGGCATGGATCACCAACTCCAACCCTGGAAGATCAATTCCGCGGGCGGCCACGTCCGTTGCAACGCAGACCTGCGCGCGCCCGTCACGCAGGGCTTGCATCGCATTGGTGCGCTCTGCCTGGCTAAGTTCCCCTGACAGTGAGACGACAGAAAATCCCCGATTGGAGAATTTCGCGGTCAAACGCGCAACCATGGAGCGGGTATTGGCGAACACAATCGCGGTCTGTACGTCATGATAGCACAGCAAATTGATGATCGCTTTTTCGATATCCGACGGGACCACGTTCAACGCACTATAGGTAATGTCCGAATGCTGTGCTTCTGTGCTTCCGACCTTGATCCGCTGCGCATCTTCTTTCTGGTAAGTCTGGGCAAGCTTGGCGATGCCTCGCGGAACAGTGGCCGAGAACATCAAGGTACGCCGGTTCTTAGGCGTTTGATCAAGGATGTATTCAAGGTCTTCGGCGAACCCCATGTCCAACATTTCGTCGGCTTCGTCGAGAACGACGGTCCGCAGATCGCTCAGGTCGATCACCCCACGTGAGATATGATCGCGCAGCCGCCCAGGCGTGGCGACCACGACATGTGCACCGCGCTCGAGTGTCCTGCGCTCTGTGCGCGCATCCATACCACCTACTGCCGATGCAGTGACTATCCCGGCCTCAGCAAACAGCCAGTCGAACTCTCGCCGAACTTGCAAGGCCAATTCGCGCGTGGGTGCGATAACCACGGCCAAAGGTGCCGCTGGTCTGTCAAATCGACCGTGCTTATCGAGAAGTTCTTCCGCCATTGCCAGCCCGAAGCCCACGGTTTTGCCCGAACCTGTTTGCGCAGAGACAAGCAGATCTTTTCCTGCCAGCGCTTCGTCTGACACGGCCTCTTGTACAGGCGTCAAGCCGCTATAGCCTTTTTGGGACAGCGCTATGGATAGGGTTTTCGGGAGGGCAGAGAAATCTTGCATGGGTCACCAAATGCCGGGAAAGACTTGGCGATAGTGGTATTTGGTTCAGATGTATAGTCCGTAACGTGCGCCAGAAAGAGATTGTGTCAATCACAGGAAACTGACTTTCGCTCCGCCCAACCAATAACCGTTGCGTTTCAACCTTGTGAATTCGGTCGGCAAAACGCCTAGAAAGCTGAATTTTCAGCACTAACAATGCCTACATAAATTTCCGGTTCCAAATCTAGTCCTTCAATCAAACACAGATAAGAGATTATAGGCATGATGGGTTCGCAAAAAGTGAACTAAGGCCAGATACCCAACAACCAAGACGACACCGTGGATTGCCAAAGCCCGCTTTGGAGACGTCACATCGCAGCAGGTATGCCCCGCGTGAGCGACTTCTATTGCCCAAAGCCTGTACGACAGTTGGTTCAAGGATTTCTTCGAAGCTGGGAAGGAGCGCCTTTCTGGCGAC
Organism: Ruegeria sp. CDSA079; assembly: GCF_059612245.1. Classification (NCBI taxonomy): domain Bacteria; kingdom Pseudomonadati; phylum Pseudomonadota; class Alphaproteobacteria; order Rhodobacterales; family Roseobacteraceae; genus Ruegeria; species Ruegeria sp. CDSA079. The sequence goes on along the minus strand of NZ_JBXWQF010000036.1, from coordinate 21,066 downwards.
ACAGCTCTTGCTGTCGCCGCTTACGAGAAGACCGGTTTTAAAGCGTTTGGACCAGTTCAACACGCACCATTGGGGTGGATACTTCCGACGAAGATCGACAGATGAGTTTTCTGGCTACGCCAGACCGTTGGTCTGGTGCAGATCTTGACCTCAAACCACCCCGTGCTCCGCGATTTGTTCGGGATGCGACTCTGCCCAATCAGCAAGAAAGGCGGATATCTCGGGCACAGTTGCAAATTGCGAAGCTTTTCGGGGGAGCGCCACACCATTATCTAGTGCCAAGCGTGCACACCCGATGTGATCGCGGTGCTTTTTTTGCGGGCAGTTTTCCGACCCATGGATGATCGTCGACAACAGTGTGCCTCCGTAGGCGTTTGTGTGGTCAAGGTCTGGGTCATGAGTAAGAAAATACGACATAACGTCGTACATCCCCTCCCAGCCGGCAAGGTGCAGTGGCGTCATTCCCATCTCGTCCGGAAGATTGGGGTCAAAGCCCATCACGACCAGGCGTTGCATGTGAGGCAGCGTGCCTTCACGCCAGACGAGGCGGCACAGAAGATATTTCATCTCGTCCGACAATGTACTCATGTCGATCCGATCATTCGGATTTGGTTTCCCGTCCGCTGCGCGCGCAAGCTGTTCTTCCGTCGACGAAAGCTGCGTGGACGCGCCCGCCCGTTCCAATACTGCCGCTACATCCTGGTTTCCGAAGATGCGGGCAAAGGCATAGGGTGAGTGGCCGCGACTGACAGTATTTGGGTTCGCGCCATGGTCCAGCAAAAGCTGAGCGATTTCGCCTGAAGCCAAACGCCGGGCCGCTTGATGCAGGGCGGGGATCACCAAGGAAGGTTCACCCGACGGGTGTGGGTTGATGCCTTCATTAGGGTCAGCACCATGTTCGAGTAACAAGCGAACGGTAGCGGCGTTGTTGAAATCAATAGCCCGGGGCAGCGCATTTGTGCCCTTGGAATGCGCGCCATGCTTCAACAGCAAACGAAGGCCTTCAGTATGACCGAGTTCGGTGGAGTGGTAGAGGGATTCATTGTCGTCGGGATTTGCACCATTTTCCAACAACCATTTGGCCAACGGCATGTTGTCAGCGTGGCCGATGGCGCCGTAGAGCGCCGACAAGCGGTGCTCTGCGTCCGGTTCGAATGCAAAACTGTCATTCACATCTGCCCCATGCGCGACAAGTAACTCCGCCATGGCGAGCATCTCAGCTTCTTTCTCGGGCGCTGCCTTGATATGTTTCGAAAACGCCAGATGGCACATCGGTCGACGCGGTGGATAATCGCGCGTCGCGACGTCCGCGTCATGCGCCAGGATCCTGCGCATCGCTGACACGTCGTACAGCGCAACGAGGAGAGGCACTTGACCGTCGGCAAGGTCCGGCTCGTCCGCAAGTAGATGTGCGATCGTCTCGTTTGAGCCGTTGTAAAGCGCCCAACGCAGCCGTCCCTGTTTTTGTGCGCGATCCATACCGTGTATTTCAATAGCGCGTTTCAATGCTGGCCACGAAGCGTATCCGGTCTCTCGTGCGATGATATGCAGACAATCCGCGTGTTTGTAGACCCCGTTCCTTGGGGTCGGAACAATGCCATGGACGCGCAGCAGCGCGCCTTTGTCGCCCGCAGTCAGCGCTTTGCCCAGAGCCTTGGCATCACGGCGCAGTTGATCGAGTGATTTGGTCATCGGATTTCCCTCCGCTGCCCGACGGTCCGCTAATCCGGGCTGAGAAACCGATGTGGTTTTCATTCATTCTCTGAGAGGTGCCGATGACAGCTTTCCGCAGACCAGGGGGCCGCCTCAGAACGGCCTGGGGCCAGAGTAACGTTTGCTGACATGTCTCGCAAGCTGGATGCCGAACAGAAAGCACAACGGGCGATTACAGCACACAGCGAAGGGCTGCAACTTGGGCTTACCGCAGCATGTCGTTTGGCTGCTGGATGTTGGCAATGGCGGCACTTGCGAATTGATCTTGTCTCACAACCTTGTAGATGCCAGCCTTGATCCACTTGATATAGTTTCTTTTGCGTCGTGGTATCGGCGTTGATTTAGGCGCTGGAATGAAAAGGCATCCTGCGCAAGGCGTCATGTCTAGTTGACCAGTAAATGATATGAAGACTCCGCGATCCATCTTGGTTTTTGGGGATGGCTATTGAAAAAAGGTGGGACACGATGTTGGCTATATCCCATTGAATTCATTCGGGACGAGAAGAGAGAGACATGGCGAAAAACGTGTGTGAGGTCCTGCTGGACATATTGTCGGATGCAGGCGGGCGTCAGATCTTTGGCGTGGTCGGCGATGCGCTGAACCCGTTTCTCGAAGCCATGCGCGGGGATGACAGGTTCGAGTGGAAAGGGATGCGGCATGAGGAAAATGCGGCTTACGCGGCTTATGCGCAGTCGCATCTGACCGGTGGCATCGGCATTTGTGCAGGCACGGTTGGACCCGGCGCACTGCATTTGATCAATGGGCTCTATAATGCCAAACGCGAAGGCGCGGGTGTTGTGGCGATCACTGGCCAGGTCGCCCACCGAGAGCGCGGCACTGGCTATCATCAGGAAGTGAACCTGGAAAAGGCGTTTGACGATGTGTGCGACTATCAGGCGGTGATCCACACGCCGGATCAGATGCCACGCCTTGCACAGATCGCAGTGCAACGGGCGCTCATCAACCGCGAGGTGGTGCGGATCGAGCTGCCTATGGATGTGTCCGAACAAAAGGTGCCCAGCCTGCATCAGTTCCATCCACTTCTGAAACAGCCCTCAACACTGATACCGCCCGAGGATGAAATCGCCCGCGCGGCGCAGATCATTAACGCGGGCAAGAAGGTGGCACTTTTTGCTGGCGTTGGTTGCCGCGAGGCCAAAGATAAGGTTCTGGCCCTGTCGCAAAAACTGAACGCTCCGCTCGTGCATACGTTGAAGGGCAAGGACATCTTTGACTATGACGACCCGAATGTGGTTGGCATGACTGGTCTGATCGGCAACCCCGGCGGCTATCACGCGGTGCGTGATTGTGATGTGCTGGTGATGCTGGGCACCGACTTTCCCTATGAATGGTTCCTGCCAGAGAAGGCCAAGATCGTTCAGATCGACCGAAGCGTCGAAAATCTGGGCCGCCGCGCACCTATCGCATCGGGCCTGTTGGGGGATGTCGGTGCAACGCTGGACCGACTGTTGCCTCAGATCGCCGCTAATGAAGACCTCAGCTTCGCCGATCATCAGGTCAAGCTCTGCAACAAGTGGTTGGCGCGACAGGATAAGGAGGCCAGCCTCGAACGTGCAAGCGAACCGCTGCACCCGCAGTTATTCGCCCGCGAGATTTCTAATCAGGCCGCAGAGGATGCGGTTTTTGCCATGGACATCGGTGAATGCACCATCTGGGTGGCGCGGCAGACCCGTATGAAGGGCGGGCGGCGCATGGTGGGCTCGTTCAACCATTCCTCGCTGGGCTCAGGCTTGCCCTCAGCGCTTGGTGCGGCTGCGCTGGACCCCTCGCGTGAGGTCTGGACATTCTGTGGCGACGGCGGCTTTGGCATGTCCATGCAGGATTTCGTAACTGCCGTGCGTTATGACTGGCCGATCAAGGTGATTGTCTTCAACAACCAGACCTTGGGCTTTGTGAAGATGGAGATGGAGGTTGCAGGCTATGCGGTGAACCCGATGGCCACCGATCTGGTGAACCCCGATTTTGCCGAATACGCGAAGGTCTGCGGTGGTGACGGTGTGCGGGTGGACCATGCCGCTGACATAAAGGAGGCCGTAGCGCAGGCCAAAGCCAGCACCAAGCCGTTCATCATTGATGCCATGGTCACGCCGGGTGAACTGGTGATGCCGCCACATGTAGACACCAAGATGGCCTGGGGCTTTGGCATGTCCAAACTGAAAGAGGGCATCTTGCTGGCCAAGGGTGACCATGCCCAGTGGGACAATTGGGTCAAAGAACTCAAGGCGCAGCGTTGACGCTGGGGCGTAGAAACCAAGTTAGAAACCGGAGATCAGACGCATGATTGTACGCAATTTATACTACGCGGTTGCCTTTTTTGGCCTGCCCCTGACCTTGCTGCTTGGTTGGTTCTGGACCCCAGCGCTGTGGCTGCTGGTGATCGTGCTGCCCTATATCGCAGTCGGGGCCTATGACCTGATGACGACCAATCACAACGTGCTCAACAACTATCCGGTACTGGGCCATTTCCGTTACATGCTGGAATTCGTAAGCCCCGAAATCCGCCAGTATTTTGTTGAAACCAACGAAAGCGGGCGGCCCTTCAACCGGATCACACGCGGTCTGGTCTATGCCCGTGCCAAGGGTCAGCAGGATACTCAGGCATTTGGCACCCAGTACGACATCACGCAGGTGGGTTATCACCGCACCAATCACTCGTTGTCACCGAAAGAGGTGGAAGAAAGTGAAAAGCGTGTCACGCTGGGCGGCCCGCAATGTTCCAAGCCCTACGATGCATCACGCCTGAACGTGTCTGCCATGAGCTTCGGTGCCCTCAGCCATACTGCGATCAAGGCTTTAAACGGGGGCGCCAAGGACGGCGGTTTTGCCCACAACACGGGCGAGGGCGGGATAAGCCCGCACCATCTGGCCGAAGGCGGCGATATCATCTGGCAGATTGGCACTGGCTATTTTGGCTGCCGCACGCCCGAAGGTGGGTTCGACAAAGACAAATTTGCCGAAAGAGCCCGCAAGGATGTGGTCAAAGCCATCGAAATCAAGCTGAGCCAGGGTGCAAAACCTGCGCATGGCGGCGTGCTGCCTGCGGTCAAGGTCGATGACGAAATCGCCGAAATTCGCGGCGTCGAACCCCATAAAGATGTGATCTCACCCCCCGCTCATTCGGCCTTTGACACCCCCACCGGGCTGATGGAGTTCGTGCAACACCTGCGTGATATGTCAGAGGGCAAGCCAGTGGGCTTCAAGCTGTGTATCGGTAAACGGTCGGAATTCATGAGCATTTGCAAGGCAATGCTGGACACTGGAATTTTGCCCGATTTCATCACCGTGGACGGGGCCGAAGGTGGCACCGGTGCTGCGCCAGTGGAGTACTCCAACAGGCTGGGGATGCCCTTGAATGAAGGGTTGATCTTTGTCGACAACTGCCTGCGTGGCATTGGCGTACGTGACAAGGTTCGCATCATCTGTTCGGGCAAGGTTGCGACGGGCTATGACGTGATCGAAAAACTCGCCCTGGGTGCAGATATGTGCAACTCAGCCCGTGCGATGCTGTTTGCCGTGGGCTGTATCCAGTCGCTGCATTGCAACACCAACCGCTGCCCCACTGGTATTGCCACTCAGGATCAGGAGCGCGCGAAGGCTGTGAATGTGCCACAAAAACGGCAGAGGGTGCATCGCTTTCACGATGCGACGCTGGAAAGCTTCCGCGAAATCCTTGGCGCGATGGGCTACGAAAAGGCGGCGGATTTGCACCCTTCGGACATTCTGCGCCGCTCAACGGATGAAAAAGAGTTCACATATGCGGACCTCTATGAACGGCTTCCGGAAGGTGGGTTGCTGGCCGATGATATTCCTGCGGGGTTTGCAAGTGATTGGGAGCGCGCCTCGGCTCAGCGGTTCTGAACGATCGACGGGCGCGCTGATCCAAGGCGCGTTCCGTTGACCTTTGCCGGGCTTCATACGCGGATCATTGGCGTTTAAACCCCAAGCCTGTATGCACATAGGTCGAACGATACGATTCTGATCAGGGGGCCACGGGCTTGCAGCGCACACTCATGTACCTCGCCGTTTTTGTCGGCGGCGCGCTTGGGTCGCTGCTGCGCGAAGTGCTGTCGCTTGAGATACCCGGCGTGCCTTTCGTGACTGCGACGTTCGGAATCAATATCGCCGCCTGTCTGTTCATCGGCTGGCTTTATGCGGTACGGCACCGGGTTCATGCGCATTTCATGCATCTGGGTGCAGTTGGTTTTTGCGGTGGATTGTCGACCTTTTCCTCGTTCGTGGCCGAGCTCGATCGGCTGAACCACACCGAAATCACATATATGGTCTTAGCACTGATCCTTGAGATCGTATTCGGCCTCGCCGCCGCCATTCTGGGTGAGGCGATCGGACGTAAGTACCACGCCGGAGAGCGCGCAAATGAGTGATCTCTATCTGCATGCGGCATTTGCCCTTGGTGGCGGTCTGGGCGCGGTCGCCCGGCATATGCTCAACCGCGTGATCGTGCATGAGTTGCCTCTGTCGACGCTGGTCGTGAATGTGGCGGGTTGTCTGCTGCTGGGCGTGTGGGTCGGTTATCTGGGCGATCCCCACATTCTACCGGAAGAGGAACGCCGCCTGGTGTTTGGCTTCTGTGGTGGCTTCACCACTTTTTCCAGCTTTGCCTATCAATCCCTGCAACTGCACCGTGAACGCACCATCCTGATGGCGGCCGCAAACATCCTCCTCAGTCTGGTTCTGTGCTGGATTGCGTTCTGGCTGGGTCTTCGGGCGATGCTATAAGGATTTTTCTTGAGTTCGGCCGCGAATTTCGCATCCATAAGCTATGGATGACGAAACTCCTCCTTCTGATCTCAAATCCCGACGGGCGCTGGACAACATGGTGTTGGCCTTTCTGCGCACCGAACTGGCCAACCGGCGCACATTGCTGGCCTATGTGAAAACAGCGTTGGGCTTGGCGATTACCGGGTTTGGATTGATGCAGTTTGCTGATGCGGATTCGGTTTTCGTCTGGGTGGGAATGGCGGTTCTGCCGCTATCCGCTGTAATCTTGGCCTATGGCATTTTTGATTACGCCCATGTCCGTCGCCAGATTGAACAGGAAAAGCGAGACGCGCGAGTCTGAGCGCGAGCCTCCTGGATACCGGATCAGCTTGCCCGAAACGCGGTCGGGGTTTGACCGAATTCGGCCTTGAACGCCCGGGTCATCGCGCTGGCGTTTTCATATCCACAACGCCCGGCGATTTCGGCAATGGACTGTTCCGTATTCTCTGCAAGATTGCGCGCAAGCGTCAGACGCAAGCGTCGATACAGTGCCTGCGGTGTGGTTTCCAGTTCGGTCCGTACGCGGGTTTCGATCCGCTTTTGCGAGCATCCGATGCGTCGCGCAACCTGTGCGATTGATAGCGGCACTTCAATATTCGCCTGCATCACGTCCAGCGCCCGATTGACCAATGTGTCTTCGGATTTCAACGGCAGAGCATAGGGATCGCGACCGTTGCGGCTCATCAGAAGATGCGCCACTTCCATGGACAAAAGCGGGCCATGATCGTGGCGAATAAGGGCAGAAGCCAGGTCGAACGCCGCCATCGCCCCGGAACAGGTCAGCCGATTGCCATCAATCACATATCTTTCACGCACTGTGTCGACGGCTGGAAAGCTTTCTTCGAACCGCGAAATCTCATCCCAATGAATGGTCGCGCGGCGTTCATCCAGCAATCCGGCACGTGCCAGCAGCCAACTTCCGGTGTCCAATCCCGCGACCTGTCTATGCCGCTTTGACGCGGCCAGAATGGCCCGCGCAGTCGCCCGGGTATCGAGTTTCAGGAAGCCATAAGATGGCATAACCACCAGTACGTCGCCATTCTGATCCTTGATTGCGCCATCCGGTGTGACGCTTAGGCCGCTGGAACTGTGTACAGGTGCCCCGTCAAGTGAACAGAACCTCCATGCATAAAGCGCTTGCCGCGACATGTTATTGGCTGCCCGCAAGGGTTCGACCATGTTCGCAAGACAATGGTTCGAGAACCCATCGAAGAGCAGAATGTTGAAATACTTTGGCAAAAATTTCGAATCCTGCATAGTCATCGCCTAATACTGCATGTCGAGAACTTGAGGGATGACGTTCTCTGGGTCAACTACTGATCCAAGGGATACGCGCCATGCAGTTCGGTTTGTCCGAAGAACAAGAAATGATCGTCTCGACGGTCCGCAGCTTTGTTGAAAACGAAATCTACCCGCACGAAGACGCGGTTGAGCGCGCGGGAACGGTCCCGGTAGAGCTGGGCAACGAGATAAAGCAGAAATGCATCGATCTGGGCTTTTATGCCTGTAATTTCCCCGAAGAGGTCGGCGGCGCAGGCCTGTCGCATCTGGATTTCACCCTGGTCGAACGGGAACTTGGCCGCGGCTCGATGGCGCTGACGCATTTCTTTGGTCGTCCACAAAACATCCTGATGGCCTGCAATGATGAGCAGCGCGAACGCTACCTTTTGCCAGCGGTGCGTGGCGAAAAGATGGACGCCCTGGCGATGACGGAACCCGATGCCGGTTCGGATGTGCGCGGCATGAAATGTCAAGCGGCACGGGACGGCGGCGATTGGGTTGTCAACGGATCGAAACACTTCATCTCAGGTGCCGAACACGCGGATTTCTTTATCGTCTTTATCGCGACCGGTGTCGACGAGACCCCGAAAGGGCCCAAGAAACGCATCACCACCTTCCTTGTGGATCGTGGCACCCCGGGGTTTGAAGTGCGCGAGGGCTATAGCTCGGTCAGCCATAAGGGCTACAAGAACTATATCCTGTATTTCGACAATTGCCGTTTGCCCGACGCACAGGTTCTGGGCGAGGTCGACGGCGGTTTTGCGGTAATGAACGAATGGCTCTACGCAACCCGCCTGACGGTTGCGGCGTTTTCGGTTGGGCGCGCGCGGCGCTGTTTTGACTATGCGCTGAACTATGCTGCCGAGCGCAAGCAGTTCGGCCAGCCCATTGGCAAGTTTCAAGGTGTAGGTTTCCAAATCGCTGACATGATCACCGAGATCGACGCTGCCGACTGGCTGACCCTGGCCGCCGCGTGGCGTCTGGACCAAAACCTGCCATCGAACCGCGAGATCGCCTCGGCCAAGCTGTATGCTTCGGAAATGCTGGCGCGGGTCACCGATACCACGCTGCAGATCTTCGGTGGAATGGGTCTGATGGATGATTTCCCGATCGAGCGGTTCTGGCGCGATGCCCGGGTTGAGCGCATTTGGGACGGCACCAGTGAAATTCAGCGCCACATCATCAGCCGTGATCTTCTTCGTCCTTTGGGTGCCTGACAATGAACAAAGATCTGACCCGGCTTTTGCGCCCGAAAACCATCGCTGTCATAGGCGGTGGTGCCTGGTGTCAGCAGGTTATTCTGCAATCTGAACGTATGGGCTATGCAGGTCAAATCTGGCCGGTGCATCCCAAAGCCTCTGAGATTGCGGGCCACAGAGTCTTTGGCCATATCGAAGACCTGCCCGAAGCCCCTGATGCAGTTTTCATCGGCATCAACCGCCACGCCACGATTGAGGCGGTTCATGTCTTGTCCAGAATGTGCGCAGGCGGGGCGGTGTGTTTTGCGTCAGGCTTTTCCGAGGCTGTTGCAGAAGATGATAGCGGTAGGGATTTGCAGGATCAGCTGATTGCTGCGGCCGGTGACATGCCTATCCTTGGCCCGAATTGTTATGGCTTCATCAATGCGCTGGACGGGGCGCTGCTATGGCCGGACCAGCACGGGGCGAGGCCGGTCGACAAGGGCGTGGCGATCCTGACGCAAAGCTCGAATATCTCGATCAACCTGACAATGCAGAAACGCGGGTTGTCAATTGCTTACATGGTCGCTTGCGGAAACATGGCCCAGACCAGCCAGGCCGAGATTGCCTCGGCATTGATCGACGATCCGCGCGTCACAGCCGTGGGCCTGCATATCGAAGGCTTCAAGGACGTCCGCGAATGGGAGGCGCTGGCTGCCAAGGCGTATGCAAAAGGTATCCCACTGGTCGCCTTAAAAGTCGGCGCATCGGAACAGGCGCAGTCCGCGACCATATCGCATACCGCGTCTCTTGCGGGCAGCGATGCGGGCGCACAGGCACTTCTGGACCGGCTGGGCATACCACGTCTGGCTGCGTTGCCTGATTTCCTCGAAACGCTGAAACTGTTGCACTGCTATGGGCCACTCCCCGGCGGCAACATCGCCTCGATCAGTTGTTCCGGGGGTGAGGCGAGCCTGATCGCAGACATGGCTATCGGCACCGGCCTGACCTTCCCTCGGCTGAGCGATGATAAAAAAGCGCGCCTGCGTGACGCGCTTGGCCCCATGGTCGCGCTGAGTAACCCACTGGACTATCACACCTATATCTGGCGCGACGAAGAGGCGATGGCACAGGCATGGTCCGGGATGACGGGCGAGGATATCGACCTGACATACTCAATTGTCGACTATCCGACCACCGACGCCACCGACTGGAGCTGCGCAACCCGAGCAGCGTTGAGGGTGCGCAAGGATAACGGCGCTCGGTTTGCAATCGTTGCAACGCTGCCTGAACTACTACCTGAAGACGTCGCGCAATGCCTAATGGCGGGAGGCGTTGTTCCATTCATGGGTCTGCGCGAGGCGCTGTCGGCCACCCGCGCGGCGGGTCAGGTCTCGGCCCCTTCTGCGCACCCTGTCTGGATGCCGGGCACGGTTGAAGCGAACCATACCCTGACCGAAGGCGAGTCGAAACAGGCGCTGGCCGAATGCGGCCTGCGCATCCCGCAAAACCGTACGGTTTGCGGGCCAGCGGAAGCCCGTGCGGCAGCGCAGGACATGGAAGCCCCCTTTGCCGTGAAAGGCGTTGGGTTGGCCCATAAATCCGAACACGCCGCCGTTCGGTTGGGCATCCAAACCGAAGATGTGGTCAGTGTCGCTGCGGACATCGGCACCGAAGACATCCTGATCGAAGAGATGATCACCGGAACCGTTGCTGAACTTCTGGTCGGCGTTGTCCGTGATCCCGCGCATGGATTTGTTCTGACGTTGGGGGCAGGGGGCGTGCTGACCGAAGTTCTGCGCGACACGGTTTCCCTGCTGGTACCCAGCGCGCCCGCAGACATTTGCGCCGCCCTGGACCAACTGAAGATCGCGCCCTTGCTGGCAGGCTATCGCGGCCAACCAGCGGCTGATATGGATGCGATCATTGCTGCGGTCGAGGCTGTTCAGGCCTACGTTATGCAAAATGCCGACACGCTTGGTGAGGTCGAAGTTAACCCGCTCCTGTGCACGCCGGACAAGGCCGTTGCCGTGGATGCTCTGATAAGAAAGGCCTGAGAAATGGACCCTATCAAAACCCGCCGGGACGGAACGATCCTTGAGGTAACGCTGGACCGACCCAAGGCCAATGCCATCGATCTGGTCACAAGCCGCAGAATGGGCGAGGCTTTTGCCGAGTTTCGCGACGACCCGGAACTACGCGTCGCCATTCTGACCGGTGCAGGTGAGAAGTTCTTTTGCCCTGGCTGGGACCTGAAAGCCGCCGCTGACGGTGACGCGGTAGACGGCGACTATGGCGTCGGAGGTTTCGGCGGCCTGCAAGAGCTGCGCGACCTGAACAAACCCGTGATTGCTGCCGTCAACGGTATCGCCTGTGGTGGCGGGCTGGAACTGGCCCTTTCGGCTGACATGATCCTTGCAGCCGACCATGCCACATTCGCCCTGCCGGAAATCCGGTCAGGTACAGTTGCGGATGCGGCCAGCGTCAAGCTGCCCAAACGCATTCCCTATCACATTGCCATGGAACTGCTGCTGACCGGACGTTGGTTCGACGCTGAGGAAGCCAATCGCTGGGGCCTAGTGAACGAGATTGTTGCTGCAGATCAACTCATGGCTCGTGCGTGGGAACTGGCCCGCCTTCTGGCTTCGGGGCCGCCATTGGTTTACGCGGCAATCAAGGAAATCGTGCGCGATGCCGAGGATGCCAAATTCCAGGATGCGATGAATCGCATCACAAAGCGTCAGTTGCGCAGTGTGGATGTTCTTTATGCCAGCGAAGATCAACTGGAAGGTGCCCGCGCCTTTGCCGAAAAACGCGATCCGGTTTGGAAAGGAAAATAGCCGAGTTGGCGTCTTGGCAGGTGGATTTTCCATTTACTGATCCGCGCCGCAGGTGCACATTAGGTCATGCCTTATTTCGAGCGAAAACCCTATGTAAGCCCGGCACGTGTCATAAGCCCGATTGCGTCGCAGCCGGACACGCAACCGATTTCGGATATCGCGCGCCGAGTGCTTGAGACAGAGCGCGGCAGCCGGAAACATCTCGAAGGGCCTTTCACCTGTCGCAAAACCTGCCACCCTGGTGGAACGGCCACGATCTTGTTGTCCTTTGCTGCGCCCGAGGGCGCAGAGACGGTTGAAATGCAATTCGAACCCGGTGATCTGACCAATCCAGATGGAGAAATACTGCCTGCGAACCGGGTCAACGTTCTTCCACCCCAGATTCGGCTGGCCGCCGGAGAGGCCACTGATGTGGCAGTTGTCGTCACCGTACCCGATTTGACGGAATCGGGCGCTTATCACGGCCGGATCGCCTGCATGGGGACCGAGCAGACTTCGATCGTTGTGGTGTTTGAGGTCGCGGGCACTCAGACCTGACGGGTCACGAGGTAATCCATGAATTGTCCCAAAAATGCACGCGGGGCCTCTTGGGTGCCGGCAAACACTTGCGCAAATTCCTGACGGGCGGAAGCAAGCAGATCGTTGGCCGCATCCTGTGCAAAGCCGATACTGCCATAGTGGTCCATGCGCTCTAGCACCCAGGCAACATCATGCGTCGACCGGCTTTCGCGCGGGTTTGACAGCATATCGGCCAGCCGCTTCTGTTCCGGTTCATCGGCGTGCAGGCCAAGCTGCCCCAACATCAGCGTGCGTTTGCCCTCATAGATATCGCCGCCGATTTCCTTGCCGTATTTGTCCTGCGAGCCCACGAGGTTCAGAACGTCATCCTGTATCTGAAACGCAGCCCCCAAAAAGAAGCCGAATGCGTTGAAATCATCCAGGTTCAGCGCGCCCGATGCGACATCCTGTGGCTGCGCAATCAATGCCCCGATCCGCATGGGGTGGATGAAACTGTACCAGCAGGTCTTTTTCAGACACATTCGCAGATAGTCCGAGGCGTCCACGTTCAACTTGTTGTCACTTATCCAACCCAGTTCCAGCGCCTGACCTTCGATAGATTGCTGGAGCAGATGGTCGAACTCATCCACCACGCGTATTCCAGTTTCCAACCCAAGCGAACCCAGGTTCTGCCGCAACAGCCGCAGGGCGAGCGCTTGCATCCCGTCGCCCGTGTTTATGGCCAAAGGGACCCCAAGCCGCTTGTGCATACATGCGCGCCCGCGCCTGAAATCGCTTTGGTCTTCTATATCGTCGTGGATCAGAAAAGCATTGTGCAGAAGCTCAAGCACAGCTGCGGACACCTGTGCTTCCTCTTTGTTGCCACCGAAGGCTTCGCAGGTGGCCAGTAACAGAGCAGGCCGCAGTCCTTTGCCTGACGTTTCGATGTAATCTCGTATCGGACCGTAGAGATAAGCCTGGGGCTCACCAGTTGGCAAAAGCCCCAATAGCGTTTCGCGCGCACTATCCCCGTAAGAGGTCAACTGATTCAGAAACTCCTGCTTTGCTGCAGGGTCCAGATGCGCGGTTCCGGGTTTCACGAGGTTAACCCTTCTGCGTGATGATCACGCGGGGTTTGCTTTCTTCCGGGCTGGTCGGGGCAAGCCCGGGTCCGACAGAGGTGAACGGTGCATCCGTCAGCGGCAAGACTCTGGACTGAACATCAGACTGACCGCTATCGCGGCCCAGATCATAGGCCACATCTTCGACCACCTCGTCTCCGGGGATCGGCAGATCTGCGGTGGGCTCATAACTGGCCATCAGATCAAACAGTTCTTTCGGCGGGCAAATCATGCGCAGCACCTCGGCAATGGCCGGATCTTCGATGACTCCGCCGGGCTTTGAGTATTCTGCAGCCGGTTCTCCGACGACCGCAAGGGGGCCATCGCCACCGCGGTCAACTCCTGTAGAGTCTTGACCCATTTTCAAGGCGGCCTCGACCGCGACTGCATACCGGTTGTCCCAGGGCAGGCCGGCTTGGTAGCGGGCATAGTCATAGGCGCGCAGCGGTTTCAGGATATCAGGCTCGTGCAGGTCCCAGATCTGGCAGGGTTCGGCATCCGAACCGCTGCGTTGCAGGATTGCATTGACCGCACGGCGCGCAGCCTCATTTGCTCCTTCCATGGTGGCAAGGTCAGTAAAGGTGCGCACATAGTCCGATGCCAGAAAGAAATTCGGGATCAGCGTGGCAGCGTCTGGCCGCAGCCGCCAACTGTTGATGCGGTTCACCAGCAGAGGTTCCACATTGCTTTGGCGTTTTGGATCCTCGGGGTCCTGTACAATATCAGGATCAAGGAACCAATAGTGCATGTCCTCATCCCGCAGAACGGTTTCACCATCAACGTTGAGGCTGCGTTTGAGCTGGTCCCACACCTCCTTTGCAATCTCTTCCCGGGTGCAATTGCGCGCGGTCTTTCCGTTCAAGCCCGGCTTGTCCCATTCCGAGATGTCAATCGACAGCAGGCCTTTGGTTTTGCCCTCGGCCCAGTTGTCGAAGTTGATCTCTGACCAGAACTGTTTCTGCGACACGGCGGTCAGGGCCCACTGACTGTCAATGAAGATGACGTGGCCGTTGGTCAGCGTGACGTCTTTGGTCAGATAGAACTGTATGCCGTTCATCCACTGCACGTCGTTTGCAAGCAGTGGCAATTTGGCAAGGGCTGGGTCGGCCGCAATCATCTCGGGCGTGAGAAGTGGCGCGATGCGCTCGATCGGCATGGCACTGATGAACCAGTCGCCTGTGACTTTCTGTTCTTTGCCATCCTGTTCAACCGTCGCGCCTGTGATCCGTCCGTTTTGGTATTCGATGCCCGTCACCTTTGACTCGAACTTGTAAACGACCCCCTTGCTTTTGAGGTAATCCAGCCAGGGTTGAATCCAGACCAAGTTGGTGGGTCCGTTCAGCAACCTGTTGCATTGCGGTTCAGGCGTAGCAATGCCCAGTTGCAGTTGTACAGCAATGTCGCCCACGGTCTTGGTGCTGGCAGTCGTCGCTTTGGCAGCAACCAGTGAACGGGTCAGACCGATGGCAAGGAATTTCTGATACGCTTCGGAACGTTCTGCGGCACCGATGAAATCCCACCATCCGATCCGCTCATATTCGTCAAACCGGCGTTCCTTGCAGGACGTCGCTATCCGCCACATGCAGGCAACGAAGTGTTCAACATCCTCGTACGCGATTTGGTCCCGTGGCGAGAGCGCGAACGCAATCGTCTTGAACGCATCCGCCACGTCCTTGAGAGTGCGTGGAAACCGCTCGGGTACAATGATGCCGGGCTTGTCGAACTGACAGACCAGAACCTGAGTTGTCGGCACCAGATTATCAAAGCACGTGCCTTTATCATAATAAGGCGTACGGGCCATCGTATCAGTGATATGCCGATAGAAGTTCGGAAAAAACCGGAACCCATGCTCGCCCGGCAACCATGGACGTTTCACTCCGGGCGGATAGCTGGCCCCGTCCATCTCGGCCCATTTTTCAAGCGCCTTGATGTGCTTCGCTTTCGAGCCATGATCGCCTTCGCCCTTCATCACAGGGATACTGCGTGCCTTGCCGCCAGGGATCATCTGGCGTTCGTGGATCTCAACCTCGAACCCGCGTTCAATCAGTTCGTGCGCGGCGCTCATGCCAGCCACGCCACCGCCAAGAATGACAACCTTTTCAGCCATCTGATGTTCCTTTCGCGGAATAGACGTCAAAGTGCAGGGTGATATCTGACAGGCTGGCTTCGCCAATGCCAAATCCCTGCACCCGGTTCATCCAGCTATAGTGCGGGTTTGAGGTCAGGTAACGCGGAGCCAGCCGCACAGGGGCCGAAGTTGGCAGGTTGCCCTTCAACAGTGCGGCATAGCCATCGGGGCCAAAATCACACACGCCGGTATCTTCAAACAGGATCGGCGCGCCGCCGTCGGTTGGCTTGATCAGCGCCTTGGCGTGGAGCAACCCCACGCCGTCAGGGCGAACGCGCATCCAGTCACCTCCAACCGGCTCTATCACCCCTTTCAGGTGCGGACCTTCGACTGTTCCGCCTTCTTTGATTGCAAAATGCAGCCAGACCCCGTCCGGTGTCTCGCCCGAGGGGTGGAAGTTGGTGGTGAAGGGGACAATAAACTTGGCGATATGATTCAGATCCGGTGACTGCTGCGCAGGCTTTGGCTGCTGCACTGGTGCCGCCTTTGGGGCAGTGTCAGGTCCCGGGTCATACTCACGGCCCCCGGATGTCAACACCGGACGCCAGCTGAGCGTCTTGTCGTGCGTCACGGATGGCAAGATCGCGGCAAAGTGCTGAAGTCCTGTTTTGGGATCGCAGTGCAGGGGCCAGCCGCAAATGGCCCGCTCGGGGACGCCGGCTTGCGAACAGATCAGCCGCACTGTGTCATGAGGCGACACGGACGGTCCGGCCTCAATCAAAGCGCGCTTGTCACCAGCGGCGCTGATCGTTTCTGACCAGCGCAGGGTGACACCGCGGACTGTAAACTCGCGCACGACCAGACCCCCGGTCAGCAGGTTAGGGTGCAGATAGCCTGTTCTTCCTTGATCCGCAGGCGGAATTTCTGTTGCACGCGGAAGACATGCTCACCCTCTGCCGAGGTCTGCAGGTACTTGACCCCGATTTCGGACGGTACAACGATTTCAACCGGTGCACCTTGCAGCGACACAAGCGCCGCCTTGTTTGCAGGCAAGGTACCCGAGCGCAATAACGGACCATCCAGAAATGGCAGAATGCTGTCGCGGGGCAGCACCATCGAGTTTTCCATCGGCTTTGTTACTGCTTGAAAAAGGCCATTGCCCATCACGCAGGCATAGGGGCCAAGATACCCGCGCGATTCCAGCTCATTGATACCCGCAACCACAGCTTCGAACACCTCGGGGCCGGTATAGGTCTTCTTCGTCGAAGACGACCCAGAAGATTTCTGACCCGCTTCCAACAGACCTTCATACTTACCGCCGCCGCTGACGGTATAGATTGGCGGCAACGAGGCGGGCGCACTTGGGGTGGGTTTAGGGCCTTCTCCGGTGCCGGGCTGACCGTTGAAGATGATGTCGTCTTCGACCCGTGCCACAATTGCAGCGGCACGGCGGAACATGATCATGGCCGCGGACAGCTCGGGGTCGGCCACCTGCGCGCCTTTCAGATAGACGTTCACCGAAACAGTGGTCAGGCGCGTGGTGTCAAAGTCGTTGACTCCAAGACGTTTTGCGGTGCCGTTTTCGTTGTCGACCAGTTCAAGCCGGTTTAGCGGGACAGACTGTGTATCTGCGGGCAGCGGCCCGTATAACGGCAGAAAACTCGCCGCGACCCGGGCGCGTAATGCCTCATCATGGACAGCTTTGTTCACTGTGTTCCACTGATCGTCACCCCAGTCTAATGCGTCGGTCATTGCAAATCCCCCTTGGTTGTGCACCCTGTTTTGGCGTAGCACTTGGTCTTTTTCAATTTGTTTCGTTCAGACGGTCCATTAATTGTCTGGCTCGATCTTGCTGGACAACAGCGCCGATGCCTTGGGCCAGCGCCAATGCCTGTTCTGCTTCACTCCGGGCTGCGTCCAAGTCCCCGCGTGCGGCAAATGCCTTGGCCCGAACCCGGTGATATTCCGGCTTGTTTAACGTTTCTCCGCGCGCCCAACCCGGGGCGCAGACCGCCTCGAGCCGGTCCAGCGCCCGAACGATGTCACCGTGATCGATCATGAGTTCGGACAGCACGATCTGGTTCTGAGGGAACGTGAAGTTGCCACCCGATTTCGAGATCAGGTTCATGCGGGCCTCAATCTGTTCTGGCACGTCCGCAAGGTCGCCTTTGCCAGCCTTCGCAAGACCCATATAAATGTCCTGCATGGCGTGCAGATACAGGAACCCTTCCTCATCGGCGATCTTGCGGGCTTCTTTCATTGTCACGTCCATCCTGTCCCACTCACCAGCATAGGGCAGGAACATGCAGCAGGCACCCATGATATACACCAGATTGGGCGCATGGCTCAGCGCTCTGCTGACTTCGATGGATTTCAACCGCGCTGCTTCAGCTTCGTCAAACCTACCTTTTTGCCACAGCAGACATCCCTGAATCGCCAGCAGTGAGGCTAGGGTCGAGGATTGCGTCATCGGCATCATCGCCCTATCAAGCTCTGGCGTGATCAGGCCGAAGGCACGGTCAAGCTGGCGTTCACATTCCGTGAATTCACCACGAAAATAATGGGTGAAGCTCAGGGCGCGGGCAGTAAGAACGTTGGCGATCGGATCCCCGGTCATCCCGGCCATCGTATCCAGCGCTTGTCCCATCTCCATCGCATGGTTCATCTGTCCGCCAACAAAGAAATTGGTCCAGCGGCAGAAGGTCGCCGCAAACAGTGTCTCACCGTCACTCAGAGCCTGGGCAAGCTCCATCGCGCGGGCAGCCGTTTCTCCGACCTGGTCCGCAGACCAGCCGTAGATCGCCATATAGGCGGGCAGAATGTTCATCTGAACGCGCAGTTCAAACCCGTCACGTTCGGCACTGGCGGGCATGGTCCCAAGGTTGCGCAGCGCGGCCCGAAACGCCGAAATCGCTGGCAAGTTCGCAAGCCGGGACAAAGCCTGCTCACCAGCCGTAAACCAGTTGGTGACGGCCTCGTCCTTCAATCCGCCAAGATCGCAATGATGTGCGATCGTATCAGGGGTTGGGGCTTCAAACGCCGTGTGACCGTCCAGCAGAGCCTCGGCAATTTTAAGATGCAATTTTTGCCGGTCTTCCCGCAGCAATGAGTTATATGCGGTATCCTGAACCAGCGCGTGGTTAAACGTGTAGGTGGCCGACCCATCGTCGCTGGTGATCAGCAAAACACCGGCTGCCATGAGTTGCAGCAGGGCACTGTCCACATCCATGTCGTCCTGCGCTACTGCGTGGATCATCCGAGCGGAGAAACTGCGTCCGATGACCGATCCCAATTGTGCAACCGGTTTGGCGTTTTCCATCCGGTCAAGACGCGACATCAGCGAGTCCTGCAGGGTGGAAGGAACGCTCAGTGCATCCAGCACCTCGGCGTTGATCGGGGCGTCAGCGGGCAGCTGGTCCAGAACCGCCTTGGTCATTTCCTCGATGTAAAGCGGTACGCCATCGGCTTTTTCGATGATTTGCCGGATCAGGATCACCGGCAAGCTGTATGGTTCGGCCACGCGTCGGACCAGCTCGGACGCTTCAGGGCGCGCCAGTGGAGACAGATCGACGTTGACCGCCTCATCCAGAAAGTGTTCCGGCGGCTCGTATTCAGGGCGGTGTGACAGAACCATAAGTACAGGAAGGTCTGCCAAATTGGCCGCAAGCGCATCCAGTAAATCCAGTGTGGTCGCATCGGCCCAGTGAACATCTTCAACCACCAACAGCAGCGTGCCACGCCTGTCGCATATGCTTCCGATACTGCGTAGCAGCACATCCATCGATTTGCGCGCCTTTTTCAGCGGATCTGGTTCAGTCGACGCGTCTGAATCGATGCCTGCCAGCTCTAACAAGGCAGGCAAATCCGAGACGTTCAAACGTGAGGCGGATTGAACAAAAGCGGATATCGCTGCTTGTACATTGTCGTTTGATTTGTCGCCAGATACCCGCCGCAACTCACTAACCACTGGATGCAGTGGAAGACTGGCCAAATGCGGCGTACACTGCAGGGTCAGTGGCCTGGTCTTTATCGTTTCAGACAACGACTTGATTAGCCGCGACTTACCGATCCCTGCCGCACCACCGATAAGGGTCATCCGGCCCGAGCCCGTCTGAACGTCCGCCCAAAGTTGCGTCAGGGAAGACAGGTGATCGCGCCGCGCTACAAGCTCGACCGCTGATTGCCCGGTTCGGGCGTCAAATCGACTGGTGGATTCGATTTCCTTCAGGGCGCAATAGACTTCGCGCTGGTTTTCGAACCCTTTCAGGTCGTGACTGCCGCGCGGTTCGAACTCGAATGTTCCCCGCGTAAGTCGCATGGTTTCGGACGAAACGACTAATTCACCCGGTTCGGCCAGCCCCTGCAGCCTGGATGCCAGGTTTGCCGTCTCACCAACCAGAAATTGTTCGGACCCCAGGCTTTTGGACGAAACGACGCCCACAACGACCATTCCGGTGGCGATCCCTGCGCGGAGGTTAAGCTTTTCGCCAAAGTCGTTTTGAAGATTCTGCACTGCCTCTATGGTTTCCAGAACGGCCCGTACGGCGCGCTCCGCATCGTCTTCCATGGCCTTGGGGTATCCGAAATAGACCATGATGCCGTCACCTTGCCGATAGGCCAGGTGGCACCCATGCTGCTTCAACGTGCCAATCGCCGTGTCCAAATACAGATTCATGATCTGCATCAGGTCTTCCGGGTCATATCGTTGTGCCAGCTGCGTCGACCCCACGAGATCGCAAAAAACCAACGTTAACTGCCTGCGCTCAGCTTCGGACCGCAGATGGTCGTGCGCCAAGGCGCCATTGGATTTCAGCTTGGCCTGCGCTTTGCGGAATCTCTTTCTTTCACCGACGTTTAGCCCCAGGTCACGCAATTCCGGGTCGGTCAATTCGTCAAGAATCTGGTCGTCCACACCTTCTTGTCGGAACATCGACAGGTGGTCTTGCAGGCCCGCCAGTTTCAGAACTTCGGAGATACGATCTGCCTCAAGGACTCGCGTCATTGCTTTGCGATCCCGCCCATTTTATTTCCCCCCTAGGTCTCATCAGTACATACTTTATTTGCATGTGCAAAAATAGAGAGGATTTTTTGTTCAATCCACTTAACGCAGGGGCACCATGGTTAACAAGTTATCTTGTCTGGCAGATTTATGGCTGATTTGCCACACCAACCGGCTGTCAGTGTAAAAACCTGCAAAGCTTTGGCCGCCAAGGCGAATTATTGAATGCGATGGGTTTCCGGCGTGCGTTGCGAGCCAATTCGCACCTGAACCAAGCTGTGTCGGTTCAAGTGGCTACGTGAATTGCCAAACACCTGACCCTCGTTCAAGGATCAAGGGTCGTCTAAGTGCTCAAGCGTGGGCACGCGTCATAACAGATGACCAACCTCATGTGGCTGACCAAGAATTAAGGTACCACTGAGACGCTGACAGATCTCGCATACGGGTGTACGCGCCAGCACAGGCACCCGGTCCACTGCCTGAAGCGCGTGCAGAGTACCTTTGAAAAGGCCTTGGCGAGATACGGCAAAGGTTTGCCCTACTTTTGGGACAGCGCACTTTGCGAAC
>NZ_JBXWQF010000035.1:0-26772 GCF_059612245.1 Ruegeria sp. CDSA079 | reverse complement strand
ACTCGCGCTCAGTTCGGTACGCCTCTCTCTGCGCCAGCAACACGTTGTTTTTCAACAATATCAGCCCAAAGCGGACATTCGTAACAAGGCTTTGCAGCTCCTGCTTCGGACCTTAGGCCGTCAGAGATTGATGGGAGGTGTCGTCACACTGGTTAGGGTCGCCGTTGCAAGCAGGATCAGGACAACAGCCAACATCTCTATTGAAATCGACCGTCGGAGAACAATTGTCGCGCCACGCTTCTCAGCCCTGAGAGCCGGAACAAATCTCAGCTTGTTCAGCGCCGCTATACAAAGTAGGGCAGAAACGATCACGATCTTGATCAAAAGCACCAATCCATACGCCGTTCCGAACAAGGCGGCCAAGGAGCCCGAGAGCAGCCATGCGAGCGCTGCGCCTGCAACAATCAGGACGGCAACTCCATAAGCAGCGACACTGCCAAAGTGGTGCAGTAGTTCGGCCCCATTGGGAGTGAGCGCCGCTTTGCGCAAAGGCAGGAGAGCACCGACCCAAAACGCGGCAGCCAGCAAATGAAGAACCAGCAAGACAGCGAGAACCGCTGTAGGCTCTCCAAGCGAGTGTCCTACCTGGGCAAAGGAAAACGCTACGGCAAGGCTGCCCACCAAAGCGATCCACTGCCCGACTCGGGAGAGCAAGATTGCCAATATCGCGAGTTCACCAACCCCTCGCCAGATCGCGGCGGTGCCAAGCGGACTGTCCCAAACAAAACCAAGCATCATTGGGTCCGTCGCGCCCTCAAAGCCCATCCCAGATATCCGCGCTGCTCTGATGCCAAAACGTAAAGCAAGTACGGCAAAACCGACAATCGCAGCTCCGACCGCAAGTTGCCGCGCAAGGCGTAGAACAGACTCTTCAGCGCGCTTGGCAAAGAGGACCGTGAACAGGACGCCACCCATCGCTAGCAGCGCCGAGCCGTAGCCAAGTGCCTTCGCCAAAATGGCCAAGACAACAACACCGTCAATGGGTGCCAGACCGATCACTCAGCGACCGTGAAAGAGAAGCTGCCCTGCATCGGGTGACCGTCGGAAGCCATACCGCGCCAGTCGAAGCGGTAGCTTCCGGGTGCAAGGTCCTCCAAAGGCATAGCCCGGAACTCTATGGCGGGGTCCATACCCGTTTCGCGGTCAATTTCGACATCGCCATCGGGTGAGGTTAGCGTGACCGAGATGATGAGCATCGGATCATCGAACCGCATGGAAAGCTCAGGCACTTCCGTAACGGTAGCACCGTCAGCCGGTGTCGTTGCTTCGGACTTTGAATGCGCGGTCGCAAGCATTGGAGCCATTGCTACGACCAAGCCGATAAGAGTTTGTTTGATCATCTGAGTTTTCCTCTATTCGGATTGGGCATTCAACTCGTCGTGGTACTCACGAAGGTCATAGGGCCAGGTTGACTTGATAAAAGATAGGACCGTTATGATTTCGCCATCGCTCAACACACCTTCATAGACCGGCATACCGGTTGGGGGCGCATTTTCCATCAGTCCGGCCAGGCCAAATTTGGTCAGGGTGAAAAGCGTTTCATCATCGTGGTGCCACGTATGCCCTGTGGCGTCATGCGGCGGTGCTGGTAGCAAACCATCCTCGCCGCGTATCCGCCAGTTTGGCTGTCCTTCAAGGTTCTCACCGTGGCAGATAGCACATTGGTTCGCGTATATATCTTGGCCAACGGCGATAACTTCCGCGTCATCAGGTGTTAAAAGACCGACCGGTTCAAAGGCTTGGGCCAAAACGAACGCTACGGAGAAACCGGCGAGCGCAAGCCCACCGGTGACCAAGAGTGTTGTGCGCCCTAGCATCAGGTGTCGAACGGCTGCGCGGTGCCCGCGCGGTAGTATACCGTACCGGCCCCAGCCTCTCCCCCAAATGCAATGACGTCGTAACGGGCGGACGGATCGTCGCCCATACCAGGGGAGCCCATTGGCATGCCAGGAACAGCGAGCCCTGTGATGTCAGGCCGATCCTTCAATACGGCTTCCAGTGCTTCGAACGGCACATGGCCTTCAAAGACATAACCATCGGCTTCTACAGTGTGACAGGACGCGAGGTTCATCGGGATGCTCCGCGCTGACTTCTGTACCTCGGGGTCCGTCAGTTCCTCAACGGTGACGGCGTAGCCGCGTGCGCGAGCCAAGTCGGCCCATGCGTGACAACATCCGCAACCTGGTGAGCTGAGCACATGCATTGGGGTGCCTGCACGGACGGGAAGAGCGGTCGCGATGAAAGCAGTTGCAGACAGTTTGGTGAAGTGACGACGTGTGATCATGTCTGTCGGTCCTTTGATGTGAAATTTGAACGGAATGCGGGCGAGCGCCCGTTGCCATTCAGGCTTTCGGAGGACCGGTGGGAACACCCAGAGCGAGGCCCGAAAAATCGGCTCCAGCGTACGTCACACCACCCACTGAGATCATCAATGGAGCATTCGGCGAAATCCCCGCCGTGGCGACAAGATCACCAAAACAGGATGTTGAACCCATGCCGCTAGCGGTGTCGCAACAATCCGCAGCAGCTTCCTCGGCATTAGCCAACGGATCGTCGCCCGCCATTTGAGCATGATGACCAGAATGATCCGATCCATGGGTCAAGCCATGCTTCACCGACGCTGCGGATGCGCCAGAGAATGCAACAACAAGAAGTATCGACAGGACCAAGCGAAACATACCAAATACCTACTGGGGGTATGTTGTTTTGACAAGTTACGAGAATGGGGCGACGCAAACGATCCTAGTTGCACCCATTATGGATCCGCCACATCTCTGGATCATGCCCGGCTGGAACAGTGGAACATGGATCACCTGAATATCCCCGTAGGACTGAATACTGGCTGACCTGCGTATTAGTCAGCAACGGCAAGGTCAGCAGGTGGGCGTTTAACCCAAGGTGTTTCCGGTGATGAAGGTGTACGAACTTTCGACCAGATCGATGACGACATCCAACTCTACTGGTGTGGTCGGAGTATAGATCATGACAAAGCCACTCCATCCGGGACGTTGATTAGCCCAAGGGTGTCCTACGGCCCAGCCAGCCTCAATTGCCCGTCGGGCCATTGCGGGGTGCAGCGAAGCGTGCAAACTGCCATCAGGATGCATATGCGCAAACTCAAACCCACCGACGATAGAGTTCGGTTGAGACAACAACATGTCAGGATCAAGCTGAAAGCCAATCGCGCCAGGTAATGATATGCGTGTTGGGCCAAGTGTGACCCCTGGGAATTGGGCAACTCGCTCCAGCAATAGCTGGGCCAAATCGGCATTAATTTCAACACCAATCTGAGTATGCGGTACGCCGCTTGTCGTTTCGGGACGGGGCGAGGTGCGCTCCGGCAAGGAGCGCTCTTGCGCGGATGCCATCGAGCACATCAATGCCACTACCGTCACAGCAACCGCCAATGTTCTCATGTGTACATTCATCGTGTTGACCATCCGCCAATCAAAAAGATTGAGTGCTGAGCACCGTATCGGTGCCCTTGTACACTTCACTCACCCTTTAACGCTTCGATATTGATTAAGAGCTCTATCTCGTCGCTCACCGCAGGTGCAAACGCCCCAAGTCCGAATTCAGACCGCACGATGATCGCCGTCGCTGCCAGTCCCAAGGTCGGGGTGCCCTCCTTTGCACCAAACGGGTATGGCGCTGACTTGTTGAGCGTCGTTTCCAGAACAACGGGTTTGGTGATACCATTCATGGTCAGATCGCCAGAAATATTCGCGGTATTGTCCCCGGTGACTTCAATGCTGGTGGAGGCGAATGTGACCACATCACCATCGCTCGCGCCAAAAAAATCATCGGACATGAAGTGTTGCAGACGTGCATCCCAGCCCGTGATCATGGATTTTACAGGCATAGACACTGTGACAGATGACGCAGACGGATCATCTTCGTTGAACTCGATCTCGCCGCTAAAACCTGAGAACATTCCAAATGTTTCTGAGAACCCGATGTGGTTGTAGCTGAACAATACCTGACTGTGTCCAGGATCCAGCTCGTAAGTTCCACTCTCGGACAATGCGGCGGTCGCGCCCATCGATAAGAGTACCGCCAGCGGGGTTGCTGCCACTTTGAACATTGATACGCTCCCATTTTGACAAGACGTGTTCGCGGAATTGAGTATTGAGCTTTAGTTTCACCTGGCGATACTTTTAGGACAAAATGTTCTACTATGCAACAAATTGTTCTGTAGGAGGAATGATTGAAAGAAGATCCTAGGCTGATCGCCACACGACAGGCCGCGCTTGATGCTGCGCAAAAGATACTAATGGAGGAAGGCGTGCTGCACGTAACTCATGGCGCAGTTTCAAAGGCAACGGGCATTTCGCGCAGTACACTTTACAGGCACTGGCCAGATGCGCGTAGTCTGCGTGATGCAGCATTTCGGCGCATCGCAACACCGCCGAACATACCGCCCAAAACAGATGGCCCGCTACGATCTGACCTGCGCTGGTTACTCGGTGTACTGATGGGAGCCTTGAATGACACACCATGGGGCCAAATCGCGCCTCAGGTGGTCGCTGCTGCGTCCACCGACGAAGAAGCGCGGTTGGTGATCACTGAATTCATGAAGGACAGGTTCGCGAGTGTTGAAGCAGTATTTGCAGCCGCAGTAGGCCGCGGTGAGATCACCGCCGACGTTCCGGTTGACCAACTCATAGAACTAGCAGTCGCTGCCCCCTATTTCCGCAAGCTCATACGTCACGAGATACTGGACGAAGATTGGTTGGATCAACATGTTGATCTGCTTTGCAATATCGCGAAAACCAATTCGTGGCAGTGACCATCGCCTTACTTTGCAATCAAAGCGACCAAGAAGCATAATAATTTCCAAAATTTCATTGGGGCAATGTTCGCTGCGTGACATCAGCACGTCGCATGGTCAAAACTGTCTGACGTCAGCACCAACCGGACAGATTTTGGGGTTTGAGCAACGGAGGATTTCTGTGGCCTTCTCAGGCGCATTGGCGGTCGCGAACGCGCTGGAGACAGACCCGTCGCACTTGTCTTAGTTTATTCACCTAGAGGCTTGGCGGAGATGTCAATCGTAGCAGTGACCGTGGTCGCGCTGTTGCGTTCGTCGGTGAGCATCATATTTTCAGAGTTTTGGCAGCGCTTGTTCTCATGGCGGCTTTCACCAAGCCTTCCCGACTTAGCAAGTAAAAATGACTGAAAATGAATGATGACGACACGGTAAATTAATATGTTTGCAATCTAGCAATAGTGAAAGTTCAATTCGCATTGTGATGTTTAAGAGAGGTTTATGAGTTTGCCATCAGCGTCTCTTTGGGTTGGCGAAATCCAGGTTTCAGCAGATACTTCGTCCGAGGAAACGAGTTGAGTGAGCCGGCCTGATGGATTTTGGCCTTATCTGCCGCGCAGAGTTGGCCCTTCGTATTTGCCGCTAGTCAGGTAACGTCAGGTTGGGAGTATGATATGGAACTACCAACACTGACTTACGAAATGATAGCCGTACTGAGTCTATTGTCTTTTACAGTCTTACTTTTTGTTACCGAGATTATACGGATCGATGTTTCAGCAATTCTTGTAATGGTACTGCTGGGCGCACTGAGCTATCTACCGGGGCTGGGTAATCTTGCCGATGTCTCCAGGCTCTTTGAAGGTTTCTCCTCCAACGCTGTAATGTCCATTATTGCGGTGATGGTAATTGGGGCTGGGCTTGATAAGACTGGACTTATGTCAAAGGTCGCGGCCTTGATCCTCAAGAATGGTGGCACGACAGAGGCCCGGATCATCCCAATCATATCAACAACGGTTGGTGTCATTAGCTCCTTCATGCAGAATGTAGGAGCTGCTGCGCTTTTTCTGCCTGTTGTGAGCCGCATCTCGGCACGTACGGAAATCCCGATGAGTAGGTTGCTGATGCCCATGGGGTTTTGCGCGATCCTGGGTGGTACTATCACATTGGTCGGGTCATCACCCCTGATCCTGTTGAATGACCTGATTGTTTCAGCAAACTCATCCCTTCCGGCTGACCAACAAATGGAGACATTTGGGTTGTTTTCAGTCACGCCTATCGGTGTGATGCTGGTGCTGACAGGAGTGCTTTACTTTGTGCTCTTTGGTCGTTGGGTCCTCCCAGCGCAGCGGGAGCGTGGAGCAGACGCAAGCTCAGCCCGGTCTATGCAGACCTATGTCGAAAACACCTATGGGCTTAGGGCCGATATGTTCGAGATACGTGTTCCTGAAGGATCGATCATCATTGGGCAAACGCTCGCGGATCTAATGGTCGCCCACAACATGTACATTCTTGGCACATCTTACCGCGGCCACAAGGTCATCGCGCCGATGGCGGATACCAAGATCGAAGCCCCTGCGCGGCTCGCAGTGCTTGGCCTGCGTCGGGTGGTTGAGCATCAGTTTGCTGAGCCTTACGGATTAGAGATCCTACCCCAACTAGATGTCTTTGCGGATGATTTCGCCGCGACCCAATCGGGGGTGGCCGAGGTTGTTATTCCTCCCGGTTCTTCAGTGATCGGCCAGACTCCGATTGATTTGCGTCTCCGTCAGACACATGGTTTGTCTCTTTTGGCCATTCAGCGCGGAGAAGAAACACTGAGCCACGTTGAAACCGAGGATCATTCAGCCACGCATATCGGGCAAGTCCCTTTGCAGGCCGGTGATACGTGTGTGGTTCACGTGCAGTGGGACCGTCTGACACGACTGAAGTCGGACAGGGATTTTGTCGTCGTAACTTCGGATTTTCCCCAGGAAGAGTTACGGCCACACAAGGTCGGATGGGCGCTCGCTTTCTTCCTAATAGCGTTGAGCTTAATTCTATTCTCTGATCTGCGCTTGTCATTGTGCCTGTTGATCGGCGCTATTGGGATGGTGTTGAGCCGGGTGCTCTCGATTGACGAAGCCTACGAGTCGATAAGTTGGAGTACTGTTTTTCTACTCGCTTCACTAATCCCGCTAGGTCAGGCGGTTCAGAACACTGGCACTGCGGATTGGATTGCAGCGCATGTGTTGGCCCTTCTGAAGGGGTGGCCGATCTGGTCGTTGCAAGCAGGAATCGCCGTTTTGGCAACGGCGTTCACGCTGGTCATGTCGAACGTAGGTGCAACTGTTCTGCTGGTGCCGCTGGCGGTTTCTATCGCCATATCGGCGGGTGGTAACCCGGCTGTATTTGCTCTCACCGTGGCAATTTCAACGTCCAACTCATTTTTGATCCCAACACACCAAGTGAACGCGTTGATCATGGGCCCAGCAGGCTACCGGGTGGTCGATTTCGTTCGCTCGGGCGGAATCATGACCTTACTTTTCTTGGTTGTTTCAATGACCGGACTTATGCTTTTCTTCTGAGCCGAATCTTGGCGATCCGTACTGAAAAACTCATAAGAAAAGGTTTTTGAAACCAAAATCTTTGTTAGAACAGCAGATTCAAAATGCCTGCATAAAGGGTCTTCGCTGCCAGCGAGCGAAGAAGTGTGTCGAACTTATGGAAACCTGACGTCGACATACGCTGGTACTGGACCGTTTTTGTTTTATCGATCACTGTTGCTTGGCCAATACCGTCGGCATATTGGAGAGTTCACAATGAAGTTCCTTCGAACACCTGACCATCGGTTTGACGGGTTGCCAGATTTCGCATTCGGCCCGAATTATCTTGATGTGGATGATACCGAAGGCGGTCGTCTCCGAATGCACTATTTGGACGAGGGACCGGAACAGGCACCGCCCGTATTGTTGATGCATGGAGAGCCAACCTGGTGCTTCCTGTATCGGCACATGATTCCGTTATTCAAAGATGCTGGCCATCGAGTTCTGGCTCCTGATTTGATTGGATTTGGACGGTCGGACAAGCCAACCGAGCGGTTCGATTACACCTACCAACGCCATGTAGACTGGATGTCCGAGTGGTTGCGGAAAGTTGACCTAATGGGCATCACATTGGTTTGCCAGGACTGGGGCGGTCTAATAGGCTTGCGGCTGGTCGCGAGTATGCCCGAGCGTTTCTCTCGTGTTGTTGTGGCGAACACGGCCTTGCCCACCGGTGACGTGCCCTTGGGTGAAGCATTTCTTTCATGGCGGGAATATTCACAATCCGTACCTGATTTTAATTCGGGCCGTATTGTATTCGGCGGTACAACATCGAAGATTTCCGATGAAGAGGTCGCAGCCTATAACGCACCGTTTCCGGATGCGCGCTATCTGACAGGCGCTCGAGAGTTTCCAGTGTTGGTGCCCGACACACCTGATAATCCAGCTTCTGAACCCAACCGAGCCGCATGGGAAACCCTCAAGACCCTAAACACCCCGTTTCTGACCGTTTTTGGAGAAGATGACAGGGTCATGGCGGGGGTAGACAAACTGTTCCAAAAGTCGATCCCTGGGACAGTTGGTCAAAACCATACCGTTTTGCCTAAAGCGGGGCATTTCATTCAAGAAGATGCTGGCACAGAGCTGGCACAGGCGACATTGAAATTCATTGAGCAAACACAGCTGCTGTCAGATTAGTGACTTCCCCTGTGGCCTTAACTCACACCAAATTTGCGACGCAAATGCTCAGCTAAGGCCGTTATGCGACGTGGTTGGGCTCGGCTCGGCGGAAACATCATTTGCAAAGGTTTCGACGGTGGGAGGAAGTCACGCAAGACAGAAACAAGTCTGCCAGATCGAACATCGTCGCCAACATCCAGATCCGACTTCAAGACGACCCCATGGCCTGCAATCGCCCAATCGCGGATGAGTGAACCATCATTGACTATTCGATTTCCCTTTACCGATACGCGCTGGGCATTTGGTCCTGATCCAAACTCCCAAACGTTGTCGATCATGTCGCCAAACCTCATCACCAAGCAGTTGTGGTTTAATAGATCTTCTGGTTTTTCAGGCGTTCCGAATGAGGCCAGGTAACTTGGGGATGCACATACGAAACGTTGGTAGCTTCCTAGATTTCGCAACCTGAGCGAGCTGTCCGTAATGTTGCCGAAGCGAACGGCGAGGTCGAAACCTTGGCCTACAAGGTCGACATAGCCGTCTGAGAGGGACAGTTCGACTGAGACGGCAGGGTTCTCTTCGGTGAATTCGGCAATAACCTCGGAAACAATGCTCCGTCCCAAGTCAATCGGCGCGCTTATGCGAATTGGGCCAGACAGAGTTTCGGCGCCGTGCCGAACAAGTGTATCTAGGTCCGCAACCTCACTGAGTACGTTTCTTGCACCGTCAGCTAGTACTCGTCCTTCTTCGGTCAGGCTAATGGAACGGGTGGTGCGGTTGAACAAAACCACACCGTAATGTGCCTCCAGAGTCGCGAGCCGTTCGGACACTGTCGTACTCGACATCCCTGTCTCGCGCGCCGCGGCCACAAGACTGCCTTTCTCGGCTATGGTCAGAAACAAGCGAAGATTATCTAAAAGCATTAAACGGAATTTCCGGATTATATGTTCGATTACGCCCTGTTTATCCCGAAAGTACAGCGGCGTAAATCTAGCGCATCGCTCAAGAACACAAGGGATCTATTCCAATGGCCAAGCTGACAATCCTCGCCAACATCAAAGCCTACCCCGACAAGATCGACCTCGTAAAGGGTGAGCTGATCAAGCTCATCGACATAACCCGTGCCGAAAAGGGTTGCATCAACTACGACCTGCACCAGGACAACGACAACCCGGCCCATTTCGTATTCTACGAAAACTGGGAAAGCCGGGAGCTTTGGCAAACCCACATGGGTGCTCAGCACCTTGCGGCTTACTTGGAAGCAACAGAGGGTGCCGTTGCAGAATTCACGTTGAATGAAATGACAGTCATCGGTTGATACAGAACCGAACAAAGGAGCACGTTATGAAAGCCGTGGGATACCGTGAGACAGGGTCGATTGATCGGGCGGACGCCTTAATCGACTTCGAGGCCGACAAACCGACGCCGAAGGGGCATGACTTGTTGGTGAAAGTGCAGGCCGTTTCAGTGAACCCGGTCGATACGAAAATTCGGCAAAAACGTGCTCCTGTAGGTCCCGCACCTGATATTCTGGGGTGGGACGCAGTAGGGATCGTCGAAGCAGTTGGCGAAACGGTTGAGACTTTCCGTCCGGGAGATGCAGTTTGGTATGCCGGGGCAGTAAACCGACCGGGAACCAATGCCGAGTTTCATCTGGTGGATGAACGTATTGTCGGATCAGCGCCAAAATCCATACCGGCGAAAGCAGCTGCGGCGATGCCGCTAACGACGCTTACTGCCTTTGAGATGCTGTTCGACCGCTTGCGAGTTCAAGATGCCGTTTCCGGCGGGACCAATACGTTGCTGGTTATCGGTGGCGCAGGCGGTGTCGGGTCAATCACCATTCAATTGGCACGGGCCCTCACTGAATTGACAGTGATGGCAACGGCGTCCCGACCCGAGACACAAGACTGGGTTCGAGAGCTTGGCGCACACCATGTCATCAACCATGCGGAACCTTTGGGAACGCAACTCGGGGCTCTCGGTATCGAAAGCGTGGATTTCATCTATTCAACGAACCATTCCCAGCTTTATGCGTCTCAAGCTGGAGAGGTGATGACACCCCAAGGTCGCTTCGGGTTGATTGATGATCCTGAAACCTTCGACATCGCGCCGTTCAAACCCAAATCGATCTCATTGCATTGGGAGTTCATGTACACTCGGTCGCTTTTTGGGACTGGAGATATGAACCGTCAAAGCGAAATCCTGAATCAGGTCGCCAGGTTGATAGATGACGGAAAGATCAGATCCACGGCGACCGATACACTTGGTAGGATCAATGCTACAAACTTAAAGAAAGCGCATGCTATCCTTGAAAGCGGCAAGGCCAAAGGAAAGCTCGTGCTTGAGGGTTTTTAGATGAGAATTGAGCGGCTAGATCATGTGAATATCGTGACGACTAGGTTGCCTGAGATGGTTACTTGGTATAAAGAGGTCTTGGGTTTAAAACTCGGGGCCCGCCCTGATTTTCCGTTTCCCGGAGCTTGGTTGTATGCGGGTGATCACGCCGTGGTTCACCTTGTGGGTCACGAAGGAACGCCTAATGTCGGCTCCGAAGTGAAGCTCAAGCTCGAGCATTTTGCGCTTTCAGCCACGGGTTTGAGCGCATTCGAGGAAAAACTGATCTCGAGGCAGATTCAGTATCGCAAAACTGACGTCACGGGCGCCCGAATGGTCCAAATCCATGTGGCCGATCCTGATGGGAATCATATTCATATAGACTTCGAAGAAACCGAGTAAGTGTCCAACTCTATAAATAGTCGGAGCGCAAATTTAAGCTGTTAAACTCTTGGCGATTAGTGGTCGAGATCCTTGCCGGGTTGCTTCCAAGAATTACGCGGACCAACATTTATGGACGGTACAAACGTAGATTTGGAGATCAGCATGCCGGACCTCGAAACAAACAAGAAAAACGTCATCGCTTTTTACGAAATGATGTTCAACGCGTGTCGACCAGCCGAGGCCATCGCAACCTTTGTTGGGGAAACCTATACGCAGCACAACCCGCATGTTGGCGACGGTAAGCAAGCTTTTGTCGAGTACTTCGAGCGCATGGCCGCCGAATACCCGGGAAAGCGCGTGGACATCAAACGTGCGTTTGCTGAAGACGATCACGTTATTCTGCATTGCCATCAAATCTGGCCCGATGGTCTCGAGTACGCAGGGATCGATATTTTTCGCCTGGATGTCGATGGGAAGGTTGTCGAGCACTGGGACGTTCTTCAGGAGGTTCCGGCAAACAGCGAGAATGAGAACGGCATGTTTTGACTCAACCGTTCTGACAGCGGTGCATGGAACTTCGAAAGGTCCTGTCGGCTAAACCACGATAGTCAAAGGGCATAAGTCTGATCCAAGAAACCCGCCGTAGCGTATCTATCAAAAACCCATTGGGAAGGAGAAAAATATGCTCCCGAAGAGTATTCTTGCGGCGACCCTTGGATTATTTGCAGCTACTTCGCTTCAAGCTGGTGTACAAATTCGCTTTATAGAAGGCGCACCCAAAGACCGTTTTGTTCTGACAAACGTCGGAGCTTGCGAAGTCGAAGCCTCGACCGTCAAAATTGACTTGTCGCAATCTGCCGGGCGCCTGATTTTCGACGTTACCGAAAAGGGCGCGGGTGCAGAGGTCTTCCAACCTCTCGAATTCGTTGAGGGTGCGGATGCTCTGCGGCAAATTCCAACTGTCGTAGACGGGCAAGATACAATTGAACTTCAGATCGCCTCCCTAGCAGCCGGGGACAAACTCGCCTTTACCATCGATGTAGATGACACTATCGGGCAACGCGAAATCACCGTAACAGGGTCGGAGATCGAAGGCGCCACGGTGTCTTATTCCGATGCGGATAAAACCAGTACTGCAACCTTCTCTTCCGAAGCGCTTGTCAACGTGACGACCAAGGATTGCTGAAAGCAGTACCGCAATGTCGAATTTGTTGATCCGCATAGCATTTCTTGCGCTCATGTTGGGAGGCGGCATCCTGATCGGGACACTGACCGCACCTGGCGATTGGTATGCGCAGCTTTCTAAGCCTGCTTTCAATCCACCAAATTGGGTATTTGGCCCGGTCTGGACGGTGCTTTATGTGTTGATCGCCATGGCGGGTTGGCGGCAGTTCGAAGCAGACCGAAGCTCGACTGCCATGAAGCTGTGGTGGGCACAGATGGGTCTGAACTTTTTGTGGTCCCCAACCTTTTTCGTACTGCAACTGCCGTGGTTTGCTCTTGTAGTCATTGTCGCGTTGCTGATCGTGATCGTCATGTTCATCGCTCGAGGCAGGAACTCGGATCGGGTCTCCGCACTGGCCTTCTTGCCTTACTTTGTATGGGTCGCATTTGCCGCGGCGCTGAACCTTTCCATTGCAATACTGAACTAAGAAGGAACAATATGCGTGCCAAATTTATTGGGCTTGTTTCAGGTCTTGTTATCATCGGATCTACAATGGCTCAGGCTGATGAAAATCTTGCTGAGGACTTCTCCAAGTCTGCGGAGACACGTTGGAACTACGTTGCCGACACTGTCATGGGCGGAGTTTCTTCAGGGCAGGTGCAATTTAGTTCGGAAGGTAATGTTGCATTCGCGCGGCTGACCGGAACCGTCAGTAAAGAAAACAACGGCGGTTTCATCCAATTCCGACGCAAGTTGCCTGATCGGCCAGATGCGAGTGTATCGGGCGTCAGGCTGTTAGTACGGGGAAATGGCGAGCAATACTTTGTTCACCTCAGGACACGTGGCACTGTGCTTCCGTGGCAATACTATCAGGCCGAGTTCCCAACTTCTGACAAATGGACCGAAGTCTCTTTACCTCTGTCAGGCTTCAAGGCTTCAGGTGCCATGTTGCGCGCTATTCCCGTTGCTGACGAAATCACCTCAGTTGGGGTCGTGGCGTACGGTCGCGATCACGAGGCCCGCGTTGATGTCAGCGAGATTAGTTTCTACTGAAGGTCTCCCTAGAGAGGGCCGCTATCTTCAAATAGGTCTGCTTGACACTGTTTGAGATCGAATTCTCCCAATGCCTGAATGCGGATGTGCTGTTTCTTCATTCTAGATGCTGAACCTGTCTTTTCGGAGCGAACATTAAGAGTGTGCTGCTTTCTGAAGAGACAACTCGTCTGGCAGTCTTAAGTTAAAAATACTTAATCAAAGCAAAGTACTTTCGGCAAAAAACAACTCCCACATGACGCTTATCAAAAGGAGTGAGTATCATGAAGAGGATTGCAGCTTTGGGCCTTGTTGCCCTGACACTATCATTTGTTGGCACCGGTGCGTTTGCGGAGTGCTACTTTGGGAACGATGCGGTAACCGGGATGGACACGATCATCTGTGAGACAGAGAGTGGCTTTTCCAGCTGGGGCACAATGATCGCTGAAGCTTGAGCGTTTCGGGGCGCAACACCAAACTTTCCGTGAGTTAGGGTAAATCAGATCGAACTCTGCAATTGGTAAAACCAAAGCCGAGGAACACGCAGCGCCGGGAGTGGGGACTCGACAGACTCTTCGATAATTGTTGCGCGACACGGAACTTCGGGTTTCGCCGCGATTCAAGAAGTTGCTCCAGTTCTTCACCTTGGTTTGCATCGCCGGAAATTTCAAACTCACGCAACATTGCGCCAATTCTTGGCGTTCTCCGGCTCTCTGGCCAGGCAATGTGTTGGCCTCTATTGTTAGGAGTTCAATCGCTCTTTGTATTGACCCGTCACGTCACTGCCCCACCTTTATAACTCAGTTTTGGGAGCATCCTGAGTGTTTGTGTGTGAGGACCACTGCCTTATCCCTTTTTGCTATGTCTACCCCGGTCATGGCACTGCAGCTTCGCGAAACAGGGCGTTATGAGCTCAATCAACCCGCAAGTCTGGACTACGATCCGACGTTTTGTGGGTTGTGGATTGCGAATGAGGGGCCCGAGGCCATTCTCGTTACATTGCAAGGTGATGAGTTGCGCCGCATATCTAGCGATCTCTTCCGTATCAAGGCAATTGCTATCGAAGGGGATCACTTGTTGGTAGGCGACGGTCTTGGCAGCCTCCAACGTGTCACGAAGGACGGAGTCTCTTTAGGTGCACCCTTCAAACTTGAAGGTGGATTTGCGGATACCGAAGGGATCGCGATCAATGCCAATGGGCAGATCGTGACCGTAGAAGATGATCCGGAACGGTTGTCCTGGTTCACTTCAGAGGGTGCATTGACGGCGAGGTTGGATACCATGAAGCTGTCTCCCCCCTTAAGCGAGGCACAGGGCATCGCGATTGACCCACGCACCGGTCACATGTTGATTGTTGATGACTGGGAAGGGTCAAACAGCCTGTATGAGTTCTCGGTAGATGGTCAATTGCTCGCTCGGCAAAGTCTGTTGCAATTCGGAACTGACCCGGAAGGTATCGCTATTAGGCCGGGATCTAACCAACTGTTCGTGGCGTTCGACAGCGGCGCGAAGATTGTGACATTTGACTACACGCCCACCTTGCCTGAAGGATCGCCGCCGCTGCCTCCGGGCGCGGATTGCATGATGTTCTAAGAATTTGGCTTCACATTCTGGCTAACACCAGTTTTTGCCTAGTCCCGTTCGCTGTCCAAAGCTTCGCGTATGAGCGTCAGATTCGGCAGCGAATTGTGAAATGGATCGAACCCGAGTTCGGACAAAACTGGAGCCAGGGATTCCGACATCCGCTCCATACAAGCTTTCAAAAACTCCGCGCCTTTCGGTGTAGATCGAGCAATTTTCGAACGCTTGTCATTGGGGTTGGCTTCAAGGGTAATCAGAGCATGATTTTCAAGACTGGAGAGCGTGTGCGTCATCGACGTCTTGGGCACTTGAAAAGCGTTCGATAGCTGTAGTGGAGTTTCCCCCTCGGGACGCCGGACCAGGTGTCCCAATATGCCAAATTGGGTTGCGGTCATTCTACCAGGTAAGAACGCTTCAAGCTTGGCCGAGATCAGCTGATTGATGATCCCGACCTCGGTGAAGAACCGGTAGACTTCGTTGGTCTCATCTTCAGGCTTCATTCAGAATTCGTGTCTCCAGCGGCCAGCGGGGTGTGGCGATTGGCTCGGGTCCATACCCTAAACGCAGCAACATTTGCACCGTATGGCCCGATGACGCAAGAAGCTCATGCGCCAGAGTGTATTCATCGGCCATCTCAGGATATTCCTGAAGGGCCTGACTGATCGGATGAACGCCTAGTCCCATTTCGGTTGTCTTCAGGTAAAAACGCATCAACTGACGCCCGGCATCGAGTTGATCGCTTCGCGTATTTGTGGCTGTCGTGAGGACTGCGTATTGTGGCGTCGCGTCTAGCATGGCGAAGTAGCCTCGCATGTGTGACTGAGTGCCTGGGTGGTCAACATTCATCAGGGTCTCATTGTCCAATAGGCCGGTAAGTCGCAGTGTTTCCAGCATGGGATCACGTAATTCAATCCCGTCCGGGTTGGCGTTTATTTCTGCTTTCCCGATCCGCATCAGGTCGACGGATTCTTTCAGCGTCTGCGGTGTTCGCATTTCGATTTCAAAAGCGCGTTTCGTAAGGTCTCGAACACGTGCCACTAGATCCTCATCGGAAATCAGAGTGGCATAGTTTTCAAGGACCGACGATTCCGCCTTGGACAGCCGCTGTTCAGTGTACGGTTCTTTGTTGGAATGCCGTTTGAGGATTTGATCTGATAGTGGATCGGGTGCCCCTCCAGGTAGGAACACTGCTTCTGCAATAGGTCCGTCATCCCCATCTGGCAGTAACTTAACCTCGGTATCAAACCCGAGCGCACCTGCCGCAAGGACCATAGTCTCAACAAATGCGCCGAGGCCAATATAGAGCTGGCGGTGGTAAGGATCGGTTTCAGGAAGCTCGCGATCAGGATCACGGTAGATGCGCACCTTGTCTTGCCCAACCAACTCGACCAGCCAAGGTTGCAAGTTGTGTGGATTGGGGGCGAGAATTGCGTAGGACAAAGCGGCTTTGCGTGGGTCGTCATACGGTTTTGGCGTCCACGGAGCCAGCGCGTCATGCGGCGTGTGTGTAGCGAGAAACCCAACCGCACCCGTTGCCGCCAAAATCGTGCCTCCACCTAGAACTTTTAGAAAACGTCTTCTGTTTGGCATTTTGACTCTCCAGTAGTACGATATCGAACTAAATAATACGAAATCGTACTACTTCACCCCCAGTCGATGCGGTGATTGGATGAGTGACTTGAAAAAAAGTAAATCAGAGCAGCCGGACGCAACTGTGGACTGCCGTGGGAGGCAAGTATATGGAGCGCCTTTAATGCCGAAAATAGGCAGCTATTTTAGGCGATTAACGACCGGACACGAGAAGATCAGAGGCTGGTGAGCCGATGCTTTTCGAGTATCCCGCAAAGCATAGCCTGTGCTTGCAGCCTGTGTTCTCGATGACGTTCACGGGCGACATCCGGTCGACTTTCACTAATCGCTTGGAAAACAACCCGGTGATCTTCATTGGATTTGACGGGCAGGGGCCTGATGAACAACGTCGTTGCGCGCGCGCGACGTACCTGGTCGCTCATCATGGCGACAATCGCTTCGACTCGTTTGTTGCCGCCCAACCGAACGAGCTCCTGGTGAAACAACTCGTCGGCCTCGGCCCAGGCTTCTAGGTCTTCGGCTTCGATGGCTTGGTCCATCTTTGCAATTGATCCAGCAAGGACCGCCAGTTCATCTTCTGAATAACCCGCTTCGGCAGCGCGCTGTGCTGCGAGACTCTCGAGTTCCGTCAGGATGTCGTAGATTTCACGCATATCATCTGATGAAACAGGCAGTATCCGCACGCCCTTGCGGGGCCGCATTTCCAGCAACCCCTTACTTTCCAACATCAGCGCAGCTTCCCGTATCGGGGTGCGGGACATGC
The DNA here is from genome assembly GCF_059612245.1 of Ruegeria sp. CDSA079. Taxonomy (NCBI): domain Bacteria; kingdom Pseudomonadati; phylum Pseudomonadota; class Alphaproteobacteria; order Rhodobacterales; family Roseobacteraceae; genus Ruegeria; species Ruegeria sp. CDSA079. The sequence goes on along the minus strand of NZ_JBXWQF010000035.1, from coordinate 9,451 downwards.
CAAGGGTCTCGGCGAGTTCCGATTCCAGATGGTCAGTTCCGGCCGCAAGTTCGCCGGACAGGATCATCTGTCGCAAATCCCTAACAGCGCGTTGCGTATTGGAAAGAGTTTTTGCGTCCTGATCCTTCACAGCGTCTCCAGGTTGATCTTTCGTCCCTCCGCAGCCGAGAGATAGATGCTTTCTTCGATGCGGATCACGTCCAAATAGTCTCGAGCCGTGTTCTCCAACGGCGTGCCTCTTAGAAGGCCTGAAACGACGTGACTTTGCAAGGCGTGGACGCAGTCTCCTCCAAATCCATCATGATCGCTTGGAGGTAGAATCTGCTGGCGCTCCTGTTTTCCAAAAAAACGGAGTTCAACTGAACCGTCGCCGTTAAGAACCAGTGATCCTTCCGATCCTTCGATGAGCGCTTCGCCCATGGTCTGACGCAGGTTTTCGGCGCTGTGGTCAAGGCATCTGTTGCCATCGAACAGAGCTTTCAAACCGTTGGGGTGGTCAAACAGGATGTAACCTGCGTCCTCGCCCGCGATAACGGGGTTAACTTGGCGCAAGTCCGCATAAACTGCGCTGGGCGCATCGAATAGAAACCGGAACGTGTCTACCCAGTGAACCGCTGTTTCATGAACCAGAAAACGTGGCATGTCCTGAAAGTACGGCTGCCGGTCAAGGTAGGCTCGTGGTCCCTGTCCGTCGCCCGGTCGAAGCCGGAAAGTCGCTTGTAGAGGTGTTCCAATTCGACCCTCGGTCATCGCCACCTTGATCGCACGATACCAGGGCTGAAAGCGAAAATTTTCATGCACGACAATAGTTGCGCCTACCGCCTCAGCCTCGGAGACGATCTTCTCTGCTTCATCCAGCGACAGGCAAAATGGCTTTTGGCAGATCAACCACTTGATACCAAACCGCAGTGCCGTTCGGATGGCGTCGACCTGCGCCACAGGTGGAAGGATGATGTCCACGAGATCTGGTTCTTCCGCCTCCAACATTCTTGACAGATCATCGTAAGCGGCCAGTGCTGTTTCTTTCGCCTTGCTGATATCACGGTTGCAGGATGCAATCGGAACCGCTCCGGGCATTCGGGACCAGCTTTCGTAGTGGAACCTACTGAAGTACCCCGCACCCACACACGCGACTCTGACGGTTTGGTGAGTATTCATGCCAAAAGTGCTTCCAATACCGATGAGGCTGCGTCCTGCGTTCCGGCGGTGCCACCTAGGTCGCGCGTCAGGTTCTGTCCGTTCGCAGTCACCTTTTCCACGGCTTCACGCAATCGTTCACCGTCGTTGGACAGGCCTGTGTGATCATGGATCAACCCCAACCATTCAAGCATCATTGCTGCGGACAGGATCATCGCAAAGGGATTGGCAATGCCTTGTCCAGCAATGTCCGGAGCGGAGCCGTGGCAGGGTTGGAATACAGCATGGTCTAACCCAATATCAGCTGAAGGCGCCAGTCCTAGACCACCCATGAGACCCGCACCAAGGTCAGAGAGGATGTCTCCGAACATATTCTCAGTCACCAAGACATCAAATTCCCAAGGCTTCTGGACCATCCATAGAGCGGTGGCATCAACATAGGCATGGTCTGCCTGCAATTCGGGATGGTGTGCAGCTTCTGCATCAAACATCGATCTGAAGAACGCAAAGGCGCGGAATACATTGGCTTTGTCGACACATGTAACTCGACCCCGGCCGCGCCCGGTTCTTTTGCGGTTCTGGGCGAGTTCAAACGCGAAACGGAACAGTTTTTCGGACACCTCACGAGTGATCAGCAGAGTTTCACGTGCTTCGTGTTCGGTAACTTCGCCAGCGCCTTGGGTGAAGAACAGCCCTTCTGTGCTTTCGCGTATCAAGACAAAGTCGATCTCTTTTCCGGGGGGCAGCGCCAAGGGGGTCATTTGTTCGCTGCTTACTTTTACAGGACGCACACCAGCGAAGAGTCCCAGTTTCTTTCGCAGATCGATCTGCGGTGAAATCTCGGTTCCGTCAGGGTATCGAACATCCGGCAAGCCCATTGCAGACAGCAGAATTGCGTCCGCATTGCGTGCGGTTTCGAGTGATCCAGCCGGAAACGATTCTCCAGTTTTGGCGTAGTGGCCTGCGCCTGCCGGCGCGTCTGCAAACGCCAGCTTGTAGCTGGGATTGTTGCCCGAGAGCTGGCGCAGGATTTCAATCGTAGGGGCCATAATTTCCGGGCCGATCCCGTCCCCGTGGAACACCGCAACTTCGTACATCTTTTCCATCTTGGCCCGCTTCCTTCCCGTTTCGCATTCATAGCGCGATAGCAGCTTTCACTACAGTCCGTTGACAATGCATTCTTTAATGTATACGCAAATAAATGCAACAATAAACGCGAAGTTGTTTTGGGAGGACTTGGAAATGAAACTAAAGCTAGGGCGGTTGGCGGCCGCAGCCGTGGTGGCGACCGGGATTGCCGGGGCAGCTGCTGCGCAGGATTACCCCTATCGTGACATCACCACAGCTGTGGTCTGGGGGGCCGGTGGCGGCACGGACACGATCAACCGAATGATCATGGCCGAGATGGAAAAACACCTTCCGGTCTCGATCAATGTGATCAATCAAACAGGTGGTGTCGCAGGCTCCAACGGCATGGTTTACGTGATGAACCAACCAGACGATGGCTATACATTGGTTGGTTTGTCAGAGTCTAACGTCACCGCTGCTGTGCAGGGTGGTTGGGATAAGAAATTTGATTTTTGGTATCCGTTCATTGTTGGTGGATCACCTGATCTGATCTCGGTCCCGGCGGACAGCCCTTACAATACGCTGGAAGAACTGGTCGACGCTGCGAAAGCTGCTCCTGGCACTATTCCTGCGGCGGCTTCCGGCGCAGGTTCGATCCACCACTTGAATCTTCTGGCAATCGAAAAAGGGTCCGGTGCAGAATTCAAGTTTGTTCCATACAAAGGCTCAGCGCCCGGGCAGGAAGCAGCGATAGCGGGTGAAGTTGCGTTGGTTGTGACGTCACTGGCTGAACAGGCTCCGTTGATTGAAGGCGGTCAACTTAAACCGCTCGCGATGTTGACGCCCGAAGATGCGCAGATTGCAGGGGTAACAGTGCCTTCTGCCTTTGGCATCTATGACGGTCTCGATCAGTATTTGCCGCTCAAACAGGCCATCGGGTTTGCAGTTCACAGTTCAGCCGGGGACGATGTAAAGGCCGCGCTTGGTGATGCCTTCGAGCAAGCTATTGCCTCCGACACCGTCGCCGAATGGGCCTCTGCAAACAATTATGATGTCGGTGGTCAACACGGTGAAGAAGCTCAAGAACTGTTTGCGAACCTCGAGGCTACTTTCGCCTATACCTTGCAGGACCTTGGAGCTGCCACCGTCGATCCGGCCTCGCTGGGTATCGAGAAGCCCTAATCCGATCAATTTTGAAAGGGCGCACTTGATTGCGCCCTTTCCCTCAGGAGGCAGGCAATGGACAAACCTGACGAAACACTGGTCATGCGGACGCGCGACTTTTGGGCAGCAATAGTGCTTATAACAGTGTCCGTCTTTCTTCTTTGGAAGACGTCGGACATTCCACTTTGGGGTGAAAACCGCGCAGGTGTAAGTGGGTCGGATTGGTACAACTCGGCTGCAATTGTACCCCTGTTCATCTTCGGTGGATTGCTTAGCTTGTCCTTCGTTTTGCTGGCAATTTCGATCCGCTCTGGTGGGGCCCAAAACGCGCTCAGGGCTTTGGGGATCGGATGGGATAAGTCGGAAGCCTTTCGAGCTTCAACAATAGGCCTAATCCTTCTTGCATATGTAGTCGGGTTGGTTCCAAGAGTGGACTTCATTCTGTGTTCTGGGTTGCTGATTACAGCGCTGACTTACGGCTACTACGGCGACCATGCTCGGCGTGCTTTGGTTGCTTGTATCGCAGTTGTCTCTGCCGGGCTTTTTGCGTTTGCTGTTTTTCCCGCGCAGTCGGACTGGAACGCACACAGTGATGATTGGTTTACACTGGCCTTATGGGTCTCGCTCACACTTGTGGTGTTGAGCAAGGCGGTTTCCGAACGCGTTTTGCGGTTCGTTCCGTTGGTGGCAATACTTGCCCCGCTCATCCTCGTTTGTGCGATGGCCTTTGTTTTCCGACAGAACGTACCCGCGCGCGGCGGGCTGATCTTCAAGCAAATCGAATACCACTACTACGTGACGCTTCGTCCGCTATGGAAAGATTGACCGGATGGACTTTATCCTTTCGCAACTGGCTGGATTTGGGACAGCATTCGTGGGCCTGGCAGTAGACCCGCTGACCTATCTGTATTTGATCGCATCCGTGTTCTTGGGAATCACGTTCGGCGCATTGCCCGGCCTGACCGCAACGCTGGCAGTGACGATCCTGACGGGTTTCTTCGGCAACAAGATCCCATTGGACTATTCGCTCATCGCTTTGCTCGGGGCCTATGTCGGCGCGATTTACGGTGGCTCTTATCCGTCAATCCTGCTGAACATTCCGGGCACGGCGGCCAGTGCGGCGACGGCCATGGATGGATACCCTCTGGCCAAAGCGGGTCGAGGGGGCGAAGCACTAGGGCTGACCACAACGGCCAGTTTCATTGGTACAGTTATCGGGACCATCACGCTTTTGATCTTTGTCTGGGCGCTGCTTTTGGTTTCAAAGAACATCGCAAGCCCAGAGAAAGCACTACTGGCCCTGTTCGGCATTCTGCTTTCTGGCACTTTGATGAGCGAAGACCTAGTGATTAAGGGATGGATCGCCGGTCTGATCGGGCTTGCGATGTCCATGGTGGGGCTTGACCCTCTGTTGTCTGAGCCGCGCTATACCTTCGGCTGGTCTTACTTGATGAGCGGGTTTCAGGTCGTGCCGGTTTTGATGGGGGCCTTTGCCATTCCCCAAATCATCGACGGTTTAAGGCATGTTGAGGCTGGGAAAGTTCTGGCTCTGAAAGGCCGTATTCTTCCAAACCTTCGCTCTATTCGACGTTACTTGCCGACCATTGGCCGTTCAGGAGTGATCGGGACCGGGGTAGGAGCGCTTCCTGGCGTCGGCGAAGATGTCGCCGGTTGGGTCAGCTACGGTGTCGGCAAGACCGTATCTGCCGAGGGCGACAAGTTTGGAAAAGGGTCATTGGAAGGTCTGCTGTGTTCTGAAACAGCAAACAACGCTTGTATTGGTGGCGCGCTAATCCCGCTTTTAGTGTTGGGCATTCCCGGTTCACCACCCGCCGCCGCCTTGATGGGGGCCTTCAAAATCAACAACGTGATCCCAGGCCCGACGATAGACCCCGAGATAATTCTGCGCGTGGTTGCAATCCTTGTGCTGGCCTCACTGACAATGTTCCTGATGGGGCTTTTTACGGCTCAGGTTTTTATCAAGATACTTGCGATCCCGCAGACCATCTTCTTGCCGGTTGTGATGGTTCTGACAACAATTGGTTCCTTCAGCGTCGGTGGTGGCATCAATGATCTTTACCTGATGCTTGGCGTCGGCGCCGTTGCCTATTTCATGAACCTCATGAAGTACCCAATCGCCCCGTTGGTTATCGGGGTTATTCTGGGAAGCCTGTTTGACGAAACCTTCCGCCGGTCACTGTTCCTGTCGGATGGGGATCTTTCGGTGTTCTTTTCACGGCCCGGTGCGGCCATTCTGATGGTGCTCAACATTGGTCTGATCCTCAGCCAACTGCCCGTCGCAAAGCGCGCATTCTCACGTCTTAAAGGACTTTCTGTCTGATGTTTGTTGTCACTGTCACCTTTACTCTCAAACTCGGTAAGAGAGACACCTTTTTGCCGCTGATGGTCGAAAACGCTTCAACCTCTTTGCGTGAAGAACCCGGATGCCAGCAGTTTGACGTTTGTCTCGGCGACAATCCCGAGACAGTTTTTCTCTATGAGCTTTATGATGATAGCGTAGCGTTCTCCGCCCACTTGGAAAGCGCGCATTTCAAATCCTTCGATGAGGCTGTGGCTGATTTGATCTCCACCAAGGTAGTTCACCAGTACTCCGAGGTCATCCGATGAACGATTGGGAAATCCACGCCGTGAAATACGCGGATCGAAATGCCCGCACTCGACGCGACAGCTTCATCTTGGATGACAATCACGACGCACCTCATGCGATGGACTATTTCGTATGGGTATTGAAGCGCGGCAACGAAGTCATTCTGGTCGATACCGGCTACGACTCCGATGAGGCAGCCGCCCGTGGTCGTCCCATTGCGATGGACCCACACGAGGCTCTGCGTCCCTTGGACATCACGCTGGAAGAGGTGACAGATATCATCGTGACCCATCTTCACTATGACCACGCAGGGGGGCTGCATATGTTCCCAAACGCTAAATTGCATATGCAATCGGCGGAAATGGCCTTCGCCACAGGTCCCTGCATGTGCCACGACCACCTACGTGCGCCTTTCACGGCGGGCCATATTTGCGAGGCCGTAAAGCGCCTCTATTCAGGCAAGGTCGTGTTCTACGACGGAGATGCCGAGATAGCAGATGGGGTCACCGTGCACTGTATCGGTGGGCATTCGCGTGGGTTGCAATGTGTTCGTGTAAGAACAGCAGCCGGGTGGATGGTTCTGGCCTCAGATGCCTCGCATTACTATGAGAATTTCATGGCGCGAAAAGCTTTTCCCATCGTCGTCGATTTGCAGGACATGATGGATGGTTTCGAGACACTCGAGAGGTTGGCCTCGCATCCTCGACTTATCGTGCCCGGTCATGATCCACTTGTGCGCGAGATTTTTCCAGTCGGTGCAGCGCCGCATATCTATAGGCTAGACCCTGGGCCGACGAGGGACATCGAACTATGCTAATCGGTGTCATAGCGGACGATTTTACTGGTGCGAGTGATATTGCGAACACCTTGGCAAAGGGCATGGAGCCAGAAGGTGGGTTACGAACCGCGCAGTTTCCGGGTGTTCCTAATATCCCGGTCGACGAAGAGATCGAAGCGGGTGTTATCTCACTCAAAAGCCGCACTGCTCCGGTTGAGGAAGCCATTGCAGGCAGTCTGAGTGCCTTGCGGTGGCTCGCGGACCAAGGATGCCAGCAGTTCATCTTTAAGTATTGTTCGACCTTCGATTCCACGACGGAAGGAAATATCGGCCCCGTTGCGGAAGCACTGGCCCAAGAATTGGGTGCGCAAAAGGTGGTTTTCTGCCCGGCTTTTCCGACAACGGGACGCACGGTCTATCACGGTCATCTATTTGTGCTCGGTAAGCTTTTGCACGAGTCCGGGATGGAAAATCACCCTCTTACTCCGATGACGGATGCTAACATCAAGCGATGGTTGCAGTATCAGACCCAAGAAGCGGTCGGGTTGGTGTCAATTGACGCCGTGGAGCAAGGATCAGAGGCGATTGCTGATGCTTTGCAGAAGACCGGCGAACGATTTGTAATTGGCGATGCGATTTCGGATGAAGATTTGTTGGCCTGGGGCGAAGCTCTAAAGGATGCCAAGCTCATTACTGGGGGATCGGGTATAGCACTGGGGCTACCAAGAAACTTCCTGAGAGAGACTTCATCCAAAAGTGCTGGCACTGTGTTCACTGGTATCGCAGGGCCTGCCGCGATCCTTGCGGGTTCTTGTTCAGGTGCGACCCGCAGGCAGATTGATGTTCATGCGGAATCCCATCCGACTTTCGCAATTGATGTTCCGGGCGTCATGTTCGGGGATGTGACCACGCAAACGCTTCTGGACTTCTTTGAAGCGCATTCGGGTCAGGCGCCGCTCGCGTATTCATCGGGGAGCCCGGATGATGTGCGTGCGATCCAAGGTCAGTTTGGTCAGGAAGCCGTAGCGGAAAAGCTGGACAATCTCTTCGCAGATACCGCGCGAGAACTTGTCCAAAAGGGCTACAAGCGGTTGGTTGTAGCTGGAGGTGAGACGTCGGGAGCTGTTGCCAAAGCCGTCTCTGAGGCACTGGGGTCACCGGCCATGTCAATTGGGCCAGAGATCGACCCGGGCGTGCCAGTCCTGAGCGTTGGGAAATCTGAACCCATCGCGCTGGCTTTGAAGTCTGGAAACTTTGGTGCTCCAGATTTCTTCTCGAAAGCATTGAGAATGATGGAGGCAGGCAAATGAGTTCTGAAGAACAGGCACTGCGCCGGCAGATGTCCGAGTTGTGCGCCTCGCTGTTTGCGCGTGGCTTTTCCGTTGGCACTGCGGGCAATGTCTCTGCGCGTTTACATGACGGGATTCTCATGACGCCAACGAATTCTACCTTGGGCGATATCAATCCCGAGTACATCGCCAAGATTGATTTGGATGGCAACCATGTCTCCGGAGACAAGCCGACCAAGGAGGTCTTTCTGCACCAAGCCTTCTATGAGACGCGGCCGGAAGCTGGTGCAGTGGTGCATCTGCATTCGACCTGGGCGACTGCACTGTCGTGTCTGGAAGACACCGATCCCAATGACTGTATTCCACCGCTGACGCCGTATGTGGTCATGCGCGTTGGCACGGTCAAACTGGTTCCATACGTAAAGCCGGGCGACCCGAAGTCCGGTGATTTGATCCGCGTACTGGGTGGCAAATATAGTGCGGTTCTGTTGGCCAACCACGGTCCCGTCGTATCAGGAAAAGACCTCTTCTCAGCGGTTTGCGCGGCGGAAGAGTTGGAGGAAACGGCCAAGCTACTAGTGGCTTTGCGCGGCCTGCCAACCCGCCTTTTGGATGCTGAAAAAGTCGCAGAACTCAAAGAGACTTACGGAAGGATGTAATCGGACACCGATAGGGGGAGTCTGCAAACTTTTGGGCAAATCGTGCAAAATTATGAGCAAATACCACGCAAAGTTAGGGGCAAGAACATCTGAATTTAATGATTGAAATCAATAGCAAAAGCGCAGCGTTATGCGCGTCCCTACACTGTGTGTAGGGACGCGCATAAAACTTCGCGCACCCCATAAGTTTGCGTAGTTTGCCCATAGTTTTGCGCTGCGCGATTGTCTGCCCTAGCGGTGAATTCAATCAGTTTTTGGCGTAGTCGTTGCGGTTATGGTCCTTTGCGTTGCTCAATCACGCAAAGGGCCTCCTTAAGGAACCTTGGGTTCCTTACGGTCTTTTTGATTGGATTCTCGCGAAGGTCTGCGACGCGCAGAAAGCGGACTTTGCAAAGTCGAGAATAAAGGCCCGTTGTGGACGTTCCATCGCTGTCCTGGGATTTCTTGGTATCGGTCGGGTGGCCGTTGTTACAGTATGTTTAGAAGCATCGAATACCCAGCGTTCAAAACAAGAGCCGCAAGTGTCCCTGTTATCGTCGCCGGTATACCCTGCTTCCAAGTATCGAACATTAGATGGCAGAATATCGCTCCGACAGATGTGCAGAGCAACGCAAGTGCTCCTAGCGGCCCGATCCACGACGATTGAAACCAGATGGCAATTGCCCCGAAAAGTTCCCCGCATCCGACGAGGAACATGATCTGCCTGTTGAGGCCGTAGCTTTCGAACATGCCCAACTGGATTTCAAAG
>NZ_JBXWQF010000034.1:0-28712 GCF_059612245.1 Ruegeria sp. CDSA079 | reverse complement strand
GGCACTCGCGCTCAGTTCGGTACGCCTCTCTCTGCGCCAGCAACACGTTGTTTTTCAACAATATCAGCCCAAAGCGGTCGTTCGCCGCTACTTGCTCGTGTGACTGCTTTGCGGACTTTGCGGACATCCGCCCAGTAAGGAGGGATTACCGCAGGCAGCCCGAAGAAGACTTTCAAATCGGGGCTTTGCAATTCCACCTTTGCGGAAATACTGGCCTAATGCGGATGCAGCGTAGATTATGATTTCGGCGTGCGCCCCGGACGTGCACGCGATACGACAACACAACGCAAATCCCCGAGCAGGACTCTCGCAGTATGTCGAAGCGCCCAAATCCAATCCTACCGACCGCTGCGCCGGAGAACACAAAATTATGGTTTGTGTAGACAACTTTGCAAATGTTCATTTTTAAATCACACCTGTTGCCCCCTCCGCGGGAGGGCGGTCAGCTGGCAATTAGTGTCAGGTGTCCAGCCAGATTTTGTCTATGTGAATTTCAAAAGTCGGATGCATGCCCATGTCCTTCACATACAACCGATTGTGATTGTAAAGTGAACGCCAATACGGCTGAGTCACGACCCCTTCCTCCAGCATGATTTCCTCCAATTCGGTCATGATCCCCCGGCGTGTGTCCGCGTTCGGAGTTGCCAGGGCAATCGCCAAAAGGCGGTCGAACTCGGCATTGTTGAAGCCCGTTTCGTTCCAGGCTTCTCCAGACCGATATGCAAGCGCGAAGATTTGAACGCCAAGCGGGCGCATGTTCCAGTTAGTCGAACTGAATGGGAACTTTGCCCAATCATTCCAGAAAGACGCGCCCGGAATGACGGTGCGCTTGACTTTGATACCCGCGTCTCGCAATTGCGCCGCCATGGCATCGGCTGTGTTCTTGCGCCAGTCGTCGTCAATCGAGATCAACTCATGCTCAAAGTCTTCCATTCCACACTCTTTCAGAAGCGCCATTGCTCCTGCCGGGTCATAGGGCAACCGGTCCACTTCGGCATATTCAGGATGGATCGGGCAGACATGATGGTTCTGAGCGGGGATACCCAGCCCATTGACACCGAGCTCCAACATGACTGTGTTATCTACTGCCATAGATAGAGCGCGCCGCACGAGTGGGTCAGAATAAGGTCTCTTTCCCTCCAACTCAGCGAGTTGATTGGGCCGGATGACAATGGTTGCCGCCGTTACCGCTTCGTTCTGCTCCAGGTCCAGCCCGGTCAGCAAGGCGACGAAATCACCACTGGATTCAAAATTCGCGTCGATTTCTTCGGATTCATAGCTTGATAAGAGGATCGCCGGATCCGTTCCCACATCGATGTATTCGATCCGATCCAAGTAAGCCCCGTTGCCTTCGTTCCACCATCTGTGCCCCTCTCTTCGAACCAGTACCGCCTTCACTCCAACCTCGTGGCTTTCAAGGGTGTAGGGGCCTGTGCCCATCGGGGAACGGAACGGATCCACGCTTCCTTCGCTGGGATGTACGATTGCCGCCGGATAATCGGCCATACCGGCGATCAATGTGATATCCGGTTTGGGCAGGTTCAGGCGAACCGTCATAACGTCGACAACCTCGATGACCCCAACAGCAGCGACACCGGTATCGGGGTCAATAAGTGTGCCAAACCGGCCTGCCATCGAGTTGCCTTCAGCATCCTGTTCGCACCAGCGGGCAATGTTGTAGGCGATGTGATCGGCAATCAGCGCATCACCGTTGTGCCAGGTCACGCCTGGACGCACATTCAGAATGTAAGTTTTTGCGTCTTCGCTGATTTCCCAGCTTTTCAAAAGCATCGGTTCGAATGTGAACGCATGTGTGTAGCGCACAAGGTATTCCAACCAGCCACGACTGATGTTGGCCAGCGGGCTGCCATCATAGGAACGTGGGTCCTTTCCTGCGCTCACAATCATCCCGATCCGGAGCGTTCCTCCGATCTTGGGCACTTCGGATGCCTGCGCTGGAGCACACATGCCCAGCATCCCATAGGCGGTTGATGTTGTGGCACCGAATGTTGTCGCAATGGCAAGAAACTCACGTCGGCTGGCAGCGTCTTTTTTGCACCCTTCTTCCAAAGCGGATTCTTCGAAGTGTGTTGGCAGAGTGTCGCTACCTGATGTATAGAATTTCATAATCTCCTCACGTGACTGACGAGCATTGTAGACGATAATCAGAACTTTTGGGGACTTGAAGTTCGTTTCGCATTCGAAATGAGCCACTAATCTGTGAATGCGCGATGAAAAGGCTTGCATGAGTAGGTGCGCCGCGTAACGGGGTCACGAAGATTTGACACTCGCAATTACTGACCTTCATATTCAGTACGGCGCCAGACAGTATAGGCGCGAACGCGGGAAAATTTCGGCATTTTCGGATCCGCCCCAGAGACCAACGCATTCTCTTCATGCATTCCATGAACTTATTCGGCGGAAGCCCGTTCGGGCCTCCATTGCCTTGTGAAAAGTTGGCATCAAAAACCGGCTATGATGTCGTGATAGGACACCGGTACAAACAGGTATTTGATCCGTTTTTGGGATGCAAAGACGCGGCTATCGACTCAACTCGGGCCGCGCTACGCCACATCTTCCAGCCCTTGCCTTGCCTGATCTGGCGGGACGTCGGGCGATTGCTGTCCTGCCATTCACTAACTTGAACGACAATCAGGAGCAGACGTTTTTTGCCGAGGGACTTAGCGAAGATCTAATCGCGCGCTTGTCGATGGTACGGACGCTGACAGTTTTGGCAGTGCCATCACGTTATACGTTTGGCGGAGATTTCATCCGCGCTGAGAACGCGGATACGGAATTTGAGCCCGAGTTCCTGATCAAGGGCACAGTACGGCGGGCGGGTGACAAGGTTCGGGTGACGGTTCAACTGTTGAACAATAGCAACGGAGCCATTGTTCTGTCGAGGCGCTATGACCGGCGTGTGTACGACATCTTCGAAATTCAGGACGATCTGGTCGGTGAAATTATCGCGGAAACCCAGGTCGCGCTTACTGATGGCGAAGTTGCGCACTTGGCCGTTCGGCAGACGCGAAGTGTTCAGGCTTGGGAGTATTTTCATCAAGGCCTGCTGGAACATATCAAATACAGGCCTGAGTCTTTTCAGACAGCCCGTCGCATGTATCGCGGGGCGCTGGACATTGACCCTGATTATTTTGATGCGATGGTCGCCGACGCCTGGGCACTTTGGATGGATGCGCGCTCGTCAATTGACACCAACCAGGTTGACGCTTTGCGCGAATGCAGGGTTCTGGTTGATGCGCTGATCTCACGATGGCCGAACCGCCCTGACGCCCTTCACCTGGATGCGGTGCTTTTGATGATGGAGGGTGAGCATGAGGCAGCTGAAAAGCGGGCCGATCAAGGGCGCAATGCGGGCCGAAGCTATTTGTGGGGATATGCAATTGTTCATATCTACGGCGGAAGCGTAAAAAAGGCGACGGAGCTTTTTGCGGAACTTATCAATTCGTCGCTCGTGCTCAACAATGACGCGTTATATTGTTATGCTCAATGTCTGACCCTGATGGATGAATACGAACAAGCGATAGTATTGGCCGAGGAATATCGGTTGCGGGTGCCCGCGACGGTTTACGGCTATACTTTGTTGGCCACGGCTCAGGGCATGGCTGGCCAATCCGAACTTGCTGCCGAAACCGTTGCAGCCATGCGCCAGACCCATCCGAGATTCACTCTCGCAATGTTTCGTCAGCACGAACCTTATCGCGACGCCGAAATCCTGAAACGCATTACTGACCTGCTGCGAAAAGCAGGCATTCCTGATTGACCTTATTAGATTTCTTGTTGCCGCGCCGGATGTATTCCCAACAAAGGGTAGTGTTCATTTGCCACCATTAGTGGTCTCCCCATCTTATGTAATGTTCTTGGGTTTCGGCTAACACTATTGAGCTGCAACCCTTTCGGGCACTTCAATACGCTACGAGGCGCCGAAGGTGTGTGTGCAGCACCAATGCGTTAGCAAGCGACGTTGTTGCATCCTACTAGGAGCCGCCCATTAAACTTTGCAAAGTCCGCTATCTGCGCATTGCTGCCGCAGAGATCAGGCGCAGCATTCGGTAGTATGGGCTCGGAGCCGTCATTCGCTCAATCGCGAAAAATGTCTGCTCAGCGGACTAAGCTGACTTTTAACTGTGATCGTACAGCCTTGGTTAATATTGGCTGCGAGAGCCATTCGGTTATAGTTGTTTCTGGAAAGGTCTTTTCAATTGCTCGCCGAACTTGGAGGAGGAAATCCGGCGAGCTCTATCCAAACTGGGTATGACCGTGTTGTCGACGTGGCCATTAAATTCCGCGTCGATTTCCTCAACTAGATGGGGCTCAATCAAGGAAACTCGACGATATTAATGATCTACGCGCCCGTTGCGAATATTGACCCTTGTAGCGCACTCGGCGACTTCCATAGAAAGTTCTAATTAGGTGGCGTTCAAGATTGGACCGTCCAATAATCTTACCAATTCTCCAAAGTATCCTCCGGAACGAGCAGGACGAGTAGGATCAGATGTGATTGCTACGGCTAGGTTTCGGTCAGTATGAGCAGCTAAAATTTGCCCTCCGTACCCACGCGCCAAAGCATAACCCGAAGGGGTCAGAAACTAACCATACCCATAGTCTAACCCAGAGAAAGCCGAGCGGCCATATGGCTTGGTCGATTCCAAGACCCAGCTTTCAGGAATAATTTGCCTATCAGCAAAGGCCCCGCGGTCCCGAAGCAACACCGCGATCTTCAACATCGACTTTGGAGTAATTGCCATCTCATTGCCTCCTAGGTAGTAACCCTGTGGATCTCTCGTCCAAGCAGGTATCTCAATACCAAGAGGTACTCCCAGCCTCTCACGCGTGAGCGTCAAAAGACTTTGGCCGGCAGCCTCGGTCAACGCTGCACCAAGAACATGAGTTGATCCAGCGGAATAGAGCATCTGTTGTCCTGGCTCAGCAACCATCGGCCGTGTCAATACATCCGCGACCCAGTTAGGAGAGCTGATCCATTCCCCGAAGTTACTGCCAGAGGTTCTTTCGAGACCGGCTCGCAGCGTCACCAGATCCTCCATGGTTATACTTTCGGAGCCGGGTGTAGCATTAGAAGGCAAGAGCTGCGGTGCGACCTCCCGCAGGGTGGCGTCTACAGATGGGATTTCCTGCCGACCGACCGCCGTCCCAAGCAACAGAGCCACAATGCTTTTCGAACAGGACTTTATGTTAGCTGGCCTGTCTAGGCCTGCACCCTGTTGAGTCTTAGCGAAAATGACGTCATCTCCGCGTTGAATTTGAAGTGAATGCAACTGCTGCAGACCGCTTATCACATTATTCAGCGCTACCGTTTGTCCCCGCGCTATGTATGGAGCAGCCATTGCGGTTGCGGTTAACAACATGAACTTTCGACGTGTGGTCATAGCATTTATTTGGAAGCTAAACTCTGAATGTCCAGAATTCTACGCAACATCGCAGCCCAATTGCCCAAAATGTTCGCTCCCCCAAAAAACGTAGTGTGGGATTTGTGGCAACACGAAGCTTTGTTGGTACACTTGGCTGGCGTCGTCAAGTGCAAGAACTGTGTTAGACTGGCCCGGAGGACATTCTAGCAGGAGATATCCAGTTGCTACCGAATTCACTCCGTCTCGCACTCACTGCCACTACAATTGCCATCTCGGCGGGCGCCCTCCCAGACCGCGTTGAAGCGATATCGCAAGATGTCCCAGTGTGGTTACAAAAACACGTGGGTACGGGCGACGGCCAAATCGCGCCGATCGTTTTGAACAGGGCGCGAGCGCTTTACATAGAGAAAGTACGACGAGGCGAAGTAAGGAACCCCTGCTACCTTGCCAAGGATGCAACCCGCCCCAGCACTGCAAGAAACGGCAATCCCGCGAAGCGGTTTTACGTCATCTGCGAGTCACAAAATTCCTTCCGAGCGGTTTCGTCCGGCTATGGAAATGGCCGAAAACTAAAGAGCGCCAATTTTTCGAATGGTCGGCAATGCGCGAAGAACTTCAGCAATGCAGAAGGATCTAAACTTACCGCCGGAGGTGCCTATGTGACGGCTGAAACCCGCACGTCCTTCAAAGGTTATTACAGTCATTCCGGCAAAACGCAGCCGTTCTACCGCACCTTTCTTTTGTTTGATGGGGAAGGAGAAACGAGCAATGCTCGGGAGCGCGCCATTGGAGGCCATCCCGCTGTTTTCCTAAAGTGGCAATGTAGGTTCAAAAATCCTCGAAGCACTCATGCAGACAACGACGGCTATGTCCCCTACGGAAAACTTGTGAACTACACTGGTGGTCGTAGCAATGGTTGCACAACCTGGTCACAGTCTGCCTCAAAAGAGATATTGGCGCTTGTGGAAGAAAATCCGACGACCCTGTATATCTACCCGGAATCCAAGGATATCAATGCTGTCGCTAAGGCTGTGAAAAAGGGGAAATCACTATCGCGAGCAGGAGTTTATTGGAACGCAGCTTGCTTGCAAGCAATAGGCGCACCAAAGTTCTGGCCCAAAAGTAGCCTCCAACCGATCATAAATAGTTGGAGAGCTTCCTTGCCTAAACAACGGCCACTAGAATTGCCTATCTGCAACTAGTTGAAACAGCGCGGGGCAACTTAAGAGCACGCTGCCCTTCAAGCATTTCTGCTTTGTGCTAGTAGCAACCGTCGGCTGCACTGGGATTGAACGAACGCTTTGCCGCTTTCCGAAGAATCCAATCAAATGTGACAGTCGCATAAAGCGCAGCATTTGCCTCTTTGGGTTCGACGCTGTCGTTCGCAGCACTTGGCGTGAACTACTGCTGAGCGAATTACCAAATGGATACGTAATTATATGCCTGTGCCTCAATTTCAGTGCTATCCACGTCAACCTTTTAGTGATACCGCGCAGCTTATTCCTGACAATTTTCGCATCTTTGTGCATGATGAAAAAAAGGCAGACTGTTTTTGTCTTCCGGGAAGTGCTTGAATTATCAAGAGGCGTGCTATGGAAGCATTGGTTAATGGCATAAACACGGTTCTTTGGAACTACGTACTAATTTACGGACTTCTTGGAACCGGTATCTTTTTTACAATTCGTCTTGGCGCACTTCAGTTTCTTCATTTTGGGGAAATGGTGCGTGTACTCACTTCTGCTAAGAGCACGGACAAAAGAGGTATTACTCCTTTTCAAGCGCTGTCGGTAAGCTTGGCCTCCCGGGTTGGGACCGGAAACCTGGCTGGCGTAGCCGTAGCTCTGACCTTAGGAGGTCCAGGTGCCATCTTTTGGATGTGGATCGTGGCATTGGTTGGAATGGCCACTGCATATTCTGAAAGCACTTTGGCCCAACTCTATAAAGTCACATCTTCCAACGGAAGGTTCAGAGGAGGCCCAGCGTTCTACATGGCCAACGCCTTGAATGCTCCTTGGGCTGGAGTCATTTTTTCGATTTGCCTGATTGTCAGCTTTGGTTTGGTTTTTGTCGCGGTCCAATCCAACTCGATCGCTGAAGCTTTCGAGGGCGCGTTCGGGTTGAACAAATTGGTCGTTGGCATAGCGCTAGCTGCAGCCGCAGCGGTGGTAATTTTCGGTGGAATAGGAACCATCGCAAAGTTTGCGGAGATTGTCGTGCCGCTCATGGCGGGTCTTTACCTCTTGCTTGCCTGCGTTGTCGTAGTCCTGAACATTTCCGAAGTGCCAACTATGTTGTGGTCGATTGTTGCAGGGGCATTTGGCCTCCAGGAAGCTGCCGGAGGCGTGGCAGGAGGCGTCATGGCTGCTGCACTTAACGGTATCAAACGAGGGATTTTCTCAAACGAAGCGGGCATGGGCTCAGCACCGAACATTGCAGCGGTTGCCACACCTGATCCCCACCACCCTTCCAGTCAAGGTTTCGTCCAGGCATTTGGATGTTTTGTGGATACGATATTGGTCGCAACCGCCACTGCACTTCTAATTCTTCTGTCGGGCGCAATCGAAATTGATGGGCCCACCGGAATGCGACTTACTCAAGACGCGGCTGCGGTCCATCTTGGAGAAATTCGCCGCCACTTTATCGCAATTGCTATCGTCTTTTTTGGTTTCACATCCATCCTTGGGAATTACTCATATGCCGAAAACGCGATGACGTTCCTAAAATTGGAAGGGAGAGTGCCGATTTACATCTTGCGATTTGGCTGCCTTGCAATGGTTGTCTGGGGCGCGGTGCAAGCTGTTGCCACAGTGTTCAATTTCGCGGATGCGGCCATGGGAATAATGGCGACCATCAATTTGGTGGCAATAGTACTGCTGTCTGGCACCGTCTACAAACTAACGGTGGATTATTTCTCGCAACGCCGACAGAACCTTGAACCTCGCTTTGTCGCAAGCAAATTTCCCGAGCTGGGTAAGGGTGTAGATCACACTGTCTGGACGGAGGAAATCCATGCCGATGCTCGAAATCACTAAGAACGAAAGGCTTCAGGAGGTCTTGGACGATATCGCAGATCGCATTGCCGGCATGTCCGAGAGGGGGAAAGTGGCGCAATATATTCCGGAACTCGCCACAGTTGATCTGAACCAATTCGGAATTGCCATTGCACCAATCAACGGCCCGCTAATTTCCGCTGGGGACGCGGGTACGCTATTCTCAATTCAGAGCATCTCAAAAGTGTTCTCCCTCACATTGGCGCTGCAACAGGTTGGTGCCACTTTGTGGCAAAGAGTCGGCCGGGAGCCTTCCGGTGATCCATTCAATTCAATCGTTCAGCTTGAACACGAACGCGGAATCCCAAGGAACCCGTTTATCAACCCCGGTGCGATCATAGTGGCCGATGTTCTACTCGAAGACCGTTCTTCTGATGAAGCAGTCAACGACCTTTTGGCATTGTGCCGAAAGCTTTCGCAGGACAACTCGATCGAGGTCGATGCGTCAGTTGCAGAGTCTGAAATGCGAACTGGGTCCAGAAACCGCGCTCTTGCGCATTTCATGCAGGCGGAAGGCAACCTAAAGGCACCCGTAGAAGATGTTCTGTCTATGTACTTTCGCCAGTGTAGCATCGCCATGACTTGTGAACAGTTAGCATTAGCAGGTCGATTTCTTGCCGCGGCGGGTCAAAATCCGGCCACCGGCGCCACAGTATTGTCCGCACAGCGAGCCAGAAGAGTAACCGCACTTATGATGATGTGTGGTTCTTACGATGCCTCGGGAGAGTTCGCCTTCCGTGTTGGCCTTCCAGCGAAAAGCGGTGTTGGTGGCGGAATCTTGTGCATTGTACCTGGTATCGCATCTGTAGTCGCCTGGAGCCCCGGGCTCGACCCAAAGGGCAATTCCCATTTGGCATCCATCGCATTTCAGGAGTTAGTTCGTGCAACAGGCTGGTCTATCTTCGGGCCAAGTGCATAACAGGGATTGGGTGACCTGCGTTAAAAGGAAATGAATTCCGGCTCTATGACTGACGGGTAACACGTGGAGAGCGAAACGTGTCTCCCAATTTCCCAGTTCCACCTACAGTGTTTATTCGCGGAAAAGTTTTGCAAGGCGATTTCCCAAACCAAACTTAGGAGCGAAATACGCCACGTTTGAGCGGCTAGGATTTGTGGCCGGCGGTAATGCTAAACCATTGAATAGGAATCGTTGAAACGAGCCTCAGATAAGGTGGCTTCTGTAAGCGGGGCGTCCTGTCCAAAACCGAAAAACCGCTTTGGGCTCGACTCGGTCATCTGACTGTTTTTCTCAGATGACGGCTAAGCCCCGCTAAGCGGTCCTTCGGCAGCAGACAGTCGAACTTTCTGCATTTAGTGATCGCTCGGCACGATAGCAATCGCTGGCGATAATAGTCCGCTGTGGCTGTCGTTCGAACAAAACTACCGCCCAGCCATGCCGGAAAAGGCACAAATATTCGCAACTCATGCCGAATTACGATATATAAAAAACATACTTATCACCTGGTGCCTTTACCTTCTGAGAACAGAGGAGTTCTACTGTGCCAACACCTCTCTTCAAGCCCGGTCATTCTGGTAATCCGGGTGGGCGACCCAAGCTGGACCCAGCGACAAGAAAGTTGATCCAATCGAACGGCGAGGTCGCTGTGAAACGTATGAACGATCTTTTGTCGATGGACGAACTCTTCAATCGCATAGACGAGAATGGTGAATTTGTATCGGGAAAACTTTCGGGCAAAGAACAAATCGCCTTGCTGGCCTTAGCTCAGGACCGAGTATTTGGACGCGCTGATGGTGTAAGCGTCACACATACCCACAGCGGAACTGTCGGCATGAGCGTCAATCCAACACAGCGGCTCAAAGATATCAGCGACCGCCTTCCAGAAAGATTGGCTCAACAGAAGGTGATCGAGTCAAAACTGGATGACAACGAGTAGTCTCCAACAATCACGTAGGGGCTGCCAGGTGAGGAGGATTGGGTTTGTGCCTACAGGTCATGCGCCCGCGCACGTAAGCCCCCTCGATTTGACGACCCTGTATTGTATTTGATAGAGAAGGCGCCCTTTTCCAAAAAATTAGGAGGACCTGCACATGTGGGTAGCATTCTCGACGTCCGAGGGTTCGGGCTTTTTCTCGGCTGTTACAAAGGATGAGGACGGCAAAACCAGCGGGCCGCACATGGGGTCGCGCGTCTGCCTGCGGTTCCGCCGCGCGCAGGATGCCGAGTTGCTGCGCGACTACGGCATGGACGGCGAGGTAATCGAAACGCCGGGCGGCGACTATCGCTATAGGGTCTTCATACCGCGCAGCCACCTCGTGACCGTGCTGATGAACTTGGGCAATCACATGTCCTACCCCAATTTCAAGGACAGCATTCCCGAGGATGACATACCGCTGGCAAACGCCTGCCACGAGGTATGGGCAGTGTTCGGCAATATGCAGGAGGGCGGGCCATACGGTGCAGGACAGTGATTGCACCGCCCTGACAATCGCTATATGAGACGCCTCGTGGCTTTATTGTCGCCAAAAGCTACAAAACAGTGACGAGTGACACCGAAACGTCCTAAAAAATTACTGTTTTCAAAATCTTAAATGGCGATACCCGCAACCGGGCGTTCAGTGGGCGCCAAACCGACGAGGAGAGCCGATATGGCCCTGGATTCTCAATCCGTCTCTCTCACCTTTCCCGATGGCAATGCACGTATCTATGACGCAGGCGTCACGCCCGCGCAGGTGGCTGCCGATATCTCAACCTCGCTGGCCAAAAAGGCCATCTCGGCCACGGTAAACGGCCTGCACTGGGATCTGCAGTGGCCCATCGAAGCCGACGCGCAGATCGCCATCCACACCATGAAGGACGAAGAGCAGGCCAATGAGCTGATCCGTCACGATCTGGCGCACATCATGGCGCGTGCCGTTCAGGAAATCTGGCCCGCCACCAAGGTTACGATCGGCCCCGTGATCGAAAACGGCTGGTACTATGACTTTGACCGCGCGGAACCGTTCACGCCCGAAGACCTCGGCCTGATCGAGAAAAAGATGAAGGAAATCATCAACAAGCGCGATCCCGTCACCACCGAGGTCTGGGACCGTGAGCGCGCGATCGAGTTTTACGAGGCCAATAACGAGCCCTATAAGGTCGAGCTGATCGAAGCCATTCCGGGTGACGAGCCGCTCCGCATGTATTGGCACGGCCACTGGCAGGATCTTTGCCGTGGTCCGCACCTGCAACACACCGGTCAGGTGCCGGGCGACGCGTTCAAGCTGATGTCCATTGCTGGTGCCTATTGGCGCGGCGACAGTGACCGCGCGATGCTGCAACGCATCTATGGAGTGGCCTTCACAGGCAAGGAAAAGCTGAAAGCTCACCTGCATATGCTGGAAGAGGCCGCCAAACGCGACCACCGCAAGCTGGGCCGCGAGATGAACCTGTTCCACATGCAGGAAGAGGCACCCGGTCAGATCTTTTGGCACCCCAACGGTTGGACCATCTACACGCAATTGCAGGACTACATGCGCCGTCAGCAACGCAAGGGAGGCTATGTCGAGGTCAACACACCGCAGGTTGTGGACCGCAAACTGTGGGAGGCTTCGGGCCACTGGGACAAGTATCAGGAAAACATGTTCATCGTCGAAGTGGACGAAGAACATGCCCGCGAAAAGGCGATCAATGCCCTGAAGCCGATGAACTGCCCGTGCCACGTGCAGATCTTCAACCAAGGTCTGAAATCCTATCGCGATCTGCCTCTTCGGATGGCGGAATTCGGATCGTGCAACCGTTATGAGCCGTCAGGCGCCTTGCACGGTATCATGCGCGTGCGCGGCTTCACGCAGGATGATGGTCACATCTTCTGCACCGAAGATCAGATCGAGTCCGAGACTGCCGAGTTCATTCGCTTCCTGTCCGAGATCTACAAGGACCTCGGATTCGAAAACTTCTCGGTCAAATTCTCGGATCGTCCTGAAAAACGATCGGGCTCTGACGAGGTTTGGGACAAAGCTGAAGCCGCTTTGCTCAGTGCAACACGTGCTGCGGGGATCGAGCCAGAGCTCAACCCCGGTGAAGGTGCCTTTTATGGTCCCAAGTTGGAGTTTGTCCTGACCGACGCAATTGGTCGTGACTGGCAATGCGGCACGCACCAAGTGGATTTCGTTCTGCCAGAGCGTCTGGACGCCACCTATGTCGGCGCTGATGGCAGTAAACACCGCCCCGTTATGCTGCATCGCGCGACACTGGGATCTTTCGAACGCTTTATCGGTATCCTGATCGAAGAACACGCGGGCAAGCTGCCCTTCTGGCTCGCCCCGCGTCAGGTCGTGGTCGCCTCGATCACGTCCGAGGCCGACGCCTATGTTGCCGAGGTTGTCGAAACCCTGCGCGCTTCAGGTGTGCGTGCCGAGGCCGACACTCGCAATGAAAAGATCAACTACAAGGTCCGCGAGCATTCGGTTGGCAAAGTGCCAGTGATTCTGGCCGTTGGTCACCGCGAAGTCGAAGACCGCACTGTCAGCATCCGCCGTCTGGGTGAAAAACAGACACATGTTCAACCGCTTGACGTTGTAACAAATGAGCTGTCGCAGGCATCCACTCCACCGGATCTGCTGTAACATTCGGTCGCATATCGCTGGAAATCTGGCCCCCGATTTGGGGCCAGATTGAAACATTTCATCCTTTTTTCATCAAAAACAATGTATTACGCTGCAAGAGGGCATGCCGCCCCCTGACGTGCTTGTGAGACACGGGCTCGTGAATTCAACTCTGGCCATCAAGCCACTACCTTTGTCAGTGTCACAAGCAGACATACCCAGTCATCAAGAGGATTACCGTGATGTCGAACACAGCTAAGTCCCTGGTTATTGCAACCGCAGTCGCAGCCGCCGTATCGGGCGCAGCAACCACTGCAACCGCACAGGCAAAAGAAAAATGCTATGGCGTATCGCTGGCCGGTCAGAACGACTGCGCCGCAGGCCCCGGCACCACCTGCGCGGGCACCTCGACCGTTGACTATCAGGGCAACGCATGGACCCTGGTTGACGCTGGCACCTGCGCGGACATCGAACTGCCTGCAGAGGCAGACGGCACACCGCGCAAAGGTTCGTTGGAAGCCCAGGAACGCGATTTGCCGGCATAAGGTCGATCATACGAATTCAGAGGGGCGGGCCAGATCGCCCGCCCCTTCCCTTTCGTGATCAAGGAACTGACCCATGTTGGATGATGCACACCGGTCGAACCGCCTGCCCGCAGCACCGGGCGTTGGCTACAAACCGCAACATTTTGCTCAGATACTCGAACACGCAAGGCCTGTCGCATGGCTGGAAATCCATGCGGAAAACTATATGGGCGACGGTGGGCGCCCCTTGGCGCAGCTGCGCCACCTGTCCGAACAATTCCCGATCTCGGTTCACGGCGTTGGCCTGTCCATCGGCGGCGAAGGCCCCCTTGACCCCGATCATCTGGCCCGGCTGAAACACCTGGTCGGTTGGCTGAACCCTGCCAGCTTTTCCGAGCATCTGGCATGGTCCACCCATGACACGCATTTCTACAACGACCTGCTACCCCTGCCCTATACCGACGCGACTCTGACGCGCGTATGCGAACATATCGATCAGGTACAGGAAACTGTTGGGCGGCAGATGCTGTTGGAAAACCCCTCCAGCTATCTGGCTTTTGAAGAAAGCACATGGTCAGAGCCCGATTTCCTAAGAGAGATCGCCACACGCACCGGCTGTGGTCTGCTGCTGGACGTAAACAACGTCTTTGTTTCAGCGACCAATCTGGACTTTTCACCTCAGGGTTACATTGACGCTTACCCCCTTGAGAATGTGGGCGAAATTCATCTTGGCGGCCATGATGAAGACGAAGACGACCATGGCCATCCGTTGTTGATTGACAGCCATGGGCGCGAAGTCGTCGATCCGGTCTGGGCCTTGTTGGATTATGTGCTGGAGCGTTCGGGACCGAAACCCGTTCTGATCGAATGGGACACCGATGTCCCCGATTGGCCCGTTCTGCGGGAAGAAGCGGTTCGTGCGCAGGCCGCACTCAAGCGGATTCCGGCATGAGCGTTTCGCAGTCCGAATTCCGCGCAGCCATGATGGATGCCTCGGCCCCCGTACCCGAGGGTTTGCTGGATGCCGAGGCGCAACCAGCCGGTCGCCGGTTCAGCGTCTATCGCAACAATGTTGCCGTCTCATTGACTGAGGCCATGCATCAGGCGTTTCCCGTCATCACCAAGCTGATGGGGCCTCAGAACATGGACGGGCTGGCTGGGATATTCCTCCGTCAGCATCCACCGTCATCGCCGCTGATGATGTTCTACGGTGAAGCATTTCCCGATTTCCTGGCTGGAATGCAGCAGCTTTCGCATATTGGTTACCTACCGGATGTCGCGCGGCTGGAACTTGCACTGCGCAATTCTTACCACGCCGCCGACAGCCAACCTGCTCCGACGAAAGCGCTGGCTGTAGATCCCGAGCAAGTCATGCAAGCCCGGCTACACTTTGCCCCGGCCATGCAGGTGATCCGCTCGGATTGGCCCGTCCACGCGATCTGGCGCTTCAACACCGAGGCTGATGCCCCGAAACCGGATGCACGTGCTGAGGATGTGTTGATCACACGCCCGGAATTCGACCCCATTCCCCAACTGCTGCCCGTTGGTGGAGCCGACTGGATCGCCCATATGAAAAATGGCGACACAATTGGCGAAGCATTCGAGAAAACCGCTGCGGAACAGCCGGAATTTGACCTTGGAACCACTCTGGCACTGCTTTTACAGGGCGGTGCATTAACTTCTGTGACTATCGAAAGGCTGGAGACATGACTGCCCTGATCTCAATTCACAATTCTGCTCTTGAGAAGGTGGACCACGCGTCCAACTGGTTGACTCCAACACTTGCGCGGCTGGTCTTCATTGCCGTTCTGTTGGTTTACTACTGGAACTCGGCCATGCTGAAGATCGACGGTTCGATCTTTTCACCGTCGGCTGGTGCATTTGGTCAGATCTTCCCCAAGGCGGCCGAGGCCGTTTTATATGACGTGTCCCAAATGACATTCTTCCAGCGCATCGTCATCTTCTTCGGAACGGTCGCTGAATTTGTTCTACCTGCCTTGTTGCTGGTTGGCTTGTTCACGCGTCTGGCGGCGCTGGGATTGATTGGGTTCATCTGGGTGCAAACGCTGGTCGACGTCACCGGCCACGGCGTGAAACTTGGCAGCCTGTTTGACGCCGCGCCTTCCATCCTGGATCAGCGCACGATGTGGACTTTCCTGATGCTGGTCATTGTGATCAACGGCGCAGGCCCGCTCTCGCTGGACCGTATCCTGCGCCTGAAATGATCTAGAAATGCGCTTTGGGCTGGTCCGGTTTTCCTGCCGCCAGCCCAAGCACGCCGGCCACACCGGCAAAGGCGATCGGGAACATGGTGAAGACGCCAAACCCAAACGCATAGTACATCGCACCGGCTGAAATCAGCAGCAAAACCCCGCCGATCAGAGCTCGCGCAGGTGCCATCGCCCCTCCGGCAATTGCCAGCAAAGGCGCGATAATCGAAAGGGCCTGGATCAGGCCGGGGTTATCGACTTGGCTCAAAACCCCGTCAATTTCGCCGACATGGTCGACAACGACCACTTTGGCATATCCGAAAAACCCGACGATCATACCGATCAGTCCGGCAATAACGCCCAAAGTCATTGCGGCATTACGCATAGAAAATCCTCACTTTTGATCTTGGGCAGATAAGTACCTATTCAGGAAACACCAAGCTGCGCCCGGGTTTCAGCGGTCCATCCCAACAGCAATTTACCGTTATCTTCGATCAAGGGGCGTTTCATCAGGGACGGGTGCTCTTTCAAAAGCTCCAGTGGTGCTTTTGCGCGCTGGCCTTCATCTAGCCCACGCCACGTTGTTGATCTTGTATTGAGCAGAGCATTGCCGAATTCGGCAAAACCTTGCGACAGAACAGAATCCGGCACACCGTCTTTCCGAACATCAAGAAATTCCGCATCTGGCAAAGATTTCAATGCCTTGCGACAGGTATCGCAAGCCTTCAAGCCATAAAGTTTCATCACTGTGGTACTCCTGCTCGTGCTTTCATTTTAGGCAATCACGCCTCTTTTTGGCAGTTATTCTTGATTTTTTACTTCACCGTGCAATGTTGAAAAAGGCGAAACATGTAAATTGGACTGTTCTGCAATCGCGAAACAGTGGAATTTACGATGACGCCGACCACAGCCCCCACCAATTTGTGGGACAATGCGTAAGTAGAAGGAGACACGGGACATGCCAACCGGCACCGTGAAATGGTTCAATACCACCAAAGGCTATGGATTTATTGCCCCTGATGAAGGGGGCAAAGATGTGTTTGTTCATATCTCGGCCGTAGAACGGTCCGGCCTTACCGGACTCGCAGACAACCAAAAGGTCTCATACGAGTTGCAGGACGGACGCGACGGACGCCAAATGGCGTCTGAATTGAAGCCGTTGTAGCGACACCCCCGCCCAACGCGGAGTGATACATTTGAGGATGACGGCCAATTTCCGGCCGTCACCCGCCCCCCACCGGACATGTTCCATTACCCTCGTGCGGGCTTTGGCCTGTCATGAGCAATCCAGTTGTCGCCCATGGCAACGATGCAGGACGTTCCGGTCGCATAGGTCACGACCATCGTCCAGTCGCCGCGCTGGTTTGACCAAACTTCCATGATTTGTTCAGGTCCACGAACACCAGTGGCCACACGTTCGGACCCAAACTGCCCTTCTAGCTTTTGGTGTAACCGGTGCGTCGGCTCACACAGAATTTCTGCGATAGGAGACTGAGCCTGCGCTGGCAAAGTATGGCTAAAGAGCAAGCACAAAGCAGCAGTTTTATAAACGTGGATCATGGAACCATTGTATCGATTCCATGACAGAATGTATAGACAAACGCTAGGCGTTAGTGAGAATTACTTGCGGATGATCGCTTCAAACTCACGCCATTCACGGGCGGTCATGCCTGAGCTTTCCTGCGTGACGGTCTCACCCGCCAACATGTTCCGAAGACTCTCCGCCATCTGGGCGGACAGGTTGACCGCACCCAAACGGTAGTCCTCGAACGCTTTGTAGGCAAACGGCACCCAGTCGGCGACGATCTTGCACATCGCGTCGGCGTATACGCGGATTTCGTACTGCGCATGAGGGTCTGCGCGCAAACGCAGGAAATGGAACAGGTTGTGCAGATCAACCTTCCAATACCACTGCGTGTAGATGTTCGCAGGCAGGTTCATCCGAGCCAGTTCACGCGCCAGGCCCTGTTGTCCATCCTGGTTGATCATGGCCTCGTAATTGTCATAGCAGCGGGTGCTGTCGGCTTTCAGGATTTCCAGCACACGAGCCGCTTCTTCACCTTCCAGTGCTGATCCGCGCCCCTGGTTGTTCACCTCTGACTGGGCCGCTACATGCTCTGGTGCGGGGATATAAAACTCACGATCCAGAATAGAATACCGCGCCGAGTATTCATTTACATTTGCTGTCCGGTGCCGAATCCACTGGCGCGCCACAAAAACGGGCAGCTTTACATGCAGTTTGACCTCGCACATCTCGAACGGGGTCGAGTGCCAGTGCCGCATCAGATATCGGATCAGCCCTTCGTCGTTCTGAACCGATTTGGTGCCTTTACCGTAAGATACACGGGCCGCCTGACAGATCGCGGCATCATCGCCCATATAGTCGATCACACGGACAAAGCCGTGATCCAGGACCTGATGCGCGGTGTACAAATGGTCTTCCATTCCGGCTGAAACGGCGCGACGTGTGGGATGCGATTGCGCGCGTTGCGCTTCGATCTCGGCCTGTTGGTCAGCGGACAGCGGCATCAAAACTTCCTTTCTGGTAATGAGTCGCCTCCTACTATATCTCGCCAATCCCGCCACCGGAACCGCGATATATGCCGCAACCTGCGCTATTTTCGATTTGGACACCACGGTGCACTCGACACGTCAAACCAGTGCGCTAAGTTGCTGGCAAAATAAATCGAAGAAGGAAAGTCAAAATGGCGCTGACATATCTGCACACTATGGTCCGCGTGGGGGACCTGGAAAAGTCCATGGCGTTTTATGAGCTTCTGGGCCTCAAGGAAACACGCCGATATGACAGCGAGGCCGGGCGGTTCTCACTGATTTTCATGGCTCCTCCGGGGCAGGAGGACGCTCCGATCGAACTGACATACAACTGGGATGGCGATGATGAGCTGCCCAGCGACAGCCGACATTTCGGCCACTTGGCGTACGGCGTCGACAACATCTACGAGGTCTGCCAACACCTTCAGAACAACGGCGTCACCATCAACCGCCCGCCACGCGACGGTCGCATGGCCTTTATCCGTTCTCCCGACAACATTTCGGTTGAGTTGCTGCAGAATGGCGACGCGCTGGAACCTGCCGAACCCTGGGCCAGCATGGAGAACACCGGCCGCTGGTGATCCGGTGGATCATAGCAATG
Source organism: Ruegeria sp. CDSA079 (assembly GCF_059612245.1). Lineage (NCBI taxonomy): Bacteria > Pseudomonadati > Pseudomonadota > Alphaproteobacteria > Rhodobacterales > Roseobacteraceae > Ruegeria > Ruegeria sp. CDSA079. Next base: position 9,842 of record NZ_JBXWQF010000034.1, on the reverse strand, counting down.
GGGCTGGCCATTTTGGCCGGCCCTATCAAAGCCGAACAATGCCGTTTGGCCCTAGCTCTGGCGATGGATATTTCAGTCTCGGTCGACGATGCAGAAGACCTTTTGCAGAGGCAGGGATTGGCCGCGGCGCTTTTGGCCCCTGAAGTACAAGAGGCCTTCTTTTCCTCACCCCTGCCCGTTGCCTTGGCGGTCTACGAGTGGAGCGGGCAATCTACACAACACGTCATTCTGAACTGGCACCTGATTGAAAACCAAGGGAATTTGGTCGCCGCCGCAACGCAAATCAGCCAGTCGATCCGGTCCAATCAAGGCTCGGCCACAGCTATGGGGCACGCGCTGCGGTTTGGGGCCAAATTGTTGCAAAGCGCGCCCCCATGCCTGTTTCATACGATAGACCTGTCCGGTGACGGGTCCAACAATGACGGGTATGGGCCGCAGATCGCGTATCAACGGTTCTTTACCCGTGACGTTGTGGTCAATGGCCTGGTTATCAACGCCGCCGATTTTGAAGGTGAACTGTTTCTGATTCCCTTCTTTGAGAACAACGTCCTGCATGGCCCCGGTGCCTTTCTTGAAGTGGCTCAGGGGTTTGAAGATTTTGAACGCGCCATGCGCAAGAAGCTTGAGAGGGAACTGAGCGGGCTGCAGATCGGTGCAATTGGACGTGTTGGCCAATGATTGCGCGTCTGTTTGTCGTGTTGTTCTGCCTGATATCCGGGCCTGTTCATGCGCAGTGCCGGCACGCATTGGCTTTGGGTCTGGACGTGTCGGGGTCAGTCGACAACGGGGAATACAGGTTGCAGTTAGAGGGCGTGGCCGCTGCGCTGCAACACCCTGAAGTGCGCCAGCTGATGCTGGCCGATGACGCGACATCCATAAGACTGGCAGTTTTTGAATGGAACGAGCCAGGGCATGAACGAATGCTGCTGAACTGGACCGAGATTCAAACCCAGGCCGATCTAAACGCAATCAGCACTCTTTTGATCGAAACTTCACGCAGCTCGACACCGCAAGGCACTGCGGTTGGATCCGCGATGGCGTTTGGCGCCGATTTGCTACAGCAGCAAAAGACATGCTGGCGGCGAACGCTGGATCTGTCTGGTGATGGCAAGCATAATCTTGGGACCCATCCCCGCGAAGTTCGAGCTACACTGCGTAACAGCGGGATAACAATCAACGGTCTGGTCATCGGTGCGGATGACCCTAAGGCCGGAGATCAACGCTTTGTTCAGGTGGGCGAGCTTTCCGCCTATTACACGGCCTGGGTCATTTCAGGGCCAAACGCCTTCGTCGAGGTCGCGTTGGGGTTTGAGGCCTATGAAGAGGCCATGATCCGTAAACTGATCCGAGAGTTGGACAGCCTCGTGCTGTCCGAAGCCCGTCCTTGATCAGTAGATATACCTGATCTGGTCGGTCCAATACCGTTCGACGCGGCGCAACGACGTGGTGATGTCTTCTATGCCCTCAAGTGCCAGCACTCCCCTGCCTTGCAGGCCCTCAGCGTGACGTGCAAACAGGTCGGAAACGATGTCGCGGATCTCTCTGCCCAGCGGCGTCAGGCGAACGCGCACCGAGCGACGGTCGATCTCGCAGCGCTGATGGTGCATGTACCCCATCTCGACCAGTTTCTTGAGGTTGTAACTGACATTGCTGCCTTGATAGTAGCCACGGCTTTTCAGTTCACCTGCCGTGACTTCGTGATCACCGATATTGAACAGAAGCAGCGCCTGCACAGCATTGATTTCCAACACGCCAACGCGCTCAAACTCGTCCTTGATGACGTCCAGCAGCAAGCGGTGCAATCTTTCCACAAGGGCCAGCGCCTCAAGGTAGCTGGTCATGAACCCCTTGGTTCCCGATCCCGATACCTGCATTTCCATACTCATCCGACCCTCCGATTCAGTCGCGCTGTTTGAGACACGATGAACCGAAAATCCAAAAAATCGGTTAAGCGGAAAGTTTTGTTACTTTTGAAACGTTTGAGCGATGTCCGATATCAAACGGGAAAACTGTGCAGGCGATTTTACCTGCCCTGTGACCCACTGATATAGATCCTGGTCATTTTCATTCAGCAGCGCGTCATAATCATCCAGCCTGGCCTCATCCATGTCAGCCAGGTTGCGATCTGCGTAGGCGGACAGGATAATGTCCATTTCCTTGATCCCACGCCGCATGGACCGCATTTTCATGCGTTTGATGCGCACATCCCGGGGTTCGCTCAATTCTTCTGCTCCAGCATCAGGCGCATTTTCTTTTCCAGCCGCGCCGCACGTTCGGCGCTCGCGCGCATCTCGCCGCGAATGGCACGCAGTTCGGCCACCGCGACTGACAGTTCCATACCGCCTTCGCTTTCTTCCACCGGCGCGTCCATGCCGTCGCCTTCACCGGTCAGCAGCCACATGATCGAGACATTGATCATACCCGCCATCATCGACAATCGGTTTGCTCGCGGCTCGGACAAATCGTTTTCCCAATCTGCAATTGTCGCTTTCTTGACCCCAAGACGGCGTGCCAATTCTGCTTGCGTCATTCCGGCAGCTTCGCGAGCGCCCGCCAAACGATCCCCAAATGTTGCAGACTCCGGACCATACCAGTCTTGTTCATCAATCATTCGGGTCTCCGATTCACATTATCCATACGGCTTGATCGTCATTCCGGTGCACCCTATGACAGTCAGGTTGAACATACAAACCGAGGCCACTCATGAGTTTCCTGTCTGCGACACTGTCACGCGTTAAACCTTCGCCCACCATCGCTATGACAGCCAAGGCAGCCGAGCTTAAGGCCGCCGGGCGCGATGTTATCGGGCTGAGCGCGGGTGAGCCGGATTTCGACACGCCTCAGAACATCAAAGACGCCGCTGTTGCGGCAATTGCGGCGGGTAAAACCAAATACACCGCACCAGACGGCATTCCCGAGCTGAAACAAGCAGCCTGCGCTAAGATGAAGCGCGATCATGGGCTTGAGTATACACCCGCTCAAATCTCGGTCGGAACCGGCGGCAAGCAAACGCTGTACAACGCTCTGATGGCGACGATGAATGACGGCGACGAGGTGATCATCCCCGCGCCTTATTGGGTAAGTTACCCCGACATGGTTTTGCTTGCCGGTGGAACACCGGTTGTCGTTGAGACGACACTCGAGAACAGTTTCAAGCTGACTGCGGAACAATTGGAAACCGCAATCACCCCCAAAACAAAGTGGTTCATCTTCAACTCGCCCTCTAACCCAACGGGCGCAGGATACAGCCGGGATGAGCTGAAGGCTCTGACCGATGTGCTGATGCGCCATCCGCATGTCTGGATCATGTCCGACGACATGTATGAACACCTGGCCTATGACGGATTTGAATTCTGCACCCCTGCCGAAGTAGAGCCCGGTCTCTATGACCGGACGCTTACCTGCAATGGTGTCTCTAAAGCCTATGCCATGACCGGGTGGCGCATCGGCTATGCAGCGGGTCCGGTCGAGATCATCGCGGCGATGCGAAAGGTTCAGTCGCAATCAACCTCGAACCCCTGCTCGGTCAGCCAATGGGCCGCGGTCGAGGCGCTTGACGGTACGCAGGAGTTTCTGACTCCGAACAACGAGACCTTCAAACGTCGTCGCGATCTGGTGGTTCGGATGCTGAACGAAATCGACGGCATCACCTGCCCCACGCCCGAAGGCGCGTTTTATGTTTATCCCTCGATCGCAGGACTGATTGGCAAAACGACGCCTGCCGGAACGGTTATCGACACTGACGAAGCATTTGCCACGGCTTTGCTGGAAGAGGCAGATGTAGCCGTTGTGTTTGGCGCAGCCTTTGGCCTTTCGCCGAATTTCCGGGTCAGCTACGCTACGTCCGATGCGGCCCTGACCGAGGCCTGCAGCCGTATACAGCGTTTCTGTACATCTCTGAGGTAAACATGTCCACCGAACTTCCCGAATACTACTTTCGTATCCGTGAAAACGGGGCTGCGGTGTTTCGGGTCGATACAGAGAACCGCCAACGCCGTATCGAGATGGACCAGATCGCGGTCATCAATATCCGCAATGGCGACGTCAAACCGCAAGGGCAGCGGGTTTTGTCCGAACGGGATCAGTCAGAGATCGCCCAATGGATGGAGCAGCGTCGGGCCGTACTGGCCCAGCGCGACATCGACGATATCCATCGTGCCGTTGACTACCTGAACCTGACCACGCAATGGGCGCAGTCCAAGGCAAGTGACGAACAGCTTGAAGACGTGACCGACCGGTTGCTGATGGCGATGCACGACCTGCGCACGGTTTTGGTGCGCAAAAAGGCAGATCGCCTGAGCAAAGGCTAAGCCAGTTCAGCCGGTGCCTGCATCTGCCGCACCGAATGCATCCAGAACCGGGCCATCAGCAGCACGGCCGCGAATGCCAGACCAAGCACCAGCCCCAGCCAGACACCGATGCCGTCCATCTGCCGGACAAAACCAAAATAGTACGACGCCGGGATTCCAACGACCCAATAGCTGAGTGCGGCCATGACCATGGGAATTTTGGCGTCTTGCAATCCGCGCAGCAGACCCAGTGCAATGACCTGCGCCCCATCGACCAGTTGAAACAGTGCCGCCATAGCAAGCAACCCAGTCCCAATAGCCAGGATTTGCCCGCGTTGCGGATCGTCAGTCTCCATGAACAATGAAATCAGCGGTTCGGCACAGGTCAGAAACAGGATAACCGTCAGAACGGACATGACCAGCGACATGCCCGTTACGGCAATTGCACCTTTTTCCAGATGTGCCCTGTCCCGACGGCCCAGCGCATTGCCTGCTCTGATGGTGGCGGCGTTTGACAACCCCAAATGCACCATAAAGGTAGCCGAAGCGAGGTTCAGCGCGATCCCATGCGCGGCCAGAGGGACCTGACCCAGCCACCCCATCATCACCGCTGATGTTGCAAACAGCGAAACTTCGGCCAGAGTGGTCAGACCAATGGGCACACCCAGCTTCCATACGCTGGCGAACATCTCCCAATCCGGCCGCCAAAACCGTTGAAAAAGGCTGTGTTCCGGCAGCGTCCGAACCACGTAGATAACAACAGCGATCAGCGAAACGACCTGGGTTGCGATTGAGGCGATGGCCGCCCCCGTCACGCCCAGTTCCGGTGCCCCCCAATTGCCGAAGATTAGCGCATAGTTGGTCACCGCGTTCACAAATGCCGCCGCGACCGTGATCCACAGCACGATCTGCGTCCGTTCCAATGCCGCAAGGTAGGACTTCAGCACCATCACAAGCAGGGCCGGAAACAACCCCCAACCTGCAACGCGCAAATACTCGGAAGCGGTTTCAGCAATTTGCGGTTCCTGCTTCATGGCGATCAGGATCGGATAAGACCACCACAACAAGGGCATAACCACCACTGCGTACAGCAATGACAGCCAAAGCCCCATTCGGGTTGAGCGGCGAATGCTGGTTTCGTCCCCTTCTGCTGCCGCTGTGGCAACCATTGGCATGACGGCCCAGCCAAACCCCGCACCGAACAAAAACAGCACAAAGTAATAGCTGCTGGCCAATGTGACCGCAGCCAACGCCTCGACCCCGTACCAACCCAACATGATGGTATCTGTCAAGCTGATCGCATACTGCGCCAGATGCCCTCCGACCAGGGGCAAGCCCAGCACCGCAATCGCCCGAAAATGAGCGGGATATGTCATCACTTTTGTCATAGCACCAGCCATATGCGCGGGCTTGGCGCGGGACAAGAGTGGATCACTAAAATTTCATTGTGAGACTTTGGTGCCCGCTCCTGGCATGAGAACGGGCACCTTGGTGTTTAACGGGCGTCCGGATGCAATGTTGCACCCAGAATATGTTCAGACCGATGAATGACGTGATGCGCCTGCCCCACGATCAACGGATCAGGATCACCGACAACGTCATGATCCTTGCCGGGGTAATCCAGCGTCGACAGGAAGTGACGCATACAGTTCAACCGAGCCCGTTTCTTGTCGTTCGACTTGATGATCGTCCAGGGCGCGTCCGCAGTATCGGTGTAAAAGAACATCGCTTCTTTCGCCTCGGTATAATCATCCCATTTGCTGAGGCTGGCCTTGTCGATGGGTGAAAGTTTCCACTGTTTCAGCGGATCGGTCTCGCGGCTTTTGAATCGACGTTGCTGTTCCTCCTGCGTGACCGAGAACCAGTATTTGTACAATTGGATGCCCGAGCGGACCAGCATCTGTTCCAGTTCCGGCGTCTGACGCATGAACTCCAGATACTCATTGGGCGAGCAGAAGCCCATCACCCGCTCAACACCCGCGCGGTTGTACCAGGACCGGTCATAGAACACCATTTCACCAACGGTTGGCAGCTCCTGAAGGTAGCGCTGATAATACCACTGCCCTTTCTCTTCCCAGGTGGGTTTGTTCAAAGCGACCACTCGAGCCTGACGCGGATTCAAATGCTCCATGAACCGTTTGATCGTGCCGCCCTTGCCAGCGGCATCGCGGCCTTCGAACAGCAGAACGAACCGCTGCCCCGTGTCTTGCGCCCACAGCTGAACCTTCAAAAGCTCGGCCTGCAACTTGGCTTTCTGCGTCTCATAAATCGCCCGTGCCATCTTGCGGCCGTAGGGGTATTTCCCACTTTCGAACGCCTGCCGGATTTTCTCGGGACTGGGCGCGACGGGCTCGGCTGTATTGGCTGGTACGGATTTGATCTGAGGGGATTTTGCTTCGACCGGAGCAATGGCTTCCATACATCTTTTCCTTTTTCTACTGTCCTGAATGAGGGCTAGCAGAAACGTCTTGAATGCGCTTTGATTGGTGTCAAATTGATGCCTCAAAAACCCATAAATTCCACACCGGATCAGAGGTTCCCATGCGCACGTCTTTTGCCGACCTGAATGGCCAGTCCTTCTGTGTCCGATTCTGGGGCAACTCCGATGCACCACCGCTGTTGATGCTGCACGGCTTCCCGGAATACGGCGGCGCCTGGGCGGATCTCGCGCCGCATCTGATGGATCACTTCTATTGCATCGCCCCAGATCAGCGCGGCTATGGTCAAAGCTGGTGCCCCGAAGGGGTGCAGAACTATGCCCTATCGCAACTGGTGTCCGACATGGCCACCTTGATCGAGAGCCACGGAGCGCCTTGTACCGTGCTGGGTCACGATTGGGGCGCATCGGTGGCCTATGGCCTTGCTATGTTCCGTCCTGATTTGGTTAACCGGCTTGTCATCGCAAACGGCGTGCACCCGGTTCCGTTTCAACGCGCCATGGCCGCAGGCGGTGCGCAATCGGAAGCCTCGCAGTACATCAACCAATTGCGGGCACAAGATGCGGCCCAGAAACTGTCCGAAAACAACTTTGCAGTGCTCGAAAGGTTCTTTCGCCATGGCATGGGACTGGATTGGCTGACCGAAAGCCGCATGGTCGAGTATCGCACCGAATGGGCTCGCTCCGGGAGGCTGGAGGCAATGCTGAACTGGTATCGCGCCTCTCCACTGGTTGTGGCTGAACCCGGACTTCCGGCAACAGACCTGCCGGACCTGCCGCACGACCGGCTGCATGTCCGATGCCCGCACCTGTTGCTTTGGGGCCCTGACGACAAGGCGCTCTTGCCCGAAACCACCGAGGGGCTAGAGGTTTTTGCTGCGGACCTGACCCGTGTCACGATCCCCGGCACCGACCACTGGCTGCATCACCAAAAGCCGCAGGACGTTGCAAACGCCATACTGGAATGGGTCCGCATTGCCTGACCTGTGTGATCTTTTACCGATGCCCCCAATCGTCAGGGTTGTCAGAATTGTTCGGCGACAAACCTAACTCGTCCCCGACAATCGAACATCCCAACCCCAGCACCGTTCGATTTGCATAAGAGAAGTACGAACAGACCTGATTGATCTCAAGGACTTCTCCATCGTCCCAACCCGCCTCACGCAGGATGATCACATCCGCCTCGACCAGGTCCCCCGGACTTTCGGTCAGTTTACGGGCATAGATCATGGCGGCGACCTGCGCTGGATCCAACGGAGAAGCAACTGGATCACGTGCCTCAATCGCCGCCCGGATCGCATTGCCTCGCGCTTTGTCGCCAAGCAACCGCTGCAAACCGGCGAAGTGATGTTCGACGCAATACCCGCACCGATTCAGAGAACTGACCCACACGCCCAGCACCTCAAGAAACCACTTCGGTATCTTGTTACCCGAGTGATGCAGCACCGCCTTGTACATCGCCATATGGCCTTCCATCGAATGCGGCCGCAAAGAATGCGCCATCATGATGTTGTCCACATTATTGGACGGGCCGGTCACCCTCTCGTAAAGATTCTTCAGCTTTCCGGTCGCCTCTTCCAACGGCACTGTTCTGATCCAGCTCATGCGGCACCTGTCTTTCCTCTCGATTGAACGTCTGGCGCAGCCTAGTAACAATTCGAACCGCTTACGAGGCAAACCTCGAGCTATGACGCAACGAGGTGACGCAGCAGGCAAAGAACGGCAGGTCCGAGCCCATTTTAGTCATTGGTCGCTTGGCAGCTCTTTGCATATGCAGCACGCCGCGAACGATGTTAAGCTGTCATACACGGTAGGTCCAACGCAGGGCCACGGCACGGGGAAAGCCTACGTACAAAACACCTTAGTTCTTTGCTTTCGTTCAGTAGAGATTTTGGGCCAAAAATTCTGCAATATCCGTTATTGACGCCTCGGCCTCAGGAATGCTCGGGTAGAACTCAAACACATGCCACATGCCTTCCCAGACTCTTAAATTGCAAGTGGCTCCGGATTCTCTCATTATCCGGTCTAAACGAACACAGCCACTCAACAGATAATCCCGCGTTCCACTGGTTACAAATACCGGGGGGAATTGGTCATCGAAAGGTCCGTAAATCGGCGACAGATCGGGGCTGGTCTGATCAGCGTTCTCTGGAATATACAGTGAGCGAAATACGTCGATCTCGGACGCACGCAGAAATGGGTCGCGTCGGGCAACCCCACTATCCCCTAGGTTCTTGATATCCACCCAAGGCGACATGAGTGCCAGCGCGCGTGGAAGACGTTCTCCACGTGCCTTCAATCGGTGGACAGTTGCGAGAGCAAGATTTCCGCCGGCGGATTCTCCGCAAAGACATGCCCCAGTGTTTTCTCTGAGGAGGGTAGAGATGACATCTTCACAGACATTTAGAGCTGCAGGGAATGGGTTCTCAGGAGCAAGTGGATAATGGGGGGCAATTACTCGCGCACCGGTTTTTTCGGCGAGTTTGGCTGAAATCGGCAGGTCCTCGAAAGGGCTGCCTACCGAAAACCCTCCCCCGAAAAGATAGATGATTTCACGATTGCCCCGTGGAACCGGCGGATCGATGACCATGCAGGTCACGCCCTCAATCATCCGTTCTGACAAGGATACTCCTGTCACTTCTATCACATCGCTTGAGACTGGAGCGTTGGCTTCGTGCAACATCGCCCGAATCTCGGAGATTGGTTGACCAAAATCCCTTAGGGTGGTTGTTATCGCCTGAGCTGCGAGCGTTTCTGCCTCGAGGCTGATTTCAGCGAACTCTTGGTGCGCTTCTTTTCTTGGCATGCAAAATCTCCAAAGAGGCCAGCTGGTTCTTTTTGACGAGTCAGGTTCGGGTGCGAGGACAGAGTTTGCACAGTGACGGACAATGACCAAACGGTTTCTATGACGCATCACAGGGTATTTCGCAGTGTTGCTTGGGCTTGAACCGACCGCCTGCTCTGCCCTCCGTTCGAGACACCGGGAGGCGCTCTTGGATGTAGTTTTTTCGCGACTGCGGCGAAAGCCCGCAAGGTCCGGATATTGTTGAAAAACAACGTGTTGCTGGCGCAGAGAGAGGCGTACCGAACTGAGCGCGAGTGCCTTTCTTGTCAGG
>NZ_JBXWQF010000033.1:0-29668 GCF_059612245.1 Ruegeria sp. CDSA079 | reverse complement strand
CTCCAGCATGTACTACGCCCTTGGTCAGCTCCAGTAAAAGCTGAAGGGATACAAAGGCTTATCTGTAGGGGATGGTGCCCAGGAGAGGACTCGAACCTCCACGTCCATACGGACACTAGCACCTGAAGCTAGCGCGTCTACCAATTCCGCCACCTGGGCAGGTGTCGTGGAGGGGCGTTTAAGCCCAGTGGCGGAGGGCGTCAACCAGATTCGGGGAGATTTTTGAAAGTTTTTTGAATTTGCTCCCCGCCCCGCTTTTCACGCCTGAAAATTTCAACACCCTCGCGGCGAATTAGCGCCTTGTTTGGAGGGGCTGCGGGCGTTAGGTCTAGGGCGCAATTTCTCAGCAGGAGCCCTCTCATGTCGAAACTTGTGACGATTTATGGCGGATCGGGGTTTGTCGGTCGCTACATCGCGCGGCGCCTGGCGAGTGAGGGGTGGCGCGTTCGTGTGGCCGTGCGCCGCCCGAATGAGGCGATGTTCGTGAAACCCTATGGTGTGGTTGGTCAAGTTGAGCCGGTGCTGTGCAATATCCGCGATGATACGTCGGTTGCGCGGGCCATGCACAGTGCAGATGTTGTAGTCAACTGCGTCGGCGTGCTGAACGAGATGGGTAAGAACGACTTTGGTGCCGTACAGGCCGAAGGGGCTGAGCGCATCGCGCGATTGGCGGCGGATCAGGGGATTGAACGGATGGTTCATATCTCGGCCATTGGCGCGGATGCCAATGCCGCCAGCGAATATTCTCAGACCAAGGCGCAGGGCGAAGCGGGCGTGCTGAAACATATGCCAAATGCAGTGATCCTGCGGCCATCTGTGATTTTTGGCACCGAAGATCAATTCTTCAACCGCTTTGCCGGAATGACGCGCATGGGGCCGTTCCTGCCGTTGGTCGGGGCTCAAACAAAGTTCCAGCCGGTTTATGTGGATGATGTGGCCCATGCAGCGGTCAAAGGTGTTCTGGGACAGGCCGAACCCGGCGTGTATGAACTGGGCGGGCCCGAGGTCAAAACCTTCCGCGCTTTGATGCAGCAGATGCTGGAAGTGATCCACCGTCGTCGCGTCATCATCGGGATGCCGTTCTTCGCCGCGCGGATCATGGCGGGTGTTCTGGATATCGTGAAGTTCGTCAGTTTTCAGTTGTTCCCGAACAACATTCTGACCCGCGATCAGCTCAAGAACTTGCGGAACGACAATGTTGTGTCCGATGGTGCCAGATCTTTTGCCGATCTTGGGATCACACCGACCACGCTGGAATCGGTGCTGCCGGAATACCTGTGGAAGTTCCGCCCCTCAGGTCAGTATGACGACATTCAGAATTCGGCCAAAAACCTGCGTACTGATCAGCTGTAGGCGATGAATAACAGGATCGCGCCAAGAATGACGCGGTAGATGACGTAGGGCGTGAAGCTAACGCTGCGCAGTAGCCGCATCATCAGGCTGAGCGCCAGAAGGGCGGAAAAAAACGCAAACGCTGCGGCAATGGCGCCGTCGCGCGCCAGCTGCGCATCGGCGTCGCGTATCACATCCAATGCCAGCAATGTACCAGATGCCAGAATCGTCGGAATCGACATCAGCATAGCAATCCGCGCGCCTTCTTCTCGGGTGTAGCCCAATTGACGTGCACCGGTGATAGTAATCCCGGATCTGGAAGTGCCTGGGATCAAGGCAAGAATCTGCCACAACCCCATTATGAATGCATCGCGCACACCCCAATCGGCGGCTTCTTTGATTTGGGGGCCTTTCTGATCCATCCAATACAGCAACAGACCGAAACCCAGCATGGTCCAGCCGATTACAGAGATCGAACGCATGGCATCGCTCAACCCTGTCAGATGCAGGATCAAGCCTGCGATCACGGTCGGGATTGTAGCGATGATCAGGCCCAGGGCCAGGCGTGCTTGTGCGGTATCTGTCCGGCCGATCAGGGCATGCGGCAGGCCGGCAAGGGCGTGTTTGACGTCCGACCAGAAATACAGAACGACCGCGCCCAGGGTTCCTACATGAACCGCAACATCTATGGCTTGTCCCTGATCCTCAAGGCCCGTGAGGTTTGGCAGAAGGATCAGATGACCGGATGAAGAAATGGGCAAAAACTCAGTGATTCCCTGAATGATTGCTACGAGAATCAGGTGGAAAAGACTCATCTGCCCTGCCGATTTGCGGTCACATTATACTTGCGAATTATGGGTATAAGGGTGGCGGGGAAAAGGAAAGCGCACATATAGGTCCGATTCGGATCTAAAAAATCAAGAATTTCTCAATAATTTAGCTCGCCGCAACCAACTTTCTCAATTTAGGTCAGTATATTTGACTTTTAATCCCCTAGCGTATCCCTTAGAGAAACCGGACCAAGCCAACTCATGGAGTCTGACCCGTGGCCAAGCAACCGATGCTGAAATTTGTGCAGATCGACCGTGTCATGCCGGAAAAGCGTGCTGCAAGCGACCGCAAGGAAGACTTTGACGAAATCTATGCAGAGTACGCCGCCGAGAAAGCCGCCGAACAAGCCAGTCGCTGCAGCCAATGCGGCGTGCCGTATTGCCAGTCACATTGCCCATTGCACAACAATATTCCGGATTGGCTGCATCTGACCGCTACTGGTCGCCTGGAAGAAGCCTATGAGACAAGCCAGGCTACAAATACCTTCCCCGAGATCTGCGGACGCATCTGCCCACAAGACCGTTTGTGCGAAGGCAACTGTGTCATCGAGCAATCGGGTCACGGCACAGTCACCATTGGCACCATTGAGAAATACATCACGGACACTGCTTGGGACAAAGGCTGGGTGAAACCTGTCGCGCCCGCTGCAGAGCGTAGCGAGAGCGTGGGCATCATCGGAGGTGGCCCCGGTGGGTTGGCTGCGGCGGATATGCTGCGCCGCGCTGGAATTCAGGTGACGGTTTATGATCGTCATGACCGTGCGGGTGGCCTGTTGATGTACGGCATTCCAGGTTTCAAGCTTGAAAAGGACATCGTGCAACGACGCAATGACCTATTGGCTGACGGCGGTGTCCGGTTCGAGCTGAATTGTGACGTTGACGCCACCAAGTTTGATGAAATTCGTGCCCGGCACGACGCGGTAATTGTTGCAACCGGCGTGTATAAGTCCCGCGACCTGTCTATGCCGGGAAGCGGTCTGGCCGGGATCGAAAAGGCAATAGACTTCCTGACAGCTTCGAACCGCAAAAGTTTTGGTGATGTCGTCGAAGATTTCGACAATGGCCGCCTGAATGCCGAAGGTAAAAAGGTGGTCGTGGTCGGTGGCGGTGATACCGCCATGGACTGCGTGCGCACCTCGATCCGTCAGGGCGCGACCTCGGTCAAGTGCCTGTATCGCCGCGACCGGGCCAATATGCCGGGCTCGCAGCGTGAAACGCAAAATGCCGAGGAAGAAGGCGTTGTTTTTGAATGGCTCAGCGCGCCAAAAGGGTTCACTGGTGATGATAAGGTCACCGGCGTGATGGTGCAAAAGATGCGTCTGGGGCAGCCCGACGCGTCGGGTCGTCAGGCTCCCGAGGTTATCGAAGGTGCGGACTATGTCGAAGAGGCCGATCTGGTCATCAAGGCGCTGGGTTTTGAGCCCGAAGACCTGCCCGCTCTGTTCGGCCAGCCAGACCTGCCCGTGACCCGCTGGGGCACTGTCAAGGCGGCGTTCCAAACTGGTGAAACCGAAATGGACGGCGTCTATGCCATCGGTGACATCGTGCGCGGGGCCTCTCTTGTGGTTTGGGCGATTCGGGACGGTCGCGACTGTGCCGACGCGATCATCGACCGTTTCAACGCCAAGGCGGCTATAGCTGCCGAGTAACCCAACGCCCAACGACAGGAGGGTTCGATGCCCGAATTGCAAGGCCAATGTATGTGCGGCGCGGTCACTGTGACCGCCACTCCGGCGAAGGACGCACTCGGTGCATGCCATTGCGACCAATGCCGTCGCTGGACCAGCTCGATGTTGGTGACATTTCCGGCGGAAGCGGGATACGCCGCGTTGGGACCGGTCAAAAACTTTACCTCATCCGACTGGGCCGAGCGTGCCTTTTGTGCCGATTGTGGTTCGGCGCTTTGGTACCGGATCACCCTTCCGGGTGAGATGCACGGACATACTCAAATGGCAGCGGGCCTGTTCGACGACACAGGCCATCCGCTGAAACTGGAACTTTATATCGACAAAAAGCCCGACGGGTATGCGTTCGCAGGCGAACGCCGGCAGATGACCAAAGCTGAGGTCGAAGTCATGTATGCCCAGCCGGAAGAAGGAGACAGCCAATGACCAAATATGATGCCGATTGGGTGCGGGCCGAAGAAGCCAAGCGCAAATGGATGGCGGAAAACGGTCTCTATTCTGAGCAAGAAGAGCATTCTTCCTGCGGGGTGGGCCTTGTTGTTTCCGTCGATGGCAAGCCGTCACGCAAGGTGGTGGACGCGGGGATCGATGCGCTCAAGGCGATTTGGCACCGGGGTGCGGTTGATGCCGATGGTAAAACCGGTGACGGCGCGGGCATCCACGTGCAGATCCCTGCTCCTTTCTTCTATGACCAGATACGCCGCACTGGTCACGAACCCAATATGGATGAGCTGATCGCCGTTGGACAGGTGTTCCTGCCGCGCACCGATTTTGGCGCACAGGAACAGTGCCGGACCATCGTGGAAACCGAAGTGCTGCGCATGGGCTATTACATCTATGGCTGGCGTCACGTGCCGGTCGATGTGACGTGTCTGGGGGATAAAGCCAACGCCACGCGACCCGAGATCGAGCAGATCCTGATCTCGAACTCCAAAGGCGTAGATGAAGAGACATTTGAGCGTGAGCTTTATGTGATCCGTCGTCGCATTGAAAAAGCCGCTGCTGCTGCGGGGATTTCGGGGCTTTATCTCGCGTCATTGTCTTGCCGCTCGATCATTTACAAGGGCATGATGCTGGCCGAGCAGGTGGCCGTGTTCTATCCCGACCTGATGGATGAACGTTTTGAATCGGCGTTTGCAATATATCACCAGCGCTATTCTACGAACACCTTCCCCCAATGGTGGCTGGCCCAGCCGTTTCGGATGTTGGCCCATAACGGCGAAATCAACACGCTGAGAGGTAACATCAACTGGATGAAAAGCCACGAGATCCGGATGACTTCGGACAGTTTTGGCGACTATGCGGAAGATATTAAACCGATCATCGCGAGCGGATCATCGGATTCGGCTGCATTAGACTCTGTTTTTGAGGTCCTGGTGCGTGCTGGCCGCTCGGCCCCGATGGCGAAAACCATGTTGGTGCCGGAAAGCTGGTCCAAACAGGCGGTCGAACTGCCGCAAGCCTGGCGTGACATGTATTCCTACTGCAACTCGGTGATGGAACCATGGGACGGCCCCGCCGCGCTGGCCATGACCGATGGTCGCTGGGTCTGCGCCGGTCTGGACCGGAACGGTCTGCGCCCGATGCGTTACGTGGTGACTGGCGATGGTCTGGTGATTGCGGGCTCTGAGGCCGGCATGGTCCCGATCGACGAAGCCTCCGTAACCGAAAAAGGCGCGCTTGGTCCTGGTCAGATGCTGGCTGTGGATATGAAGAAGGGCAAGCTGTATCGCGACACCCAGATCAAGAACAAACTGGCGCGAGCGTTGCCGTTTGGTGAATGGGTCGGCAAGATCAACGATCTGGACAACACGCTGGCGGGCGTAACTGAGGCTCCAATCTTCGCGGGTGAAGAGCTGCGCAAGCGTCAGATCGCGGCGGGTTATTCGGTTGAGGAGCTGGAGCAAATCCTGACTCCGATGGCTGAAGACGGCAAAGAAGCGCTGGCTTCCATGGGGGACGACACACCGTCTGCGGTTCTGTCCAAGCAATACCGCCCGCTCAGCCATTTCTTCCGCCAGAACTTCAGCCAGGTCACCAACCCTCCAATCGACAGCTTGCGTGAATACCGCGTGATGTCGCTGAAGACACGCTTTGCCAACCTCAAGAACGTGTTGGACGAAGACAGCAGCCAGACCGAGATCGTGGTTCTGGAAAGCCCCTTTGTCGGCAACGCGCAGTGGGACAAGCTGGTCGAGAGCTTTGATGCCCCGCTGGCGGAAATCGATTGCAGCTTTGAACCCGGTCGCGGCGCGCTGAGTACCGCTTTGGCCCGTGTTAGAGCCGAATCAGAAGAAGCCGTGCGGTCCGGTGCAGGGCATATCGTCCTGTCTGACATGAGCTCGGGCGCTGGTCGGATAGCAATGCCCATGATCCTGGCGACCAGCGCGGTTCACTCGCATCTGACTCGCCAGGGTCTGCGCACATTCTGTTCCCTGAGCGTACGTTCTGCAGAATGTGTCGACCCGCATTACTTTGCCGTCCTGATTGGATGCGGTGCGACTGTAGTGAACGCTTATCTGGCCGAGGATTCGCTTGCTGACCGCATTGGCCGCGGCCTGCTGGACGGCACCCTGACCGAAAACGTCGCACGGTATCGTGAAGCCATCGACCAGGGTTTGCTCAAGATCATGGCCAAGATGGGGATTTCGGTGATCTCGTCTTATCGTGGCGGTCTGAACTTTGAGGCCGTGGGCCTCAGCCGTGCGATGGTGGCCGAGTATTTCCCGGGCATGACCAGCCGGATCTCGGGAATCGGTGTGACCGGTATTCAGGCCAAGTTGGAGGAAACCCACGCCAAGGCTTGGGACGGCGGCTTGGATGTATTGCCCATCGGTGGTTTCTACAAAGCGCGGAAATCGGGTGAGACCCACGCGTGGGAAGCGACCTCGATGCACATGATGCAGATGGCCTGTAACCGCGCCTCTTACGAGTTGTGGAAGCAGTATTCGGCGAAGATGCAGTCAAACCCGCCGATCCACCTGCGCGATCTGATGGATTTCAAACCGCTTAGCAAGCCGGTGCCGATTGAAGAGGTCGAGTCGATTACCTCCATCCGCAAACGCTTTGTCACGCCGGGTATGTCGCTGGGGGCGCTGTCGCCTGAGGCGCATAAGACGCTGAACGTGGCGATGAACCGGATCGGCGCGAAATCGGACTCGGGCGAGGGCGGCGAAGACCCCGCGCATTTCGTGCCAGAGCCCAATGGCGATAACCCTTCTGCCAAGATCAAACAGGTGGCCTCGGGCCGGTTCGGTGTAACCGCCGAATACCTGAACCAGTGTGAAGAGCTTGAGATCAAGGTCGCCCAAGGCGCGAAACCCGGTGAGGGTGGCCAGTTGCCTGGCATGAAAGTTACCGACCTGATCGCGCGTCTGCGGCATTCGACAAAAGGCGTGACGCTGATCTCGCCGCCGCCGCACCACGACATCTACTCGATCGAGGATCTGGCGCAGCTGATCTATGACCTCAAGCAGATCAACCCGCGCTGCAAAGTGACGGTCAAGCTGGTAGCGTCCTCGGGCGTGGGCACGATTGCGGCCGGTGTGGCCAAGGCGAAAGCGGATATTATCCTTATTTCGGGTCACAATGGCGGTACGGGCGCGTCACCCGCGACCTCAATCAAATATGCCGGTCTTCCATGGGAGATGGGCCTGACCGAAGCGCATCAGGTTCTGGCGATGAACAACCTGCGCGACCGTGTGACCCTTCGGACCGACGGTGGCCTGCGCACCGGACGTGACATTGTTATGGCCGCGATGATGGGGGCCGAAGAATACGGCATCGGCACCGCCGCCCTGATCGCTATGGGTTGTATCATGGTGCGTCAGTGCCAGTCGAATACCTGCCCGGTTGGCGTCTGCACACAGGACGAAAGCCTGCGCGCCAAGTTCACCGGTAACGCGGACAAGGTCGTCAACCTGATCACCTTCTACGCGCAGGAAGTGCGCGAACTGCTGGCCAGCCTCGGCGCGCGGTCGATTGACGAGATCATCGGCCGGGCTGATCTGCTGGCGCAGGTCAGCCGTGGTTCGGCGAATCTGGATGATCTGGATCTCAATCCGCTGCTGATCACGGTCGATGGTGCGCATGACATCGTCTACAACCGTGACAAAGATCGCAACGCGGTACCGGATACACTGGACGCCGAGATTGTCCGCGATGCGGCCCGGTTCCTGAAAGACGGTGAAAAGATGCAGCTGTCCTATGCGGTGCAGAACACGCATCGGACCGTTGGCACCCGTGTTTCCAGCCATATCGTGCAGAACTTTGGTATGCGGAACACGTTCCAGGACGACCACCTACATGTGAAGCTTCAGGGCTCCGCTGGTCAGTCTTTGGGGGCATTCGCTGCTCCGGGACTGAAACTGGAAGTGTCAGGCGACGCCAACGATTATGTTGGCAAGGGTTTGTCGGGCGGTACGATTGTTGTGCGCCCGCCGCAGGTCAGCCCGCTGAAGGCGGATGAGAACACGATCATCGGCAACACAGTCCTGTATGGGGCCACAGATGGACACCTGTTCGCGGCAGGTCGCGCAGGTGAGCGGTTCGCCGTGCGTAACTCGGGTGCAAAAGTTGTGGTCGAAGGCTGCGGTTCGAACGGGTGTGAATACATGACGGGCGGTGTGGCCGTGATTCTTGGTACTATCGGCGCCAACTTTGGTGCTGGTATGACCGGTGGCATGGCCTATCTTTACGATCCCGAAGGCAAAGCCGAAGCGTTGATGAACAATGAAACACTGGTCACCTGCCCGGTTTTAGTCGCGCATTGGGAGGAGCAGTTGAAAATGCTCATCACACGCCACGCTGAGGAGACCTATAGCCGGAAAGCCGCAGATATCCTGCAACACTGGGACGTGGAAAAAGCGAAATTCCTTCAGGTTTGTCCCAAAGAGATGCTGAACAAGCTGAGTCATCCGCTAACCACCGAAGCCACCGCAGTTCCGGCGGAATAAAGTCTTCCGCGAAGCTTCGCAGGCTGAAACGCACGAAAAACTAGCCCCGCGTGTCATTTCCACCACGCGGGGCTTGGTTTGTTTACGCTGTTTTTGCGCGATTCTTGCCTGAATACGTGAATTTCGCCAATCTCCCTCCACGTTCCAGCGAAAGCCATCGGCCGTTGAAGCGGCTGTGTGGTGTGAAAATGGGTACAGTTTGATGCCAACAACGTATCGCGATCAGTTTTATACCTTCGATCCTGCAAACCCTCCGCCCTTGGGAACAGCCATCACGGTCAGCAGTCTGGATCTGACAGATGTAGATGATGACGGCGAAATTGACGCGCCCAGCGGAGATACGGTCAACGGCCAGGATGTCACGAATTCCTGGCCCGGAGACACTGTAACAGTCAACGTGTCCGGCGTTGGGAATGTTACCTATTTAGGAACAACATTTTATCTGGCTGACGGATCTCGGGTATTCACCCCGACGGACGGGCAGGTGTTGCAGCCAGGAACACTCGTATCAACCACGTTTGTTAACACACAAGGCCCGCTGCCGGTCGGAAGCCTTGGCCCTCCGTGTTTCACATCTGGAACTATGATCGCGACCCCCGAAGGCGAATGCGCGGTGGAAGATCTGAAAGCTGGCGACATGGTCATAACGGTGGATCACGGGCCGCAGCCTTTGATCTGGGTCGGACGCACAGTGGTTGCTGCGGAAGGTAAACTGGCCCCAATCCGGTTGGACGCCGGTGTGTTTGGTCTGGATCGCCCTTTGCTGGTATCACCTCAGCATCGGATGCTGGTTGAAGACTGGCAGGCGTCATACCTGTTCGGCCATGCCGAAGCGCTGGTTCCGGCACACACCCTTGTCAATGGCGACACGGTAACACGGGTCGAAGGCGGTGAAATCGAGTATTTCCACCTCTTGTTCAAGCAACATGAGATCGTCTTCGCCAACGGAGCGAAAAGCGAAAGCTACTATCCTGGGCATGCGTTGTCGGCCTCGGATCGTGAAACGCAAAGCGAAGTGCTGCATCTGTTTCCCGAACTGGCCGGGACGGACCCGATGTCGCTGGAAACCGCGCGTCCGGTAATTCATCCGCGCGAGGCACGCGCCTTCGCAATTTAGGCCGTTTCAAACCCTGACGACGCGTCGTATAGCTGAAACATGGCGAAGAAAGCAGCCCGCACATCAGGCGGTAAGAAAAAAAAGGCATCCAGGAAGAAAACACCAGTGGCGCAGCAGATTCGCCGTTGGATGACACTCGCCGTTCTTGCGGTTGTGGGGGTCGTTCTGGCGCTGGTCTTGCTCTACTCAGTTGTGAACCCCCCGGTAACCCACACGATCTGGTCGGAATGGCGGCGGTTGGGCAAGGTTGAACGCGAGTGGGTCCAGATTGAAGACATCTCTCCAATTATGGCGCGATCAGTGGTTGCTGCGGAAGATGCGAATTTCTGTCTGCACTGGGGCTTCGATGTCGAGGCCATCCGTGACGCGCTTGAGGGTGGCGGCAATCGTGGTGCATCGACCATCACGCAACAGGTGGTGAAAAACGTGTTCCTATGGCAGGGGCGCAGTTGGGTCAGAAAAGCGATGGAAACCTCGATCACCCCGGTGGTTGAGGTTTTCTGGAGCAAGCAGCGCATTCTTGAGGTCTATCTGAACGTTGCAGAAACCGGGAATGGCGTGTTTGGCGTCGAGGCTGCAGCGCAGCGTTACTTCAACAGAAGTGCTGCGCAGTTGACCTCGGTTCAGGCGGCGCGGATTGCTGCCATTCTGCCATCCCCGCGCAATCGTTCGGTCACGGATCCAAGCGTGAGCACGCGCAGGCGTGCGGCTGCGATTCTGGATGGGGCGGCCACCATCCGCGCAGATGGTCGCGCAAATTGTTTCGAGGATTGAAACCCGTCGCCCTCAAGGGCTAAATCAGTCGGGTACTCACTGGTTCGATTGGAAGCCCATGGCGCGTCTGTTTCACGTTCCCCTCTCACCGTATTGCCGCAAGGTCCGTTTGTCTCTGGGAGAGAAGAAGATCGAGGTTGAATTGGTCGAGGAGCGATACTGGGAACAGGATCCGGACTTTCTGCGCCGCAACCCGGCGGGTAAAGTGCCGGTGCTGCGTCTGGATGGGCAAATCATGTCGGAAAGCGCAGCAATCTGCGAGTACATCGAGGAAACCCGTCCTGAACCGCCTTTGATGCCGAAAAACCCCGAAGCCCGCTTTGAAGTCCGGCGGCTTGTGGGCTGGTTTGATGACAAGTTCCATCACGAGGTGACATCGAAGCTGCTGTATGAGCGGGTGAACAAGAAGGTGATGGGACAAGGATACCCGGACAGCAAGAATGTCAAACAGGGTGCCAAGGCGATCAAGTATCATCTGGATTACATGGCGTGGCTGCTGGATCACCGCCGTTGGCTGGCCGGGGATCAGATGACATTGGCTGATTTCGCGGCTGCGGCGCATTTGTCGGCGCTAGATTATATTTCGGATGTGGATTGGAATCGCAGTCACGTGGTCAAGGACTGGTACGCGAAAATCAAATCGCGCCCGGCGTTTCGGTCGATTCTAGCGGATCAGGTGCCAGGGTTTCGACCACCGGCTCATTACGCCGATCTGGATTTCTGATAGGGTGCAACTGGGGGGGCTTTCTGCCCCCCATCGCGCCGGTGCGCGATTCCCCCCGAGGATACTTTTGGCCAGATGAAGAGCGGACCGGATCTTAAGGAAAAGTTGGTGCTACAAGCTCTGGCAGAGGGGTTTGTGGCCTGTCGTGTGTGTCGTCCGTGGGATGTTCCACAAGTGCCCGAGCGCCTGGGGGCGTTTTTGGATGCTGGATATCATGGGCAGATGGGGTGGATGGCCGAGCGCGTGCATTGGCGCGCTGATCCGGCTGCCCTATGGCCCGAGGCGCGGTCAGTGATCATGTTGGCCGAAAGTTACACGCCAGAGCATGATCCGACAGGGGTTCTGTATCACCCGGACCGGGGTGCGATTTCGGTTTATGCGCAAAACAAGGATTACCATGATCTGGTTAAGAAACGGCTCAAGCGATTGGCGCGGTGGCTGATTTCTGAATCCGGGGGTGAGGTGAAGGTTTTTGTCGACACCGCGCCGGTCCCGGAAAAGGCTTTGGGGCACGCGGCAGGTCTTGGATGGCAGGGTAAACACACCAACCTTGTGAGTCGGGAGTGGGGAAATTGGGCTTTTATAGGCTCTGTTTTTACAACAATTGAGCTACCGTCGGATGAGCCGGAAGTAGACCACTGTGGCTCGTGTCGCGCTTGCTTGGACAGCTGCCCGACCGATGCATTTCCAGCCCCGTATCAATTGGATGCGCGGCGGTGCATATCGTATCTGACCATTGAACATAAAGGCCCGGTGGAGACTGAGCTGCGTGAGAAGTTGGGCAACCGGATCTATGGCTGCGATGATTGCTTGGCGGCTTGTCCCTGGAACAAGTTTGCCGTTGCCGCAAGTGACATACGTTATGCCGCCCGGGACGATCTGAAAGCGCCTGCCCTGGCCGAATTGGCCGCGCTGGATGATGCGGGTTTTCGCGCGAAGTTTTCAGGTTCCCCCATCAAACGCATCGGACGTGATCGATTCGTGCGGAATGTGCTTTATGCCATTGGAAACTCGGGGCAGCCGGGTTTGAGGTCTGTCGCTCAGGCGCTGACGGAAGACCCGGACCCTACCGTGGCCGATGCGGCGCGCTGGGCGGTGGAACAGCTGTCATAAATGCCGCAAACAGGCTGGACGCGTCGCGCATAACCGCTACACCCATTCGCAGCGAACAGTAAGGAGGACCCGATGACGCTGTCTTTGGGGGTGGATACAGGCGGGACCTATACCGACGCGGTGTTGATCCGGGATGAGAAAGAGGTGATTGCTTCGGCAAAGTCTCTGACCACACGCGCGGATTTGGCAATTGGCGTAGGCAATGCGATTTCGTCTGTGCTGGAGGAGGCGCAGGTTACGCCGGATCAGATCGCTATGGCGTCATTGTCCACTACACTGGCCACAAATGCCCTGGTCGAGGGGCAGGGTGGGCGCGTGGCTCTGATCTATATCGGGTTCAAGGACAGCGATCTGCAAAAGCATGGCTTGAAGGACGCACTAAAGGACGATCCGGCCCTTGTGATTGCGGGTGGTCACACACATTCCGGAGGCGAGGCCGCGCCACTGGATGTCGCCGTTCTGGAGGCGTTCTTAGACACTCATAAAGGGATTTCGGGCTTTGCCATTGCGGCTCAGTTCGCGACCCGTAATCCGGCGCATGAGCTGGAGGCGGCGCGGATCGTATCGGAAAAGACCGGCGCGCCGGTGACATGCTCGCACCACCTGTCGGCCAAGTTGAACGGTCCGAAACGTGCTGTGACGGCTGTTCTGAATGCGCGGCTGATCGGCATGATCGACCGTCTGATCGGGCGGGCGCAAGATCAATTGCGTGCCTTGGGGATCTCGGCCCCGATGATGGTGGTGCGCGGCGATGGCGCATTGATGAGCGCCGAGCAGGCGCGAGAACGTCCGATTGAGACGATCCTCAGTGGACCGGCGGCCTCGATTGTGGGCGCGCGGTGGCTGACCGGGGCCGACAATGCGCTGGTGTCCGACATTGGGGGAACCACAACCGATGTGGCGCTGATCCGGGATGGCAAGCCTGCAATTGATCCGGCCGGTGCGCAGGTTGGTGGGTTTCGAACCATGGTCGAGGCTGTGGCGATGCGCACCCATGGTCTGGGCGGCGACAGCCAGGTTCATGTGGTGGCTGAGGGGTTGCAGGGCGGTGTGTTTCTGGGGCCACGGCGTGTTCTGCCCGTGTCTTTGATCGCAGCAGAAGCCCCTGAGGTTGTTCACGCCATTCTGGACGATCAATTGCGGGCCACAACAGTGGGCGAGCACGACACCCGATTTGTGCGCCGAGTCCCCGGCATCCATGCCGATGGTATCGGCGCACGGGAAGAGATTCTGTTGGAGCGTCTGGGCGATCTGGTTCTGCCTCTTGGTGCATTGTTGCGGTCTCGGATGGAGAATGGCGCACTGAACCGCTTGGTCGATCGCGGAATCGTTCAGGTCTCGGGCGTGACACCGTCGGATGCGAGTCATGTGTTAGGGCGCGTCGATGCTTGGGACGCCGAGGCGGCGCGCAAGGCCTTGGAACTGGTGGCGCGTAAACGGGTCGGCTCCGGGGACATGCTGGCAAATTCGCCTGAAGCATTGGCGCAGATGATCGTGGATCAATTGACGGAGCAGACCAGTTTGACCTTGTTAGAGGCTGCTTTTGACGAAGAGCAGGACGGGTTTGGCCTGCCGCCACATGACTTGGCGCGCCATGTTCTGACCCAACGCGGACTGGCACAGCATCGTGGTTTGCTGTCGCTGAGTGCTGCTTTGAATGTAGATGTGGTCGGTCTTGGGGCGTCAGCTCCCAGCTATTACCCAGCAGTTGGTGAGCGCTTGCATTGTCGCATGATCCTGCCGGAACACGCGGGCGTGGCCAATGCAATCGGTGCTGTTGTTGGCCGGCTGACCATGCGGCGTTCGGGGACTGTCACATCTCCGTCTGAAGGTCGGTATCGTGTGCATCTGGGGGACGGACCGCAGGATTTCGCGGCGTCTGAGGAGGCCCTGGATTTGTTGGAGCGTGTTCTCAGATCCGAGGCTGAGGGCGCGGTAAGAGAAGCTGGCGCGGAAGATATCCGGGTGATCGTTGAGCGTGATATCAAAACGGCGCGCGTCGAGGCCAAGGATGTTTTTGTCGAGGCCATGATTACGGTCGAGGCAAGTGGGCGACCGCGGGTGGCGGCAGGCTAGCCCCTCTGAAATGTTCAGAGGGGCCGGGTAGGTGGTGCATTACTCTGCGGCGCTGGCACGCTTGGGCAGGACCCAATCTTGGCGCGGGAAATGGCAGGTATAGCCGTTCGGGATGCGCTCCAGATAATCCTGATGCTCTGGCTCTGCCTCCCAGAAGTCTCCGGCGGGTTCGACTTCGGTTACGACTTTGCCGGGCCACAATCCGCTGGCGTTCACATCGGCAATGGTATCGACAGCGACCTGTTTTTGCGTGTCGTCCACGTAATAGATCGCGGATCGATAACTCATGCCGCGGTCATTGCCCTGACGGTTCACTGTTGTTGGGTCATGGATCTGGAAGAAGAACTCCAGCAGGTCGCGATAGCTGGTTTGCGACGGATCGAACCAAATCTCAATCCCTTCGGCGTGGGTGCCGTGGTTGCGATAGGTCGCGTTGGGCACATCGCCACCGGTGTAGCCGACACGGGTGCGTGAAACGCCTGGTAGTTTGCGGATCAGGTCCTGCATCCCCCAAAAGCAGCCCCCGGCCAGTACAGCGCGTTGTTCGGTCATCAGATGTCCTCCACATGAATCAAATAGTCGCCATAGCCTTCTGCTTCCATCTCGTCTCGATGGATGAATCTGAGCGAGGCTGAGTTGATGCAGTAGCGCAGTCCGCCATGTTCACGTGGGCCGTCGGGGAAGACATGTCCCAGATGGCTGTCGCCGTGTTTCGAGCGAACCTCGGTCCGGATCATACCATGCGTTGTATCACGAAACTCTTCCACATGCTCATGGATGATCGGTTTGGTGAAACTGGGCCAGCCGCAACCGGACTCGTACTTGTGGGCCGAGGCAAAAAGCGGCTCACCTGATACGATATCCACGTAGATACCTGGTTCCTTGTTATTCAGGTATTTCCCGGTGCCCGGACGTTCGGTACCACTGCGTTGCGTGACGTGAAACTCTTCGGGCGAAAGCGCAGCGATGGCCGTGGGGTCTTTGGTAAAGCGTGTCATGAATCCTCCGGCTGAATTTTTTGTTTGCGCCATTATCTGGGGGCTTAAGAGTGGAATGCAAAGTGATATTTCAAACTGCTCTCGCACTCGTGCAAGTGATCTGATGAGTGCCGATCCGCGTATCAGACTTAAAGGGAGAACAAGACATGATCAGATTGCTGCTTTTGACTGCCTTGGTTTTATTGGGTCGTGCCGTTCAAGCCGCGCCGCTGACCGGCGAGTTCAACTCGATCGACGGAGGCACATTGGCCATCGAAGATTGGCACGGCCAGCCTGTACTGGTGGTCAACACCGCGTCACATTGTGGATTCACCGGGCAATATGCGGCTCTACAAAAGGTTCATGAGGTCTATTCCGACAAAGGACTGGTCGTTCTTGCGGTGCCGTCGGATTCATTCAATCAGGAGCTGGAATCGGCAGATGAGGTTAAACAGTTTTGTGAGATGAACTATGGGCTGACCCTGCCGATGACGGACATCACTCCGGTGAAAGGCGCAGACGCTCATCCGTTCTACAAAGCCGTTGCCGCCCGGACCGGTTTCACGCCCAAATGGAACTTCAACAAGATCCTGATCGATTCTGAAGGGGAAGTGGTTGCGACCTATGGGTCGAACGCAAAACCCGATTCCCGTAAACTGTTGTCTCAGGTCGAGGCCTTGCTGCCCTGAGCGCCCTGTCGTGAAATCTGAACCGCAAGAATGCCAAGGGTCGTGACGGCAACGCCGACCGCGTCCATCGCACCCAGCTTTTCGCCCAGCAGGATCGCCGCGATCGTGACCCCGAATACAGGGTTCAAAAAGTGGAAAGTGGCGGCCCGAATGGCTCCGATCCGATCCAATAGTAGGAACCAGATCAATGTGGCCAGCAATCCGGGGAAAAGGGTTGTGTAGATGAACGCCAGCGCCAGCGGAAGTGTCGGGTGAATGTAGATGGTCTCAACGATCGGAGCGGCCAGGAACAGCGCGGCTGAGCCTACCAGCATCTGCAAGCCAACGACCATCATGAAGTTACCGCCAGACGTCGCACCGCGAACCGCAAGCGTAGCAAAAGTCAAAGCAAGCGCCCCCGCACCGCATAGTGCAACCCCGAACATATCGACGCCCGCGCTGATCCGGCTGCTCATAATAAGGGCGACTCCGGCGAAACCGGCGAACAGACCCAATACACCAAGCGGGCGCAGCTTATCCCCGAACATCAGCCAACCTGCCAGTGCCACCAACAAGGGCATAGTGGATGCGATAATGGACGCGACCGAGGCTTCGACCGTTTGCATCGCGTAGAAGTTCAGGCCCAAATACAGGGCATTTTGGCAGATTCCGAACAGGATCGTGGCACGCCATTGATTTCGGGTCAGGTTCCAACTTTGCCCCATCGCGCGGGCAATCATGACCCCCAGAACACCGGAGATCAGAAACCGCAAGGCCAGCGAAAACAAAGGAGAGGCATCTGCCACGATGATCCGCGCCGATGTAAAGGCAGAGGACCAGATCAGGGCAAATGTCAGCCCCATGGCTATTGCGCGCAGATCCATGAAGACCCCCTGTCAGTTTGCGCGGACTGTTCCCGATTTTCCGATGGGTCGCAAGCGCCGCGCGTCAAAAAAGAAACATCCGTGATGCAAGGAAAGGCGTCGGTATGTTTTTATTGATTGACTGACCAATAAAAGTTATCCGCTCTTCGATCTGACCAAACAAGGGAGGTTTGTCGGTGCTTCTGGAGTACATTCTATCTTTTGGCGTCCTGCTGGCATTAGGCCTGGTCGCTTTCTTCGTCGTGAAATGGTGGAACTTGCGCTGTGTTGGCGTGACACCGGTTCATCTATTCACGTTCATCGCGATCCTGTTCACATCCGGTCTGGATGTTGGCTTGATCATGTTCCCACTGACTGAATTCGGCGGCTATACCGAGGATCCGGCCTATGCCTTTGCCAACCCGCTGGCGATCGAATTCGGGTTCTGGGGTTTCCTGATCTGGGCATTCTACTTCCTGACAGCCTTCTATTTCTGCGTCATCGAACCGCGCGTGAAGTTCTTTGAAATCCCGCTGGTCAAGCTGATCAACAACGTGGTCATCATCGGCACCTGCGCCTTCACCGCCAGCCTGTTCCTGATCTACCTGCCCGGTTACCTGCCTGAGGTCGGAGACGGGGAGTCCGTTGTAACCACCTTCTACATCATTGTTTTCGTTGTCATTCTGGCAGCAGCCTACTCATCCACTGACTTGAAGTACGTGCGCATCCTGTCGGTTGGATCGACGTTCCTGTTCCTGGCATTGATCCTGGGCATGTGGGCCGCTGCAGGCATGGGCGTGACTGGCTTTGTGGAAACCGGCAGCAATATCGGGGCCTATTTCGCCAACCTGCACAAATTTGTCCTGCCGCTGACCGACTATCACGCCTTCTACCTGTTCTGGTGGTTTGCTTGGTCGATCATGATCGGCCAGTTCACCTCGCGCTTTGTAGGCGGTTTGACCACGTGGCAGTTGCTGGCCGCGCTGCTGATCTTCCCGTCGATCCCGCTGGGGATCTGGTTCACCGTTCTTTATTATTACCACCTGAACGGCATCAGCACCGCAGGTATTACCAACATTGCTATGGTAATCGTGGGCGTGACTTTTGTGATCAACTCGTTGGACTCGCTGATCCGTCTGTACACTGACAACCTGAACCTGACGGTCGAACGGTTTGGTAAGGCGGTGTACGTGGCGGGCAATGTTGCAATGTTGTTCATGCTAACCCTGCTGTTCCAAAGCCAGTGGCTGCAGATCCAGTGGATCGGGGCCATTGTTGTCGGACTTTATCTGGCCTGCGTGGTCTATATCCTGATCACCAAACGCAATGAGGTGCTGAGCATCGACTCCATGCCTGAAGGTCAGGATATGGATTTCCATAAGATCGAAACGGTTCACTGATTTGACCGTTGAACAAAGTAAACGGGCACCCATGCTGGTGCCCGTTTTGTGACAAGGATGCCTTCCGACTCGGCCTTTCGGGTTTGCCTTTGGAACCTTGCTTGGCGCAGAGGAATGAGTGCTAGGAATGTTCTGTTATGCGTTTGCTGAACATGTCAGTTTCCGGATCGGAATAGTCTTTCATCCTTTCAAAGCCGTTCTTTTGCAGCACTCTGGCCGACGCTGCATTTCCTTTTTCGACCCCGCCGATAATCAGGACAGAGGTCCGCGTGTCACGGTACCAATCGATCAAACCGGCAATCAGTTCCGTCGCGTATCCCCGTCCCCATGCGGCTTCGGAAAAAAGATATCCGACATGCACCGTCGCCAAAGTCTCCTGCTCTGGAAGTCGGGCCAGGATCAGAAGGCCGATCAGTATTCCTTTGCTGTCGCGGACGGTTAGTAGATCAGATTCCGCCACCCTTTCTTCCAGCCAGCGCTCAATCGCGTTTTCAGAATCCGAGAGCTGCAAGGCATTGGGCAGGTGTTTTAATACTTCTGGTGTAAGTAGCGGCGAATATTCTTCGCTAAACTCATGCGTGCCGATTGAAGGCAACGATGAAGGGCTCCAAGCTTGAACACGTAGTCTTTTGGTTTCAAACGTGTAAGCGGAGGCCAAAATTTGTTCCTTCCCGTTTTGAAAACAAAAAGTGAGGCAGCCCCTCAAAAGCACATGATTCCGTGATCGTGCCGGACAATGCAATCCGATGATAGTATATATGTTGCGCAAGCAGTGACACTTCCGCCTGCGTTTCTGAGTGATCTAGCTGGCTTGATTTGGCGTAAAAAAGAAAAAGGGCCCCCGAACGGCGGCCCTTGATCATGTCGAAAAGACGGAACTTAGCCGTTCACGCTGTCCTTCAACGCTTTCGCGATGGTCATTTTCACAACCTTGTCGGCTTCTTTGGTGAAGGTCTCACCAGTGGCCGGGTTGCGGACTTGACGCTCGGGGCGCTCGCGGCAGTAGATTTTGCCGACACCGGGCAGGGTGACTGCGCCACCGGCAGAAACTTCGCGTGTGATCAGGCCGGTTACGGCCTCAAGCGCGGCGTTCGCCGACTTCTTGTCGGTTCCCATTTCCTCAGCGAGAGCAGCAACCAGCTGAGTCTTAGTCATAGGCTTTGCCATTTCTTGGTCTCCTTAACGTGCCCGATCTATAGGGCCTCACCGCGTAACTGTAACGGGATATTGTGATCGAACACAACGAATAGTAGCGCTGAAGCTCCTAAAAATATGGGGAAAACGTTGCTTTTTTGCGTCAGAGGAAGGCTGTTTCGTCAAACGAACGCAATTTCCGGCTGTGTAACCGCTCTAGTGGCATGCCGCGCAAGTGTTCCATCGCCTTGATACCGATGGCCAGATGACGGCTGACCTGAGTGGTATAAAAGGACGACGCCATACCTGGCAATTTCAATTCGCCATGCAGCGGCTTGTCCGAAACACACAGCAAAGTGCCGTAGGGTACGCGGAAGCGATAGCCATTTGCGGCGATGGTGGCGCTTTCCATATCAAGCGCAATCGCCCGGGATTGGCTGAGGCGCTGGACCGGGCCTGTTTGATCGCGCAATTCCCAGTTGCGATTATCGACCGAGGCTACGGTGCCTGTCCGCATGATCCGCTTCAGTTCATAACCTTCCAGCTTGGTCACTTCGGCCACGGCCCGTTCCAGTGCTACCTGAATCTCGGCCAGCGGCGGGATCGGAACCCAGACCGGCAGATCGTCATCCAGAACCTTGTCGTCACGCAGATAGGCATGGGCCAGTACGAAATCCCCCAGAGCCTGCGTGTTGCGCAAACCCGCGCAATGGCCAACCATCAACCAGGCATGTGGGCGCAACACCGCGATATGGTCTGTTGCGGTTTTTGCATTGGACGGGCCAACACCGATATTCACCAGGGTAATTCCGGAGCCGTCTTTACGCTTGAGGTGATAGGTCGGCATCTGCGGAAGTTTCAGCGGCTGTTCAATCGTCGCTTTGGGGTCCGTGATCTCGGCATTTCCGGTTGAGACAAAGCTGGTATAGCCGCTGGCGGGGTCTGCCAATTGCTCGCGGGCGTAGTTTTCGAACTCCGAGACATAGAACTGGTAGTTCGTGAACAGCACGTGATTCTGGAAGTGGCTCGCATCCGTCGCCGTGTAGTGCGCCAGGCGGGCCAGCGAATAATCCACGCGCTGGGCGGTAAACAGGGACAAGGGTCCGACGGTGTCCTCGTGATCATACACACCATTGACGA
This sequence comes from Ruegeria sp. CDSA079, assembly GCF_059612245.1. NCBI lineage: Bacteria > Pseudomonadati > Pseudomonadota > Alphaproteobacteria > Rhodobacterales > Roseobacteraceae > Ruegeria > Ruegeria sp. CDSA079. The sequence continues at coordinate 8,880 of NZ_JBXWQF010000033.1, read as the reverse complement.
TATCGTCGTTGGTGGTGCTCAGATCAGGAACGTCAAACACATCGCGCAGGGTGAACGCGGCCGCACCCTGATGTGGCACAACCAGATCAGAATTGTTCGCCACGGCGAAATGTACGGGGATAGGCGTACCTGACGCCGCAATTGTCACCGGCTGGCCGTGATTCTTGATCAACAAAGCAATCTGCTGGGTCAGGTAAGACCGGAACAATTCGGGCCGCGTCACGGTGGTGGCATGGACGCCGGGCTCTGAGACGTGGCCAAAACTCAGGCGGCTGTCGACCTGTGCGTACGTCGAGGTGCGAATGCGAATTTCAGGGTAATAGGCTCTGTATCGGGCGGATGGCGCACCTTCCTGCATCGCTTTTGAAAAGCTGTCGCACAGGAATTCTGTGGCTTGCGTGTAAAGTTCTTCCAACCGGGCGACGGCGGCTGCCGGATCGGTAAATTGCTCTGGCGCTAGTGTTTCGGGGGTCAGGAGTGTCGTCATGCCAAAGGTTCCAGAAGATCGATTTTTTCGAAAGTTCGCACGTCTACCAGCCCGAGATCCGAGATCCTGAGCTCGGGGATCACGACCAGTGCCAGCAAAGAATGCTGCATATAGGCGTTGTTCAGGTTGCAACCGCAGTCTTGCATGGCTTGCACCATTTTGTCGGCCTTGGCTGCTACCTCTGCGGCGGGGCTGTCAGACATCAGGCCCGCAATCGGCAATTCCACCAGCGCCAGTTCCTGTCCGTCACGGAAGAGGGTGATGCCGCCGCCCACTTCGGCCAGACGGTTGGCGGCCAGCGCCATCTGTTCCCGATCCGTGCCGACAACGATCATATGGTGGCTGTCATGTGCCACGGTTGAGGCCATGGCCATCTTTCCCTGATAGCCAAAACCCGAGACAAAAGCATTCGTCACACCGCCCGTCGCGCGATGCCGCTCGACCAGAGCGATCTGACAGACATCACCTTCGCCTTCGACCAGCCCGCCAATGATTGGCAGTTCGGCTTTCAGCGCTTTGGTCGGGGCCTGGTTCTCGACCACGCCTATGACATTGGCCTGCACCCGGTTCGCCCCGTTCGGCGCCTTGATCTCAAAATCGGCCGAGCTCAGGTCGTGCCCCAAGTGAACGGTGTTGCGAGCGTTTTCGGGCCAGTCAAAATGCGGGCAGTCTACAGCGATCACGCCGTTTTCTGCGACCACGTTCCCACGGGCAATCACTATCTCGATCGGCAACTCGGTCAGGTCAGAGCTGAGAACGATATCCGCCCTCCGTCCCGGCGTGACCGATCCGATTTCGCGTTCCAGCCCGAAATGTGTGGCTGTATTGATCGTTGCCATTTGCAGAGCGATCAGCGGGTCGCATCCGCACGCAATCGCGTGGCGCACCACGCGGTTCATATGCCCTTCGTTGACCAAGGTTCCCGAGTGACAGTCATCGGTACACAGAATGAAGTTGCGCGGGTCCAGCCCCTTCTCGGTCACGGCAGTGATCTGGCTTTCGACATCGTACCAGGCCGAGCCCAGGCGCATCATCGACCGCATTCCCTGCCGTACACGTGCGATCGCGTCAGCTTCGCACGTGCCTTCATGATCATCCGCCGGGCCGCCAGCCACATAAGCTGCAAAATCAGATCCTAAATCAGGCGAAGCGTAATGTCCGCCCACGGTTTTGCCCGCCCTTTGCGTGGCTGCAATCTCAGCCAGCATTTTGGGATCGCCATGGATCACGCCGTGGAAGTTCATCATTTCACCCAACCCGATGACGCCTGGCCAGCTCATCGCTTCAGTCACATCTTCGGGCGTGATTTCATACCCCGTCGTTTCCAACCCCGGCGCGGATGGCGCGCAGGAGGGCATTTGGGTGAAGATATTGACCGGCTGCATCATCGCTTCGTCATGCATCATGCGCACGCCTTCAAGACCAAGCACATTGGCAATCTCATGCGGGTCGGTGAACATGCTCGTGGTACCGTGAGGGATAACGGCACGGGCGAATTCGGCGGGGGTGAGCATGCCGGATTCGATATGCATATGTGCGTCGCATAGTCCGGGCAGGATATAACGCCCACGGGCGTCGATGATCTGTGTGTTTGGTCCCATGCAATGCGATGCGTCTGGCCCGACAAATGCAATCCGCTCTTCTGCAATCGCAACAGAATGATCCGGCAGCAACTCGCGGCTATGTACGTTTACCCACACGCCGCCCTGAATGATCGTGTCTGCAGACTCGCGTCCGGCTGCAACTGCTATCAATTTGGGGGCGACATCGGGCCAACTTGGGAAAGGTGTGTATTCCATGGCTCAACTTTCACGAATGCGCCAGCGGGTGCAACCCCGGTTCTACGCTGTCACTAACAGATCACAAACCCAAACTCAGGCATGTACGCGCCAGCGCTGCCTGGTCCAACCATCGGATTGGCCCGGAATGGCCTTGACGATGAGTGGGAGCTTGCCCGTTTACGTGCCTGACCCAATCTCGCGCCGAACCCAATTTGCAAAGGCCACTGCGCCGGGTGTGTCCTCGGCCTGGGGTGAAAGAAGCAGATAATATGCTTCGGGCATCCGGGCACGATGTTCAAATGGCGCCACCAGCTGACCTCGTTCGATCAGATTCTGTGCGATGGCGTCATGCGCCAGGCACAGCCCCCCACCGGCCATCGCTGCGGATAGGCAAACCAGATAGGTTGTCGCATAGGTTATCGACGGATTTCCCCAGGTTAGATCCTGTTCTTCTGCCCAACTTGACCAATTGGACAGCAGGTTGGAACAATCGAACAAGGGCTTTTCCTGAAGATCTTCCAAGTTTACCTGATACCCCGGAGCACAGACCGGATAATAGTGTTCGGTGCGCAGAATCTCGGTCCGGGTGGTGTCCGATGGGCGCAGCGAGAAGCGAATCTCTACCGCTGCGCCTTCAGCCATCTCTCGTGGTTCCCAAAGTTCGGTGAAGATGTTCAGTTGTACATCGGGATGTTCGGCCTGAAACGCCGGTAGGCGCGGGGCCAGCCAGTTGACGGCAAAACTGATATTGCACTGTACCTGAACCGCATTTTGCTGCGCACCGGTGACGGCTTGGGTGCCGCGCACCAATGTTCGAAAGGCATCTCGGACCACCGGCAGATAGGTGATTCCGGCCTCGGTCAGTTCTAACGCCTTGGGGCGACGCAGGAACAAGGGCTGCCCCAGATGGCCTTCCAGCGATTTGATCTGCTGGCTGACGGCGCTTTGCGTCATGTTCAGATCCCGCGCGGCGCCGGTGAATGAAAGATGCCGTGCTGCGGCCTCAAACGTGCGCAGCCAGCCCAGCGGAGGCAGCTTTTTCTGCATCGACATAACCTTGGCATAAGTTCAGCTAATGGGATAGCGCTGTTTTTTTCGTTGGTCAAACGGGCAGGTCAAATGCAGGCTTTTTTCACGTTCAGCCGCAAGAGGAGCCATCGTATGAGTGTCACCAACCTTCGCCCCAATATTGATCACTGGTCCGAGCGCGTGGATATGGCTGCCGCGTTCCGCTGGACTGCACGACTGAATATGCATGAGGCTGTCGCCAATCATTTCAGCCTTGCTGTGAACGAAGACGGCACGCAGTTCCTGATGAACCCCAACCAGACGCATTTCTCGCGCATCCGCGCATCTGACTTGCTGTTGCTGGACGCCAATGATCCTGAGGTGATGTCCCAACCCGGCGCGCCGGACCCGACGGCATGGGGGTTGCATGGTTCAATCCATCGCCACTGTCCGCACGCGCGGTGTGTCATGCATGTGCATTCGATCTTTGCGACTGTTTTGGCCTCGCTGGCCGATAGCACCTTGCCACCGATCGATCAGAACACTGCAACTTTCTACAATCGCTATGTGATTGACCAAGAGTTTGGCGGATTGGCGTTCGAAAGCGAAGGCGAACGCTGTGCCGAAATGCTGACCGACCCGAAGAAAAAGGTCATGATCATGGGCAACCATGGCGTTTTGATCATAGGCAGCGACCCTGCAGATACGTTCAACAGGTTGTATTACTTTGAACGCGCCGCCGAGACGTATATCCGCGCGTTGCAAACGGGCCTGCCCCTGCGTGTGCTGTCGGATGAGATTGCCGAGAAAACCGCACAGGAACTGGACGATTACCCCGATCAGGCCGAAGCCCATCTGCGCGAGATCAAGGCGATTCTCGACGCAGAGGACTCGGACTACGCAACCTGACTGAATATCCCAGAGAGAACCTCATGACAGATATCGCCCCGGATCCCGAAACCGCCCGCTGGCACTATCACCCCGAAGGTCCTGTGGGCCTGAACCCTCTGTTCTGCTGGCCACCGCACCCCGCGGCCGTGCTGAAATGGTACAGCGGCGCGTGGTTACAGATCACATCCCTGACCCTGTGCATGGTTCTTGCGATAACCGCTTATGTACTCTTTTTCCCTGCATTAGAGACAATGCAAACCTTTGCGCCCGGTTGGATGTTTCGGATCTGGCTATTGAATATGGTGCCGCAAATCCTGGTGGCCGGGGGTCTGCATTGGTGGCTTTACATGCGCAAAGGGCAGGGCATGTATAAAAAGTTCGACCGCCGGGATCTGACACGGAACAACGGAACGTTCACCTTCCGCAATCAGGTCTGGGACAATGTCTGGTGGACGCTGGGTAGCGCCATGACAGTTGCCACCATTTATCAATGGATAATCTACTGGGCGATGGCCAATGGCTGGGCGCCGACGATCACCTGGGCCGAGGCTCCGGTTTGGTTTGTCTTATGGATGATGTTTATTCCGATGTGGTCCGGCTTGCACTTCTATTGGGTGCACCGGTTGGAGCATCACCCAAAGCTCTACAAACACGTCCACGCGGTGCATCACCGCAATGTCAATATCGGGCCATGGTCTGGTATTTCGAACCACTGGTATGAAAACCTGCTGTATTTCACCACTTATTTCATACATCTGATCGTGCCGTCCCACCCGCTGCATCTGTTGTTTCACAGTTCCTTCCAGCAGATCAGCCCGGTTCTGTCACATTCAGGGTTCGAAAAGTTGAAGGCAGGAGAAACCGAGGCCGCGCGGGCCGGGGATTTCTTCCATCAGCTTCACCATCGATATTTCGAGTGCAACTATGGCACCTCCGAAATCCCGTTCGACAAGTGGTTTGGCACCTACCACGATGGGTCGGCTGAGGCGACAACGCGCACGCGCGCATACAAAAAGCAGATGTATACCTGATGGATCCGAATTGGTTGCCTTGGGTTAAATCCGTTCAAACAAAGCAATGAATGCCGTGTCATCTTTGTTGAGGCCTGCAGCGAGATCACCATAAATACGAACCTCGGACAGGGTCAGACTGCGAATCTGAACCTCCTCCAATTGGCGCAGCGTGTCTGCGAAACCCAGTTTTTCGAAATGACGGGCATTGATCGAAATGGCGAACTGTGCTCCAGGCCGTGCGACGCGCAAAAGTGCGGGAAAGACCTCGGGGCCGAGATGGCCATGGGTGAAGGTCCCGGATGAAACGATGCCGGAATAGCTTTCACGCGGCACCGGGATACCCTGGGTCAGGTCTGCTTCGATCGCGTCGCGGTAGATATCCTTGCGCATGGCCTGATCCAGCATTTCCGCGCTGATATCGGTCGCATCAGTCGGCCCGACGCCCAGTCCAGACAACACCGCGCCGCAAAGACCTGTGCCCGCGCCGACATCCAGAACCGGACCCTGACCGCCCGCACCCACAAACGCCCGCGCCGTACGAGTGTGCAGCTGGTAATCTTCGCGCGCGGCGAAGCTGTCATCATAATCTCCGGCCCACTCCGCATAGAGGCGTTTGTGTTCATCAGGAGAGTTCAGCGCATAGGCCGAATTCAAATCGGGTTTTTTGTCGCTCATACCCAACAGAAAGCCGCATCCAAAGATTCGATTCAAGTGCGTCCATGCAGCGCTTGCATCCCGGTGTACTGAAGCCCATCAAAGGGATATGACTCAGACGCTTTTTTCTTTTGGCCATGGTTATTCCGCACAGGCCCTGTCCCGACGTGTCGCTCCAAAAAGCTGGCGCATTATTGGAACCACACGAGACAACGATGGCATGGAAGCCATCCGTGACTCGGGTGCAGAACCGTTGATCTGGCCAGGACAGGAACCGAACCTGGATAGTGTGACGCATCTGCTGATTTCGACCGCCCCGAATGCAGAGGGTGATCCGGTCCTGGCGGTGTTGGGTGATGAAATCGCCCGCCGTGCAGCCCAGTTCACGTGGGTCGGGTATTTGTCGACAACAGCGGTCTATGGGGATCATCAGGGCGGATGGGTTGACGAAAACACGCCTCCGGCACCAACCGCCAAACGCGGCAAGTGGCGCATGCTGGCCGAGCAGCAGTGGTCGTCTATTCCCGACCTGCCGGTTCATATCTTCCGGCTGGCGGGTATCTATGGCCCGGGCCGAGGTCCCTTTTCCAAGCTTAAACGCGGTGGGCTGCGGCGTATTATCAAGCCGGGGCAGGTGTTTTCGCGCATTCATGTGGATGACATCGCGCAAATCCTAGAAGCCTCGATGACCAAGCCCAATCCGGGCCGCGTCTACAATGTATGTGACGATGAACCCGTCCCGCCGCAGGACGTCATTGGTTACGCAGCTGAATTGCAAGGTCTTCCGCTGCCACCGGCGGTGTCGTTTGATGAAGCGGACCTGACGCCAATGGCCCGTAGCTTCTATAATGAAAACAAGCGTGTGCGGAACAATCGGATCAAGGACGAGCTGGGCGTGACTTTGATCTACTCAGACTATCGGGCCGGACTAGACGCCTTGATGAAAGGCCAATAGCGCCTAGCCCGCGGCTGCCTTGATCATGTCCGCCGCTTTTTCAGCGATCATGATGGTCGGGGCATTCGTGTTGCCGGACACCAGCGTCGGCATGACTGACGCATCGACAATGCGCAGCCCCTCCAACCCGTACACACGCAGTTGGGGATCAACAACTGCCATCTGATCGACGCCCATTTTGCAGGTGCCGACCGGGTGATAAATAGTGTCGGCGCGGGCGCGGATGTGCTTTTCCCAATCCGCGTCGGTTCGGGCGGTATCTGTTCCGAACATCTCTTTGTGCCGGTATTTCGCCAAAGCTGGCGCTTCGAGGATATCCTGCGTCATCCGCGCACCTTTGATCATGGTCTCAATATCCCTGTCGTCTGACAGAAAGGCCGGGTCAATGACGGGTGTGTCCATCGGGTCAGCACTGCGTAGCCCAACTGTTCCGCGGCTGTCCGGGCGCAACTTGCAAATATGGCAACCATAACCGTATCCGTAATGCAGTTTGCGTGCGTGATCATCGACCATTGCGATTGTGAAATGCAGCTGAATATCCGGACGCTTCAGATCAGGGCTGGTTTTCAGAAAAGCTGCGCCTTCGGCAAACGGGGTGGCGGCCATGGAAACACCTGTCCTGCACCATCTGTAAATATGTCCAAGCAGTCGGGCGGCCCCAACAGGACCAATGCCGAATGTGTTTGTGTCTTTGCTGCGGTACGTTAGAACGAAGTCCAGATGGTCTTGTAGGTTTTGCCCAACGCCCGGCAACTCATGACGTACTGTGATTCCATGCGGTTTCAGATCAGCTGTCGCACCAATTCCTGATAATTGTAGTAGTTGTGGTGACTTCAGTGCACCAGCGCACAGCAAGACTTCGCGTGTAGCTGTCACAGTGATGTCTGCACCTTTGCCTTTTGTCTGGTAGGTCACACCGCTGGCACGTCTTCCTTCGAACGCCAGCTCTTTGACATGGGCGTGTGTGATGACGGTCAGGTTGGGGCGGCTCATTGCTGGAAACAGATACGCGGCCGCTGCAGAGCAACGCTCACCATTTTTCGCCGGATCGTGGAACTGTGTGACCTGATAAAGGCCAACTCCTTCATTGTCACCGCAATTGAAGTCGTCTGTGCCGCGGTGTTGCAATTGCTTAGCGGCTTCAACAAAGGCGCGGGTGATCGGGCGCGGTTCCTTTTGGTGCGAGACATGCAGAGGTCCGCTATCTCCATGCATGTCATCTGCGCCCTGCTCATTGTTCTCGGCGCGTTTGAAATAGGGCAGTACACCGGTCCAATCCCACCCATCGCATCCCAGGTCTGCCCAACCATCAAAGTCCTGTCGTTGTCCTCGGACATAAAGCATCGCATTGATTGCGCTTGAACCGCCCAGGGCCTTGCCGCGCGGTTGATAGCCCCTGCGCCCGTTCAAGCCCGGCTGCGGGACGGTCTCAAAGGCCCAGTTGTTAATGCGTGGTCGCCCTGGCAAAGCCGCAACAACGGCAGATGGCACCCGGACAACCATGCCATTGCCATGACCGCCAGCCTCTAGCACACATACGCGTATGCTGGGATCTTCGCTGAGGCGGTGTGCCAAGACTGATCCCGCCGAACCTCCGCCAACGATGACATAGTCAAATTGCAATTCTGTGCTCCCAACTACTTTCAGCAGTGACCAGCGGGTCTTTGGCGTCCTGATGTACCGGTTTCGGAAACACTGCGATATTTAAGTAAAAAAACAATTGTAACCCCAAGTCAGTTTCCGATGATTTCAAGCTTCCAATCTAAAGTCCGGCGGGCGAAGACCGAAGGTCCGCAAGTGCTTTTGCCGCAGTCATGATCCTTTGAGCGCCGCGATTCCGCCTCTGAATTGTGTTTCGCCTTATTTCTCAGGTGTTCGGCACGTTCAAAGCGTACCCGCGAGATTGATTTATTAACGTAACATGTTGTTTTTATTAACTGACGGAAGAAATCCACGAGAAATGTGAAGTTTTTTCAAAATGGGGGTTGCAGGTCCCAGACCTAATCCGTAAATACCCCTTCACCGGCGCTGCTGAGGCGGTGCTGACGGGTCGGAGAGACGGCCTGACGGACTGGAAAGACGGTTAGACGC
>NZ_JBXWQF010000032.1:0-34975 GCF_059612245.1 Ruegeria sp. CDSA079 | reverse complement strand
GACAAGAAAGGCACTCGCGCTCAGTTCGGTACGCCTCTCTCTGCGCCAGCAACACGTTGTTTTTCAACAATATCGGCCACAGAGCTGCCGTTCGCTGCTAGTGCAGCACTAGACCTCAGCGACGGCGGTAATGCACAGGAAGCGGACTTTAAATCAAATATGCAGTGTTTTGGAACCTTGGATAGCGGCTATGCGGGACTTTCCTGACCTTCGCGGCGCATCGTACCAAGGTCAGCTTCCAAGAGATAGAGCTGTTTTTGGACCCTCTGTGTGCAGCCTCCGCTGCCATGATTGCGAATATCAATACGCCAACTCGACGGATGGCGAAACTGAGCTTTCAAGCTACAAAGTCGGGTGTCCGCCGCCTGCTGCCAATTATCTTACCCAAGAACCGGTTCCCGCTTTTTTTCGAGCGGGTCCGTATATGTAAGGGGGGGATCAAGACGCACGACACGTGACGGACACGGCGCATAGCCGAGAGTATCCGGAACACGAAGGCGCCGGTTTTGCGTGGCCTGCAGCCCTTACCACTCCGAGATTCGGACGTTCCGATATGATACCGAGACGTTGTCGGTGTCAGGGATATTCTTGGCACCGAAGAGGCCATATCTGAACTGAATCTCGCCGCCCTCGGCCATATTGGGTCTGCCAGATGAGTCGGCAATAACCTTTCCATCACATTCGACCACAAACACACCGGGCGTTTTATCCTTGAGGGATTTGCGCGGCGTAGAATCGTATTGGATGCGCACAGAGACCTTGTGCCAGTCACCGAAATCGTCCGCAGAGATGCAGTCGCGTGCTCGGAAGGTGTAGCCATCATTATTCAGTTCGAAACCATAAAGCATATCGGCGCCCGTTTCGAATTGGCCGACGGTCAAACGTGCGTTGAGTGCATTGTAGCTGAAATCCTCCGGAATGAAGATCTCCCACTCGTACATACGCCGGTCTCCGGCGCCAGATGACGATGTTTCGAAGTACTCGATCCTGTTTCGGGAGCGGCCACAATCTGAGGTGTTGCGTTGTAACTCGTCAGAAAAATATTCACGATCGCTGCACTCGCCAGGAAGAAGCCGGAAACTCTCACTTCCGTCCGCATGGCGAACAGGGGCATCTGCACGAGGTGTGGTCAAATCGAAACTCTCGGCAACAGCCGAGTTGGCGAGAAGCAATGCAATTGAAATTGCAAGAATGCGCGGCGGCAGGCCCGCACGTGCAGTTCGCATTAGAAGATGGTTCGCTGTTTTCGTCACACGTTTCATCAAGTATCCTCGTTCGTGGGAGCGGAAGATGCTCCTCCCCGTTGCCGAAGGGCCACTGTCGAAAAAGTCGAGACAGTGGGCATTGGCGATGGTCGAATTGGAGGACCAGCCGGTGCGATTTACCAAACGAAAAACCTTGAAATCTTCCGAAATCCGCCTGGGAACCGTGATTGTCGAGCGGACAACCGGCCGGGTCTACGACTTGGCCGGAAACGAAATAGAGCTGAGGCATCAATCCCGCGAAGTCCTTGTGGCATTGGCAAAAAAAGCCGACCAGACAGTAACACGCGAAGCGCTGATCGACGAGATCTGGTCAGGCCGCGCCGTTGCAGCCGACAGCGTCGCGCAATGCATCGCGGAAATCCGGCGCGTGGTGGGCGATACCGAAAAACGCATTATCGAAACTGTTCCGCGTGAGGGCTACAGGCTGGTCCTGCCCGCCCCGGAAACCCACTCCACGACTTCGAAGAAACGGCTTGGCGCCTATTCGATGGTGGCCGCCCTCGCGGTTTTCGCCCTGATCACCGCCTATGTTCTGACGCGCCCTGACAACGACATCGATGCACCGGTGGTCGCCGTCCTGCCGTTTGAGGATTTCTCTGTCGAGCCGCACAAGGGCTTCTTGAGCGACGCGATCAGTGAAAACATCATAACCGCCCTGGCACGGTTTCCACAGATGGCGGTCATTTCGCGCCGCTCCAGCTTTCAGTTTCGCGACTCGCCTCAAGGGATTAGTGAGATCGCCAAGGCGCTTGGGGCCGATTTGGTTCTTGAAGGCAGCCAGCAATATGACGGCTCGCGGCTGAAGATCACCGCCCAGTTGATCGACGGCGCAACAGAAGCCCATATCTGGGCGGATGAGTTCGACGTGCCGCTGAGTGCGATGCTTGAGGCAAACAGCGAAATCAGCCGAATAATCGCCAAGGCTGTGGGCACAAACGTGATTGATACCGCGGATGCCAGCATGTCCGCTGGCGATGTCAGCGCCTTGATGATCTCGAATGCAGCGCAAAGCCGGATCATGCGCAACTTCACCCGCGAAAACCTGCTGATCAATATCGAGGAACAGGAACAGTCCATGAAGGACTACCCGGACTCCGCCTGGGGCTTTTTGGGGCAGGCCCTGTCGTTGCGTATCGGGCTCCACAATGGCTGGATCGAAGGCGACGAAGTGGCCCTGCGCAAACGGATGAACGATCTCGCCCGCCGGGGCGTCGAGCTCGATCCCAACAATTTCCTGGCCTACCATGCGCTCGGGCGGGCCTTGATGTTCGACGGCAATGTCGAAGACGCGGCACGCGCATTCCAGCGCGGGATCGAATTGAATCCTTCGTCCACCATCGTTGGCAACGGGCTCGCGGTATCGCAGATATATCAGGGCAAGACGGATGAGGCCCTGGCGACACTTGGTCAGCTGGAGCGCATTGACCCGCTCAAACACTTTGACCTGCAATGGAACAAGGCGTGGGCGTTGTGGCAGAAAGGGGACTGTGACACCGCTCTGGACTCGTTCAAATCAGCGCCCTCGATGCCGGTCGCGGCAAACAAACTCCTTGCGGCCATTCACCATTGCCTTGGCGACAAAGACAATGCGGCAAAAGCCATGAGCGACTATCTTGCGGAGAACCCTGACTGGACCGTTTCGCGGGTGAAAGGCATAGAATCCCGGATGTGGACCGCCCCCGGGGCACTGGATCGCTGGCTTGTCGCGATGGAGGCTTCCGGAATGCCTCAGCATTGATGGCGTCCCGCAATCACGGCATTGCAGACAATCATTCATCGCGCGGAAAAACGCACTCAGGGCTCAGAGCAGTCATCTGACATTTTCAGTAGGGCATTGAGCCGGTTCAGAGGGCTTCAATGTCTGCTGAGCGGACTGAGTGTGAGTTCGCTGCGATTGCTCCAATGTCGGATATCAAAAAAGTTCTGCCACCTGTCGTCAGACGCTCAGGTAGTAAAGTCCTATTTACCTGCTTTCCAACACTCATGCTCTCCCTTTCACCTGGAGAGGATTGATTCAAGCCACGCACAGCGACAAAATCGGCCAGGGAGGTGAAAAGTGTTGAAAGGGAAGGCCAATCCATAAGACCACTTGGCTGTGCGATGGCGGTCTGACGTCTTCAGGAATCAAAGCCAATTCCCAGCCGATCAAGACACCTTAGGTAAAACGACCGATTTCCGGTCTGATCTTCCCAGGCCAGATCTCGTTGCGCGCGGCGGATTGCAAGGCTTCTCAGCGGCTCGGGGGGAAAGGGCACCGGGCGGCGGCGTATCATGCTCAGCGTTGTGCGTTCGGTTTGTTTGCCCTCCAGCATGTCCAGCATCGCAAGGGCCGCGAACCGCGAGGCGGTAACCCCTTGCCCGGTGAACCCCATCGCATAGGCCAACTGGCCATCAAGGGCGGTGTTGACAAAGAACGTCGTGCGGGCCGAGGTGTCGATGATCCCGCCCCAGGCATGCGAAAACTGCACGCCGTCCAGTGCCGGGAGAGCCGCCCGGAAAGTACCGGCAAGCCGGTTGAACGTTTCTGGCCGATCCTGCAGGGCGACATCGCGGTCGCTGCCATAATGATAGATAGCGTCGTACCCGCCCCAAAGGATACGGTTGTCTGCGGTTTTACGGGAATAGTGAAACTGATTGCCGCTGTCAGCGACCCCGTGCCGCCCCTCCCAGCCAATGGCGGCCAGTTGATCGGCATTTAACGGCTCAGTCACAAGCGCGTAGTCAAACACCGGGATAATCGCGGCGCGCAGGCGTTTCAGCAACGGCACGGCGGCGTTTGTGGCCAGAATTATCTGTCGCGCGGAAATGCGCGCCTTATCGGTTGCCAGCCGGATAGACGCACCCTGTTTGGGAAGCGCTGTTACCGGTGAATGCTCATATAGTTCGACACCCTTGTCGATGCAATTTTCCCGCAAGCCTGCAACCAGTTTACCGGGATTGATCAGAGCATAATTGGGCTCAAACAGGCCAGTATCATATACGGGGCTGTTCAGCTTGTCGTGCAGATCAGCGCCTTGCAAAATCTGCGTGTCATACCCGAACCGCGCAAAAACCTCCTGCGTGGCCTTCAGGCCCTGCACCTGCCATGGGGTGGCCGCGACATTAAGCTTTCCCGCGCGCTCAAACTCGGCGTCTATGCCGAAATCTGTGATATCTTGCTGAAACCCATCAAGGTTCTCGTGGCCTAGCCGGACAAGGGTTTCGGCTTCCTTCGGCCAGCGGGCAACGGCATTGGCCGCCCCATGTGAAATGCTTGGGGCGCAGAAACCACCATTGCGCCCGCTGGCGGCATTCCCGCATCTGTCGGCCTCCAGAACAACGATGTTTTTGTCCGGCCAGCGTTCGCGGGCCTTCAGCGCGCTCCACAGGCCGGTGAATCCCCCGCCGACGATCGCCAGATCACAGGTCAGATCATCCTCAAGGGATGGGTTGTCAGCCCCTGGCACATAAGAACTGGTCCAGAACGGTGTTTTGGTTAACTGATCGGGATCGCAAAAATTTTGCACCTGACAGGCTTTCTAAAAGTACTGCATGAACGGATCAGACATGTTTGCGCCCGCCTGTTTCCAGAAACCAATCGTCGGGATAAGGGTACCACCACTCATGGCGCACCGGTTTGTGATCAAGAACAACCATTTTTGAGCGCCGGAATGCATCCAACCCCTGCCGGCCCAACTCGCGCCCAAGGCCCGAGCTTTTCCACCCCCCGAACGGCAACGCATCATTGTCGATCATCGGGTTGTTGATCCAGACCATGCCCGCCTCCAACCGCTCTGACGCTTCATGTGCTTCGGCGAGGTCGGTGGTGAAAATCGAAGCGCCCAGCCCGAAGGGGCTGTTATTGGCCTGTTCCAGCGCCGCGTTAAAATCAGGCACGCGGACAATGGCAACAACCGGCCCGAAAATCTCTTGCTTTAGCAGATCCATATCCGGGCGACATCCGGTCAGAATTGTTGGTTCATAGTACCAGCCGTTGTCCAGCCCCGGTGGCACCCGCCCGCCGCATTCGACCTTTGCACCCTTGTTCACGGCATCAGCCACCAAACGCTCTACCTTGTCGCGTGCCGCCTTGCTGACCAATGGGCCTATTTCGGATTTTTCAAGCCCGTTGCCAATGCGCAGACGGCTCGTTTCCGCAACGAAAGCTCTTACAAACGCATCATGGACGGCATCCGTCACAAACAGACGCTCGGTCGAGGTGCAGACCTGACCGGACAGGTGGAATGCCCCGGTAACCGCGCCGGCGGCGGCAATGTCTAGCGGCGCATGATCTGTAACGATCATCGGGTCAGAACCGCCAGCCTCGATCACTGCCGGTTTCATCCGCGCGCCTGCGGCACCAGACACGGCCCGCCCCGCCGCCACCGAGCCGGTAAAGGCGATGGCGTGGGTCTTGTCGCTTTCCACCAGTGCCTGTCCAACCTGCGCCCCGCCGGGCAGACAGGCCACAAGGTCCGGTGGCATATCGTCAAACACCTGCATGAATTCCAGCGTTGAAAGTGTGGCCGCTTCGGCCGGTTTGATGACACAGCCATTGCCCGCCGCCAATGAGGCCGCAACCGTCCAGCACACCAGCAGGATCGGGAAATTAAACGGCATGATATGGGCCGAAACGCCGTAAGGTTCAAACCGCGCATATTGCAGCGATCCGGCTTGTGTGGTGCCGGCCAGCTTACCGGCCTCATCCCGTGCCATTTCTGCGAAATACCTGAAGACGGGTGCACAGTTTGCGACCTCACCAATCGCCTCGGGGTAAGGCTTGCCCATCTCCCGGCTCATCAGAATGGCGCATTGCGTCATGTCGGTGGCCTCGATCCTGCTGGCCAGCGCGTGCAACTTCTGCGCTCGGGATTTGGCATCCACTTTTGCCCACAGTTTTTGTGCTGCATTGACCCGGGCAAGAGTGGCTTCCAGCTCCTCACCGGATACCTGGGCGCGTATACCAACCTGATCCTGAGTGGCCGGGTCGATCACTGGCACACCCGGCATTTGGCTGAGTTCGTAGGTTGGCGATAGATAATATCGCGCTGTCGTTTCACCAGGCATTCTGCGCTCCCTTCAGCGGATCATGTAGACCTTCTTGACCGTCTCGTGTACCGTGCACACCCCTTTCCAGTCCTGCGGGAAAAACGCAGCCGTATCGGGCATGATCTCGATGACATCGCCGCTTTCATGCACATAGGTACATCGCCCTTCCAGAAAGTGGCAAAATTCATCCTTCGTGACATGGCAGTCCCATTTGCCCGGCGTGCAGATCCACAAGCCGCACTCGCTTTGCCCGTCCGGCCCCTTGTGCAACAGTTTACCGGACGTGTGCGATGTGCCCTCGATCATGGTCGGAATCTCGCCCCAGTCCACCGTGTCAGTGATTTCAAGCGGCTTGTGCATCACGGGTGTTTTCATCGGCGTGTCCCCTTCAGGCTAGCATGTAGATGTTGCGGGTGGTATCGTGGATCGTGGCCTCTCCGGTCCAGCCAGCAGGGAACAGCACGCAGGTGCCCGCACTGACCTCGATCACTTCACCGCTGTCTGACACATAGGTGGCTCTTCCGGCGACGAAGTGGCAGAACTCGTCGCGCGGCACAGACAACCGCCAGCACCCCGGCGAACACAACCAGACGCCGGTTTCCGGTGAATTGTCCGGTCCTTTGTGCAAAAGCCGCCCGGTGGAATGTGACTGACCTTCGACCATATCGGGCTGTGGCCCCCAATCCAGCAGGTCATCATAGTTGGTCGCCTGATGGATATGGGGGGCCGTAGAAGACAGGTTGGTCATGCGGATGACCCTGCCAGATCAACCAGTATCCTGGCGGCTTTTTCCTGTCCGTTTTGCGATTGCATATGGGCCGAGGTTTGCTGCAACCGGTCGGCCATCGCCTTATCCGTCAGGCAGGCTTCGATCTTCGCGATTAATTCCTCGTCGGTCCATTCATAGCGATCCGAGCGGAACCCATGCCCGGTTTCCTGCACCCGCATCGCGTTGTCGTGCCCGTCCCAGACATAGGACATGATAATCGCCGGTTTGCCGAAATAGAGGCATTCGGTAAACGAGTTGTTGCCGCCATGGTGAATAACCGCATCAACCTGCGGGATCACCGAAGGCTGCGGATACCAGCCCTCGATGATGACGTTGTCGGGGATGTCTGAATACTCTTCCTTGTAGTCGCCGACATTGACCAACGCACGGTAGCGCGAGTTGGCGACAAGATCGATCAGACGCTTGAGCAGATCAGTGTCACCCGCCCCCAGAGACCCAAACGAGATATAAAGCAACGGCCCGTCATTGTTCTTTTTGAAAGTCGGCACCTCATAAGGTTCGTCCTGACGCACACAGCCTTCAAGATACTGGAACTGTGCGGGATTAAGCGGCGCGGACCGGGTGTATTTCACTTGCTCGGGGTAGAGCAGCAGGTTCATGTAGGGCGACGCTTCAAAGAATTGGCCAATCGGGTAGGCGTCTTCGCCCGTCGTTTCCAAAAAGGCGTTAAAATCGCCATGGATCGGCTTGATCACCTCGTTGAACCGGGCCCGGAACGCGGCGTGACCTGCTATATCGTCTTCGGCCATACCCGACAGATGCGGTGGAATGCTGTCATCCTCGATCTCGTTTTCCGAGCATGAGATGATGCGTACCCACGGCACGCCATACTGCTTGATCGCGGGGAACAGGATGACGTTATCAACTGAAATCACATCCGGCTTGATCTTGGCAAGAATTCCCGGCAGATCCTTTTCCGCCCATTTGGCGCTGTCGACAATCGCCTCCCAGCATTCCTTGACGTAGTTATCAATCTGGTCGATCGGCGCCTTGCGGAAATTCGGGATATGACCGTTGATAAAGTCTTCCCAAAACTTGGCCATCTGTTCAGGTGGCATCGGCTCGGACAGGTTGACCTGATGCGCTTCAAACCCATAGCCTTCGTACACCTCGATAAAACCAGGGTCGGACAGAAACACGGCCTTGTGGCCCATACGTTCCACCGCCTGGGCAATACCAACCGAGTTCAGCGCCGGGCCAAAAGCCGCTTCGGGGAAAAATGCAAAGGTTTTCTGTGTCATTGTAGTCTCCTTTGTTGTTTCAAGCCGCAAAAATGCGGGTATCCTTGGCCGACCAGCCGACGGTGACGTCATCATCAATCGACAGGGGGCGTATTTCAGCCGCATCAGCGGTCAGGCGTACCAAAACCGGTTGCGGGGATGTGGGTGTTTCCAGATGCAGGTGCAGATCAAGCCCATGATAGGCCATCGCCCGCACGGTGCCTGAAAGGCTGTTGTCATTGCCCTCGCCGCCCAAGTGAAGCCGCTCTGGCCGGATTGCCGCGACAACATCCGCCCCGTCGCTTAGGCCATCGGGAAGCTCAGCCTTGAACATCTGGCCGTTGGCGGCAAGAACTTTGCCGCCCGATACCTTTGCAGGCAGGAAATTCATGACACCGATAAAATCCGCAGCATAGCGATTGGCAGGATGCTCGTAGATTTCCCTTGGGTTGCCGCATTGCAGTAGCTGACCATCTTTCAGAATGGCAATGCGATCGGCCATGACCAGCGCTTCTTCCTGATCGTGGGTCACGACAATGAAGGTGATGCCAAACTCATCCTGGATGCGCTTCAACTCTAGCTGCATTTCGCCGCGCAGCTTCTTGTCCAGAGCGCCAAGCGGTTCATCCAGTAGCAACAGGCGGGGTCTCTTGACCAGCGCGCGGGCAAGTGCGACGCGTTGTTTCTGGCCACCTGACAACTGATCGGGTTTGCGGCCAGCAAGATGCGATAGCTGGATGATGTCCAGCATATCGGCCACCCGCGATTTGATCTCCGAGCGGGGCAGTTTTTCCATTTCAAGCCCGTAGGCGATGTTCTGTGCAACACTCATATGTGGGAACAGTGCATAGGACTGGAACATCAGGTTCACGGGCCGATGGTTCGGCTGCACATGCGAAATGTCGTGACCATCAAGATGCACGGTGCCCGCGCTTGGCATCTCGAACCCGGCGAGGATGCGCAGCAGGGTGGTTTTGCCACTACCCGAGGCACCCAGAAGCGCGAAGAACTCATTTTCCGCGATATCCAGCGACAGGCCGGCTACCGCCTGAACAGCGCCAAAGCATTTCTCGACATTGCGAAGTGACAAAAGAGGGGTGGTCATTGTCCCGGCAAACCTCCGCGGTTCAGACGTTGCGACAGCGCCAGTGCAACCACCGACAGCGTCATGACGAGGGTGGCCAGCGCATTGATCTCAGGCGTGACACCAAACCGGATCATGGCAAATATCTGCATGGGCAGGGTGATGGAATCGCGTCCCGCACCGGCGGTGAAAAAGGCGATGATGAATTCGTCCACCGATAGGGTAAAAGCCAGAAGCGCCCCCGCAATGACTGCGGGCATCATGACCGGTAGCACGATCCGCCATAATGTGACCGGGGTGGATGCGCCAAGGTCGGTGGAGGCCTCAACAATCGACCAGTCGAAGGTTTTCAGGCGTGCGCGCACCACCGAACACACAAAGGCCAGGTTGAACACCACGTGGCTGGCAATGATCGTGTGCAGGCCCATTGTGACATTCAGCATGGAAAAGAAGCTCAGAAGCGCGATGGCCAGAACAATGTCCGGGATGATCATCGGGGCAAAGATGATGGTTTCCAGAAAGCGCCCCTTGCGCCGACGGATTTCCACGCCGATTGCCAACAGGGTGCCCAGAACCGTTGCCATCAGCGTTGACACTACGGCTACGATTAGGGTGTTCAGGGCCGCGCCAAGGATCTGATCGTTGGCCAGAAGTGCGCCATACCACTTGACCGAGAACCCGGTCCAGGCCGTGGGCAACCCGCCTTCGTTGAAGGACAGGGCGAACAACACCGAAATCGGCACGTAAAGAAACGCAAACACGGCCGCAATGATCATGTACATCAGGCGAAGGTTGCTTTTCCCGGCCATCTCAGCTGCCTCCGCCACGGCCGCCAGAGGCACGTTCGGTCGCAAAGGTCTGCAATGTCAGCAGCCCCATCATGATTGCGATCAATATCATCGATAGCGCAGATCCAAACGGCCAGTCATTGGCGGTCAGGAACTGGGCATAAACAAGGTTGCCGATCATCTGGAATTGCCCACCCCCCAGCAATGCCGGGGTTACGAAGTTGCCGATCGACAGGACGAAGACAAACACGAAACCGGTGGCGATTCCCGGCACTGTCAACGGCAGGATCACCCGGCGAAACGTGGTCCAGCCTGATCCGCCCAGATCGCGTGAGGCCTCGGATATTTCTGGGTTCAGGCGCGACAGCGGCGCATAACAGGCAAGAATCACAAAGGGCAGGTAGTTATAGACCAACCCGGCCACAACGGCGCCTTCGGTATAGAGAAGTTTGGGCAGTTCTCCGTCATACCCCAAGGCGCGCGCGATACCGGTTATCAGTCCCTCGCGGTTCAGCAGCACGATCCAAGCATAAGTGCGCACCAGATAGTTTGACCAGAACGGCAGCACTGCGAAGAACAGCAGCACAGGCTGGCGCCGGCGCGGCATCGCGGCAATCGCGTAGGCCGCCGCATAACCAACGACCACCGCGATCAAAGCCGAAAGCCCGGCAATCCAGGCCGATTTGAGAAAGATACCGGCATAAAGCGGGTCAAACACCAGTGCGATGTTTTCGAGCGTAAAAGTGTATTCAATACCGCCGTAAATACCGCGCCGGAAAAACGCCAATGCCAAAATTAGCAGACACGGGATAACCATGAACGCGGTCAACCAGGCCAGCGCGGGCGACATTAGGTAGATGGGTTTGCGGTCTTTCATGGCGGCAATTTCTGTCCACGCGCCGCTGCAACGCGACGGGAGAGGTTAAACAATAGCGGAAAGGGGCACCAAGCCTTGGCGAAACGCCCCAACCTATTTGGCGATGTTAGTTCGCCGCCTTGATTTCCGAAACGATGCGCGAATAGTCTCGCTGCGCTTCACCCACATCACGAAGTTGTTCATAGGCCGTCATCTCGGACGGGCTCATGCCCATGTTCGGGAAAGTCTCAATCAGACTGGCATCCAGCCCTTCCATCGCGGCCTGATTTGGAACCTTGTACAAAATGTTCTCTGCCGCCCAGCGATGCGTTTCGGCACCCAGGATGTAATCCACGAATGCATAAGCCGCGTCTTTGTGTTCAGAGTTTTTGAGGATCACCATGGTATCAACCCACAGATCAGACCCTTCTTCAGGCACAACGTATTTGATGTCGGCGTTTTCGGCGATGCCATAGTTGCACCAGCCATCCCATGCGTGCACCAGCTCCGCTTCACCCGATACCAGTTTGGAATAGAAAGTGGTGTCGTCATAGGCCAGCAGCGTGCCCTTGGCGCTAATCAACAGGTCGCGGACCTCGGCCATTTTGTCGGCATCCGTTTCGTTAACCGAATAACCTTTGGCCAGTTGCCCTGCACCTAACAGCCAGCGATCCGTGGCTAGCATGGTGGTTTTGCCGGAGACTGCATCACTTGGTGCTAACAGGTCCATCCAACTGTCGGGCACGTCGGCCACCAGATCTGAGCGATAGCACAACCCGGTTGTGCCCCACGCATAAGGCATCGAGAACTTATTGCCCGGATCGTGGTTAAGCGTCGTTGCCTCGGCATAAAGATTGGCCGCGTTGGGCAGCTTTGCATGGTCCAGTTCCTCAGCCAGCCCGAGGTTGTGCAACACTTCGGCGAACGGCGAAGACACAAAGACCACATCATAGCCTTTGCCCTTCGAGGCAATCAGCTTGCCCATGATTTCTTCGTTGGTTGCGTGTAGCACCAGTTCAGCGGTGTTGCCGGACGCGGTGTTAAACGCCTCAACGGCATCAGGTGCCATGTAGCCATCCCAGTTGGACACAACGAGATCTTCAGCCCATGCGGCACTTGCGAAGCAGGTCAAACCCACCCCAATCAGGGCCCGGGCAGTAGGTGATTTGTGGAACATACCATTCCTCCAGTTCAATGTTGGATGATCGCAAAGCCAACGCTTCGTGATCTTAGATTCTTCAAAGCGGTTCTTGCTGACCGCCTTGGATTCAGTATTATTATGTGAAAAGATACGTCAATCTGTATTCAATGTTCTTTTTCGGGGCGTGGCTTGTTTCCCGAATTTTTTGCCCCCGAAAGGCCGAGCTGATGACCGATGCGCGTCGCAACACACGACAAAACCACCTCGAGCTAGCCCAAAAAGTGTTGAACATAGCGTTCGAACGCGGCATGAAGGCCGGCGACCACTTGCCCGAACAGGGCTTTTCCGCCGCCTGTGGTGTGTCGAGAACCCCAATCAGGTCTGCATTTAAGCTTTTGGAAGAAAACGGAGTTCTGTCATGGAAGGAGGAGGAGGGTTATTTTCTGGCAATTCAGACACGAGAAGAACAGGCCGAAGCAGTACGCAGGCTAGAAGACCTCGAAGATTCCCTAGCTAGGCGCATTCTGTCTGATCGCGCCGAGCGCCGTATCGGCGAAGTTCAGTCCGCCAGTGCCCTCGTGCGTCGTTACAAAGTCTCACGCAATACTGTACTTAATGCATTAAAAATACTATCTCGCGATGGCATTGTTACCCAATTGCCCGGCAGATCTTGGGCCTTTCAGCCAATCCTTGATTCCCCAAATTCCGTCGAAGACAGCGTTGCCTTCCGTCTGACCATGGAACCTCAGGCGATCCTGGCACCTAGGTTCACAATGGATTTCAAGCGCGCCGGGCTGCTGCGCAGCCAGATGGAAGACATCCTGAAGCTTCGTAACGGAAGCATCACCTGTTCCGGGTTCCGGGCAATTGATACAGAGTTTCACAGCTTCATCGCCGAATGTTCCGGCAACCGTTTCATCCGCGGCAGCCTGCTGACACATCACCGGTTGCGCCGGACCACCCAGAAAGATGCCTCGATACCGGATTTCCGGCTACGGCAATCGCTGGAAGAGCATCTGGAAATTCTTGAAAGCCTTGAGCGCAATCAGTTCGACCTGGCGGCGGACCAGATGGTCCTGCACCTACGCAAGTCCCGGGTGCGCCGCCCCGAAGCCGCCAACCGCGGTATTCCTCCAATGAAACGCGGGGTGCAGTCATGACATCCGGGCCAACCATTGCCCTGTTCCCCGAGGCAAGCTTTGGTGCCGCGCTGAACTGCGTCGGGATAGCTCAGGAACTGGAACGACAGGGTGCCAACCCGGTGTTTATCTGCCACCCGGGCTTCACCGGCGTGTTCGCTGAATATGGTTTCAAGGAGTATCACCTTCCTGAGCAAAGGCGCAGCAACGACGCGTCAAATGAAGATTACTGGCAGGGCTTTATCAACACGCATCTACCGCACTTCAACCTGTCCGCCCTCGATCAGCTGGCAACCTACGTCGCTCCAACCTGGGAGGCGATTGTCAGCACAGCCGAAGCTGTCGAAGACGGATTAAGAGACCTCTTCAACCGGATCAAACCGGATGCAATTCTGCTCGATAACGTCATCATGTTTCCCGCTGTCGCAAACGCTGGCTGCCCCTGGGTGCGGATCGTATCCTGTGCGGAAACCGAGCTACCTGATGCCAACGTGCCACCGTATCTCTCTGGTCTGGCGCCCGATGATGTTCCGGCACGTACCGAATTCGAAAAGGCCTATGTGGACAACACCCGCGCCCCACATCGCAGG
This sequence comes from Ruegeria sp. CDSA079, assembly GCF_059612245.1. Classification (NCBI taxonomy): domain Bacteria; kingdom Pseudomonadati; phylum Pseudomonadota; class Alphaproteobacteria; order Rhodobacterales; family Roseobacteraceae; genus Ruegeria; species Ruegeria sp. CDSA079. The sequence goes on along the minus strand of NZ_JBXWQF010000032.1, from coordinate 21,074 downwards.
TACAACGAATTTCGCAAGGCCCGGAAACTACCGCCCCTTCCCGCAGGGATTTTTCTTGAAACGTCACCGTGGCTCAACCTGCTTCTGGCGCCTGCCTGCGTGCGGTACCAGCGCGCCGAGGTTTTGCCTGAAGGCCAGTTTGTCTTTCTCGAAGGCTGCGTGAGGGATGAAGGCCATTTCAAGTCACCGCATTTCCCCAAGGACAACGGCCCGCTGGTGTATCTCAGTTTCGGCTCTCTCGGGGCAAGTGACACACAGCTGATCGGGCGGATGATAGAGGTCTTCGCCACATTGCCGGCGCGGTTCCTGGTGAATGTGGGTGGCTTTCTGGAGGCTTATAGTCAGGTTCCTGATAACGTCATTCTGGGAAGCTGGTTTCCCCAACCTTCTGTTGTGGCCGAATGCGCCGTGATCATCCACCATGGTGGCAACAACAGCTTTTGCGAGGCTCTGTATCACGGTGTTCCGTCGCTGGTGATGCCCTATTGCTGGGATGGTCATGACAATGCGCAACGCGCCGAGGCCGTGGGCGTGGGGCGCGCAATCCATCGCGCAGACTGGGAGCCAGAAGACCTGCGGTCCCTGATTCTGGAGCTGTTGAACAATGCGCCCATGAAAACTCATCTAGCTGAAATGTCGGATGTGATGAAGAAGCACTCGGGCACGCGAAAAGCTGCAGAGGCTGTCCTGAAGGTGGCTCTTGTACCGGCTTGATGTTAGGCGACAATGCCCTTGGCACGATCAGAAATCGCTCCGGAATTTGGCAGTTTCTGATCGCCGTGCGTCTTTTCTTTGCGCAGTACCTTATGTCAGAAGCAACTGACCTGCTGACCGATTGAAAATGGGTGCTCGCAAGAAGATTGGCGCGTATCCCACGCAGTAAAAAGTCGAATCTTCCCCGTCGAAACCCAACGCCAACAAGTTTTGGTAAAATGCATTGAAGGCGCATTTGATGGTCCTTCGTCGTCAGGCTTCCCTGATTCAGAATCGTACGCTTTGCTGCCATTCGCGCCCCGCGCGGCATCCGTCAGAAAGGGCTCGCAGCCGACATTCGGTAATTTCACTCAGACAATTGACGGGCACCAAGGGGTCAAGGTCGGCAAAGTGCTGTAAGCGGCCTAATGCACCCACAGCAGCCAAATTACGCAGCGACGGCGGCTTAGGGCTCGTTGAACCCTGTAGGGTTGTCGAAAAAAAGGGGCAATATGCCCCTTTTTTTGTGGAAATCGTATGGGCCGCAGCTTATATACGAGTTGTGAAGTCGCCCTGCTGTACCGAACTGTCTCCGTATGGTGTGCGTTCCATGGGTTCACATGGATAGGTCAGCAGAGCGCACCCTTACTTGAATTCCCACACATCGCTGACGCACCCAGACCGCTCTAGCATTGTGCGCCATCTGGCACCGTCTCGCCGTTTGTCCGAATAGGAGCGTGCTATGGCACCGGCGCACATATCTGCCAGCTGAACCAACGGATCCTTTCGTGAATCTCTGAAGTCAAATTTCTTGATGGAGCCTTTTGGAAGCTCGCGTCTCATGTACCCGACAAGTTCCTTTCGGAACCGTCTGTCACCTGAACCGTCAAGTACGACCTTTGCACCTTTGAGCAAACCGCCGTCCTTCTCAAACATCATTTTTGTAAAGTAGTTGTAGAACCGTCGTGGTTTTGTTCGCAGATGGTGAGAGATAATCTCTTCTTTCTGTACTACGACAGACCGACATTGGAAGTCCCAGGCCGCAGCAGCTTCAAAGAAAGCGTCGCGCGAGACGTCACGCGTTTTTGAGAACTTCCACTCGGGCTTTACACGTTCTGTGCCCATCAGAGCGGCGATTTCATCCCCTACAGGCTTCGACGCTGCCGCATCCTTGAACACAACTACGTCACCATGTTGTTGGTGTCGATATCTCCCCTAACGGTATCCAAGACCTGATCAGGGCGGCACATTCAGAAGAGCTGACTGTTGAAGGCATTGTGGCCGACATCACCACATATGAACCGATGGGCAAGTTTGATGTGGTTTTGGTCGACCGAACTTTGCACATGCTCTCCGCTACTGCGCGGAAGGCCGTATTGGAACGGTTACTCGATCATGTTGATGTTGACGGCAGGCTTCTGATTGCCGATGAGGCATCCAACATCAACGGGTTCAAGGACGTGATCCAATCTCACCAATCGAACTGGAGCACTGAGCTTTCCAAGAGGGGATACTTGTTCATCCGAAGATCTTGAACGCAATTCGAAATTGCCAATGGTCGGTTAAGTGCACGCACTGGATGCTCCCGCATCCACACTCAAATTCATTCCGGATTGCGAATGCCCGCTCCCATCAAAACGGGCATTGTCTGCGCATCAGAAGTGATTTCGAATACCTGTTCGACCCGAATAGAGCCAAGCCGTACCGCTTCAAGCGCGGTTTTCATTTGATGGATCGTCAATCCAAAGCCGTCATCATCTGACGCCTGCCAATCCCACTGCACAAAATGACCTCCATTGTTGAGCAACCCCGCCAGCACCGCCACGGCTCCACTGTAATCCGGAAGAAAGGCACAAACGGAAGAAGCGCAGATCAAATCGAAACCTAAGAACCCTATCTCCACCTCCTGTACATCTCCAGCCAGCATATCTCCGTGAACGGCCCTGACATTGGGCAGGTTCTTGGCCTTCAGGACCGCGATCATATTCTCCGAAGTATCAACCGCGACAACTTCCTCCACATGCGATGCGATTTTTTCCGCCAGCAATCCGGTGCCACATCCAAAGTCGAGCACACGTTTTGATCGCCAAGTCTTCCCGCACAGGTCCAGATGCGCGTCGAGCGAGGCAAAAGCGCAACTGGCGTAATATCTGACGTCGCTATTGTCGTCCCAACCATCGGCATAGTCGTTCCAGTCGTCCGTCATATCGCTTGCGTTTCCTTCTGGATTTGGGTCGGCTCCACCACATGTACACTGAGTCAGATGCGCCAATGGGAACGCGCGACATTGGCGACGATCGCGACAACAGTCAATATGGGTTTGAAACAGCCATTGGAGGTGAATGGGCCAACCGCAGAAAACCTCTGTTGACGGTCTTGCACACAAGAAAAGGCCCGCCGAAGCGGGCCAGTCAGTACAACCTCAGGGAACTCTAGAGGTATTGAGAACAGGCTACCGCTTGCGCGCGCGATCGACAATACCGTCGGCTGTGATCGTGGCAATCCGATCCTCGGTGCGCCGGGTCATTTCCACCCCGTCACCCGTCATATGCGCTTCGGCAAACTCGGTGAACTTGAAGATGCTGCCATCCGCTTCCACATGGGTTTCATCCTCTGCCGAGCGGCGTTTCACAGACCCGTCATGACGGATTTCGATGATCGTGTTGTCGGCCATCCGGACCGTCACGGAATGCTCATCCACAGCCACACCCTGCCACCACATATCCGCATCGCGGCGCACCACAATGCGGTTCGGATGCAGCTTGATCTGCACATCCTGAGCGGTCTCTGCATCAGCGGATTTGACAACAACAATCGCCTCCTGCGCGTCTGGGTCACTATGGATCGACGCGCTGCCGTTCTTCGGCGGCCAGAGCTTTGGCTGCGTGCGCGGTTTGCCCTTCTGATCCGTATGAAACCCGACAAACATCTGCGCGGATTTCCAGACGCGGCGAATGGTCTTTTCGGCTGTTGAAGGAGCTGCATCGGTAGACATGGCGGGTTGCCTTCTAAAACGGTTAACTCACATGCATTTTCGGGGTGAGCGTAACACCCACCGCACTCAGCACTTTGAGGATAGTGCCAAATTCCGGATTGCCGTTTTCGCTAAGCGCACGATAGAGACTTTCCCGAGACAGGCCGGATTTGTCGGCTACGCTCGACATACCTTTAGCCTTGGCAACATCGCCAAGAGCTGATGCGATCAGAGCCGTGTCACTGGTTTCAAAAGCCGCTTCAAGATAGGCTTGAATGGCTTCGGGGCTGTCCAGATAGTCAGCCGCTTCAAACTTCGTTGTTTTGACACCCATGTTCTTCACTCCAAATCATTTGCCATCGCTTTGGCGGTTTTGATGTCCGCTTGCTGAGATGACTTGTCTCCCCCGCAAAGCAAAACGATCAAAACGTCACCGCGCGACACGTAGTAAACGCGATACCCCTTACCCACAGAAATACGCAGTTCACTCACACCTTCACCAACCGGCTTCACGTCGCCGGGATTGCCCAGGCTCAACCGCGTGATGCGAACCAAAATCCTGGCTTTCGCTCTTTGGTCCTTCAAGCCCTTGAGCCATTTGTCGAACAGGGCAGTCTTACGAATTTCTATCATACCTAAATGTAGCCTACAAGCTACATCCTTTCAAGTGAAGGAAACGTAAAGTATTGAATTAAAAGAGAACAACACCGCTGGAAGGTAGGGCGCTAAGCGCCCTACCCGATTGCTTCAGAAGCAATCTGGAACCCAGGCATCGATCCCGGCTTTCTGTGCCTCGGTCACACCCAGTGCAGCCTGATGCTCTTTATCATTGAAGAGTTTGTGCATCGCTTCGTTCTTCGCGCCTTTCTTGGATTTCGTGAAGGCTTTGAACATGTCGGTGTCGACATGCAGGTCCAGCAGGTGTTTGTAGAGATCATCCAGCTGCCAGCCTTTCAGCCGTTTGAAGCAGTTCTCAGCCGAGGGCGTCCAGATCGCGCGCATGTTCGCTTCGATTTCACCCTCGGTCTCTGCCATGAACTCTGCGCGCTGGGTCAGGAACCGCCGGGCCAGAAAACCTGTGATCTCTCCATTGCGGGTCTTCTTGCCCAGTTCGCGAAACGCCTTGAACGCCTCCACGCTGCCTTTTGCGGCCATCTCCTGGAATTGGTTATAGGCTGCGTCTGCGGCCTCATCCCGCTCCCCGCCGAGGCGCGGGTCGAGGATGAACTGGTCATCGATCTCAGGTGTGTTCCGTTCAGCGCCACCATAGCCAAACCCAAACAGGGTGCTGGTCAGCCCGGAGGCCGGGGTCGCGGAGAAGGCAAACAGGCTCAGCACATAGTCAGGCTTTTCCAGCAAAGCCGTTTGAACCGCCGCCAGCCGGATCGCCACCATGTCGTCGATGAACTTCTGCGAATAGGCGGGTTTTGGTTTCTTTACGGCCTCTGGCTTTTTGATCGGGGCCAGAACACCGGCCTCAATGGCAGCCTGCACATGTTCCGCCGCAACATAGGCCGGGGATGTTTTGATCTCGCCACTGTTGCCGACATAGAGGAACACACCGGACAGCTTGCGCTGCGCATCGGAATAGAACGGCGCGGCGTAGTTTTCGAGCGCTGCAAGCTCCTTCTCGCCATCTTCATCCAGAACCTCCGCCTCATGGAGTTCGGCCAATTCGTCATATCGTTCGGCCTGTTCTTCGGTGAATTTCCGGCTCACCATCTCCAAACGTTGCATGCCTTCTATGCCTGTGAACCCATAGGGAATGTAGCTTTCGTCATGGGTGTCCACCCAGTCCCAGCCTTCCGCTTCGCGCAGCTTCTCTGCTTCTGCTGACAGTTTCTCAGCAAATAGGCGGTCCAGTAGCGCGCCTTCGTTGAACAGGGTTTCATCAGCAAAGAGATCAGCGGTGACAGTGCCACCCGCTTCAACATAAGCCTCCTGCCCGACAAACACGGCCTTGCGATTGGTGCTGCTGACCGCCTCTGACGTTAGGGCCTGTTTCACATCATGCTCACTAAACCACCGACACTCTTTTGCCTGTTCCAGCACTTCCAGAATTTTCTCATCCTCGGTGCTGACGGTCATGGCCTTAGCCAGCCCCATGCTAATTTCACCCGCCTTGAGCGCGTCCAGTACGGCGGTAGGCAAACTAGCCAGTGCGAGGCGGCGGCGTACATGGGCTTCGGTCACACCAAAAGCATTGCTGATCTTGACAACAGAGAGGGATTTCTCGGCCATCTTGCCATAGGCGCGGACCTCGTCCACCGGGTCCAGTTCTTCCCGGGCGGTGTTTTCCGCATTGGCCCATTGTTCGGCCACAAAGGGATTGTCTGTGACCTTCACCGGAACCTGTGCCAGATCAGCACGTTCGGTCACGGCGATGTTCAAAGCCCTCAGACGACGACCACCGGCGACAATGGCGACTTTGCCATCCGCGTCACGCAGACCGCTAAGGTTCTGGATCAGGCCACACATGACCAGACTGTCAGCCAGCAGGGCGATGCCGTCCTCGGCAACCTCCTGTCGTGGGTTCAGATCAGACAGGTACAGATCGGATAGCGCGACGGTTTCGATGGTCTCCGGTGCGGTGAATGTTTCGAGTTTGCTCATGGGGCAAATCCTTGTTTGCGTGTTTCGCTTTGTGTTAAGGGTGCCCTACCCCTTCCGAGGTAGAGCGGAGCCGCTTAGGCGGCTGCGTGTTGTTTCAAGAAGCGGAGCGCGATGTTTGCAGACAGGCCTCCCTTCTTGAGCAATTCCACAGCTTCACGTGTTCGCTGTTCAATGATCTTTGCAGGCATGATTTCACCTCCTTTCCTGCGCGGGTTGCACATGCAGGCCCTGCCCGGTTGGGACAGGGCTGGTCTCAGTATTCGCTGGGGCACATGATGGTCAGGACGCGGCGCGTCACTGCGGGATCAAAAGAGCGGTCGGAGCCGTATTTGTAATCCGCGTCGTAGAGGTCAATTTTCCAGAACAGCTTCTGGCCGCTGACGATCACTGTTCCGAAAGTGTGATCGCCATAGGGATCATTGCCCTCGTCAAACCGGTCATCCGACGCCACTGCCTTCAAAGTCGCGGTCTGGAACTCCGCCCCTTCGCCCGACACGCCGGGCGTGACGAAAACCTGACCCTGAATTCCCTTGGAGTGCATCTCAATCGCTGCATTCGGATCGATCAGGGCTTTCCGAAACAGGTCATTCTGAGTTGCGATTTCAGCGGCCTGCATAGTTGCGTCATTCTCGATTTCTCTTGTTGCTTGGGTGTTCAAAACCGTCTCTCCTCTCATGGTGTGACCTCCGGGGTTGATCCCCTTTGGTGCTGGTTTTGAGCCGAGCCCTGAAAGGGCGTCGTCTCTAAAACCTGCCCCGTGGCGAACGCGGAGAGGGGCGAGACAGGACAAATCGACAAGAGTGGTGCGGCCCGCAGCGCAACGCGCGAGGACTCGGTCTTGTCTATTTGTCTTGTCCGAGGGGGGAGGCTGCGCCTTCCCCCTGCCGGAAGGTGGCGTTTGGCTTGTCCAAATCCCGCCTGACCCACCAAAAAAAGGCCAAGGGATCTTCGATCCTGCGGGAGCGCAAAAGGGATCGAAACCCGAACGGGCAGATCACCACGGCGTGGACCGACCATGACCCAAAGCCCCTGCCCCGGCTCGCAAGAGACGGTTCAGGGGCTAATGCGTCAGGGAGATCATGCTGGGGTGTTCTGGGTGGAAGCCGGCATGCCGGCTGAAACCTAGAGCCCGGTCACGAGCCGGCTGGCTCGGGATTTGCCAGGGAGTAAAGTCGCATCCCGCTTTCTCGCTACGAACAGAACGTCGGGCGCCGATCTTCGCAGGTTCACCTCAAGTTAAGTTCCGCGATTGATCCCGGAATTCCGATCGTGCCTACTGCGCGGATTGAGGAGAACTGATGCATGCAAGAACCAATAATTCGTGAACTGCTGGGTCGGATGCTTGCCCACCGTTTGTTGATTGAACGTTTGATTTACCGCCTTCGAGAAGTCGATGATTTCCAATCCATGGGACTGGAAGCTGATCTTAGAAAAATCGAAGCCGATATTGACGCCTACAATTTACCAGAGGGCATTTCCGAAGCCTGTCAGGACGAGCTGGAGAACCTCGGTGATCATGTCCACTCTGGCCGGGTAGCCAAAGAATAGAACACTCAACCGGATTGAGAGATTGGAGATTTAATACCGCTGCTGGTCGGTTTTAACCACCAACCGGAACATACCCTCGGCGGCGCTTTTGCTTTTCAAGTTTTTGAAGCGCCTCACTGGCCAGGGTCTCGTCTTCATAGGTCACCATCATGGCTTGCCCGTTTGTACCGATGCGCCCCCAGGTCCGAAACACGGACACTTCCCCAAACAGCGTCGGCTGCAACTCGATTCCATAGAACCGCGCCATGTTGACGTCTGGATCCACATGGATCAGGTGGACAGGTGTGGTTGCCATCAATTCCATAACCCGATTGTCGGTTAATTCAGCTCGTCTGTCCAATGACATTGCTAAATCAATTCCGGGGAAAGGATTCCGAGCCTGAATGGAAAAGGACATCGAATAGGTCCGCTGTTATTATCACACTCGCCTGACCAATATGCAGGTATGAGGATTGGCTATGTTTCGTCTTTTACTATTAACGCTCGTAATAGGTCTTGCCACCAACGCGGGCACAGCGCAGACACCGCCTTCGGTTGGTGAGGTCTCGCACTACGACGGTCTCTTCGCAGCCGCTCACACCGGCAACGAAGAAATGATACGGCAGCTCGTAGCGGCGGGGGTAAACGTCAACGCGCGGGATTTGCGAGGCCGCACGCCAGCCCATGTGGCAGCCTATGCTTCAGAGGACGAGGCGTTGCGCGCGCTAGCCGAGGCCGGCGCAGACATGAACGCGCTAGAAAGTCAGGACTACGACGTGGTCACGATTGCGGCCGTTGCAAACGATCCAGAACTGATGACCCTTGCAATCGAGTTGGGCAACGATCCAGGCCTGACGACCAGCCCTTATGAGGGAACCGCACTGATCGCGGCCGCGCATCTCGGGCATGTCGAGATTGTCCGACGGCTAATCGCTGCTGGCGCGCCCCTCGACCATGTGAACAATCTGCACTGGACAGCAGTGATCGAAGCCGTTGTGCTTGGTGACGGCGGCGCGGACCATCTTACGGTTCTGGATGCGTTGTTGGCAGCGGGTGCTGACCGATCGCTTGCCGATCGTAACGGAACTACGCCACTCGAACATGCAGAACTGCGCGGATTTGCTGAGATGGCAGAGCGCCTCAGAAAGGAGGACTGAGACCAATCCAGCAGGCTGAAGCGGTGAGCATTACGTGAAATGCGCCGATGACAGCTTGGATAAGACCGACCTCAGATCAAGGTCTTCTCGTCATGGCGCACCCATTTGTGGACGCGTTTCAGAGTCTCGTTGGGATACAGTTTAAGATAAGGTCGAACGGCGTATTCAGCGGTGTTGCGCTGCGTGATCGCCTCGCAAAGGTCGAGAAATGTGTCGAGATCATGGGTCCCATGATCTTTGACCAAACGCGCAACCAGCATGAGCCAGTAGCCAGAGGTGAACATGCCCTCTTCATGCGCCAGCGGCGGACCAAGCGAGGCCACAAGTATTCCAGCGGCCGCCTTGTAGTCTTTGGGCATACGCGACCGCAACGCATCCGACATCAAGCCAACGCGATCCTTGAGTTCAAGGGGTCCTATGCCCCGCTCCACTTCAGTCGCATAACTTTTGACATCGAACGCGTCGTGGTTGGCCTTGATCGCGCGACCCAACAAGGTCGCGCAATCGCGATCGAACCAATCCTTCAGTTTCTTGGCCATTCGCAATCAGACTGGAACTGCGTCGGCTGCATATTGCGACAGGAACTCTTCGGATGGTGGAATGGGCGTGATGACATCAATCAGCACCCCATTCGGATCGCGATAGATAGCGTGGCGCTGGCCAAAGGGTTCGCTGACAAGTGCTTTCGCCACCGGCACGCCTTCGCCGCGCAGCTTCTGGTCGACTGCATCGACATCCTCGACTTCGAAGTTGAGGATCATTCCCCTTGATGCCCCCCGCGATCCCTCTGGGATCGTCTCATGATCAGACTGGACGACCGCGAGATTGACCGAGGGGTCCGCCTCACTTTGGAGGTGCACATACCAATCGGCCTCGAAGGCCGCACGAAATCCGAAGTGGCGTTTGTAGAATTCGGCTGTCTGTGCAACGGCTTCGGACTGAATAACCGGGTAGTACTGTGTCACACGCATTTTGATCTCCTTTCATTTACATTCACAATGTACGTAACATGAATTTGCAAATACATGCAAGGTGTATGTAAAATGGCTTTGTTGAAGCCGGAGAGCATAGACATGACGCCAGACAAACCCACGCGACGAAGCCAGGCGGACAGGCGCGCCGAAACGCGGGCAAAGCTGGTAGAGGCTGCGCGCGATCTGTTTATCGAGATGGGCTTTGCTGAGACGCCAACCCCGGAAATCGTGCGCAGGGCCGGGGTCACGCGCGGTGCGCTCTATCATCACTTTGCAGACAAGGCTGACCTGTTTCGTGCGCTGGTCGAAGAAGAAGCACAGGCAATCTCCGTTCATATTGACCGAGAAACCCGGGATGTCGCCGATCCCGAACAGGCCATGATGATCGGGGCGAACGCCTTTTTCGAAGCAATGCTGGCGCCCGGTCGGGTCCGTCTCCTGCTGGAAGAAGCCCCGGCCATTTTGGGGCACAGCGATGCCGTGGCCCTGACGCGTGCAAACGGCAGCGAAGAGCTTCGCGAGGGACTTGCGCGGGCACTTCCCAAGTATTCAGCGCAACACATCGATGCGCTCACCAACCTACTTTCGGCGGCATTTGATCGCGCAGCGCTTGAGATCGCCTACGGCGGGGATCGGGTGACCTACACAGAGGCCATGCTTCACTTGGTCAGCGAAGTGCTTGATGGCAGCTAGACACACCTTTTGAAACCCCAGCACGGCAGAACCACAGGTGCCAAGAGCCATGCACTGAGTGCGATATCACTTTACGTTCGCGAGCGGCCCATTCCTGCCGTTCACCCTTACCTCCAATGCCGCAACACGGCTTCACCAAACCGGACGTTCGGTGTTCAGCCTTTGGCGTACCAGCCATTGTCAACATACGTGGCATTACCGTTCACAAAACTGGCTTCATCCGATGCAAGGAACACCACAGCCGCAGCTACCTCTTCTGGATAGCAAATGCGCCCTTGGGTGGCTGCCATGCCAGAGTCTTCCCATTCTTGTCCAGCGGCATCCAGTTCAGCTATTTCTTTGAGGCCGTGCGCGGTTTCAACAAAGCCCGGACAGACTGCGTTACATCGGATGCCGGCATCGCGGTACTCGGTTGAAATCGTGCGAGCCAGTTGTAGAACAGCGCCTTTGGACATGCAGTAGACTGACTCAAGCGCATAGCCAAGTTCGGCCGCAATCGACGAAGTGATGATGATTGACCCACCGCCATTTGCGCTCATGTCCTGCACGGCACGGCGGCAGGTTAGAAAAGCGGATTTCACGTTTACGTCCATCAGCCAGTCGTATTCTTCTTCGCTGGTTTCATGCATTGCTTTGACAATTATTGTGCCAGCATGATTGAACAGCACGTTGTACGGCCCAAAGGTTTCAAGTGCGGCATCAAAGGCAGCGTTAACTTCGGCATCCTTGGTCACATCTGCATGAAAAAAGGCAGCTTGGCCACCAGCGTCGCGGATCATGTCGACGGTTTTGTACCCCTCTTCATCCTGAATATCGAAGATGCTGACCTTCGCGCCTTCTTCGGCAAACATCAGCGCGGTCGCCCGGCCCATGCCGGTGGCGCCTCCGGTGATGACTGCGACTTTTCCGGCCAAACGACCATTCGGAGTTTTCAGGCTATTGGTCATATCGGTGTCTCTCGTCAAAGGGCGTTAGATGCATTCTCCGCCATCAATGACCAACGCGTGTCCGGTCATGAAAGTGGACATGTCAGAGGCCAGAAACAGGATGGAATCGGCCATTTCATCCGTGGTTCCCCAGCGTCCCATCGGGATCGTTTGCGCCACGTAGTTTTCAAGATTTTCTCGGCCACCCATCTGGGTCTCAAACCCGGCGTTAAAGGGCGTATCGATGAATCCGGGGCAAAGCGCATTGAACCGCACATTGTCCTTGGCATAATCCGCAGCCATTTGCCGGGTCATGGCGACAACCGCATGTTTGGTCGTCGCGTAGGCGATCATCTCGCGGTCGTATTGAACGCCTGAGTTCGACGAGGTGATGATGATGCTTCCGCCGCCTTGATCGCGCATGTGCCCAACAGCCGCGCGCGATGCGATAAAATGCGAGCGCACGTTTAGTCGCCACGACATGTCCATACCTTCGACTGGGACCTGCTCCAGATTTCCCTCGATCTGGTAGCCAGCATGAGAGTGCAGGACATCAATGCGCCCATGGGTTCTTACGATCCTATCGACCTCGGCCTTGACCGCCTGATCGTCGGTAACGTCCAGCCCAGACGAGACCGCCTTCAGCCCCTCGCCGCGCAGGTCTTCGACCACCAACGCGGCCTTCTCGGCGTCCAGATCTGTCACCACCACCTGCGCACCATGGCGTGCCATGGCCATCGCACCTGCCCGGCCAATGCCCGATCCAGCGCCTGTTACCAGTACAACTTTGCCGTCAAGCATGGGAAATGTGTGGGTCTTGAGAGTTTTTTCCGCAAGGGTCATCGGGACTTCTTGCCTCCGCGTTGAAGCAACAACTGGGCTGTAATCAGCAGGAACAGGGACACACCCATCACCATCGTCCCGATTGCGTTGATTTCCGGGGTCACGCCACGTCGGATCGAAGAGAAGACATAGATTGGAAGCGTCGTCTCGGAACCTGCCACGAAGAATGCGATGATGAAGTCATCAAAGCTGAACGTGAAGCTGAGCAGAAAGCCTGCGAGAATGGCGGGAAAGATCATCGGCAGAGTAACCTGCCGAAAAGTCCCCATCGGCGTGGCATAGAGGTCCGAAGAAGCTTCGGTCAGGGCACGGTCCATGCCAGCAAGCCGGGCGCGCACGATAATCACCACCAACGCCATAAGGAACATCGTGTGGGCTGCAATCAAAGACCCAATCCCCATGCGTAGCTTCGGAGGCTCAAACCCGTTTGGCCAGATCGCTGCAATCAATGGGTTAAATTGGTCAAACACCGTCACAAGACCAATCAGGGTGGCAATGCCGATCACGATGCCGGGAATCATCACTGCGACATAGATCAACATATCAAAGGCCGCGCGTACCGGGCCGCGGATGCCTTGCAATGCCACGGCTGCCATGGTGCCAAAGACGCTGGCACAAAGCGCTGAGCAAAACGCCACGATCAGGCTGGTTTCCAGTGCATCCATCACAAAGGGATTTGACAACGCTTTGCCATACCACTTGGTTGAGAACCCCTGAAGCTGGCTCGCGTGGCGTCCAGCGTTAAAGCTGAACAGGGCGATCACACCAATCGGGATGTAAAGAAAAAGGTAAACGCAGATTGCATAAAGTCTCATCGGTTCGCCTCACATGATCGACACGTCTTCACGGCTTGCGCCGAGGCGGCTGATGAGCCGCATGTAGATCGTGACAGTAATCAGCATGACCACCACAAGGGTGACCGCCACCGCCGATCCGTAAGCCCAATTGCGCGATTGCAGGAACAGATCGACCAGCGCATTGCCGACAAAGAAGACTTTGCCACCACCGAGAAGCGCAGGGATCAGATATTCACCCATCAAAAGGATAAAGACGAGCATACAGCCGGTCGCAATGCCGGGGATCGAAAGTGGGAGCGTGATCTGCAAAAAGGTTTTCCAAGGCTTCGCGCCCAAGTCTGACGAGGCCTCAAGCAGGCGTTTGTCCAGCTTGTCTAGGCTGACATAAATCGGGAACACCATCAGCGGCAGATACCCGTAGATAATGCCAATGAGCACCGCGAATGGCGTGTTGATCAGGCGCAGGCCTTCAATACCAACCCATTCAAGAAGGGCAGGAATACCACGCCCGCCGAGCAGGAAAATCCAAGCATAGCTGCGGATCAGGATCGAGGTCCAGAATGGCACGATCACCAGCACCAGCAGGATGGTTTTCCACTTGGGGTTCGCCTTCACAGCCAGAAAATAGGCCAGAGGATAGGCAATAAGCAGCGCCGACAAGGTGCCAATAGGCGCTAGGGTCATCGTGTTTTTGAACGCCGCCCACCGCGCCGGGAGATTGGCATATTGTTCAGTGGTGAGAGCGAGCACAACGCCTCCGGACGGTGCTCGCTCTCCAAAGCTAAAGATGAAAACAACAGTCAGCGGGATAATCAGCATCACCAGGAACCAGGTTCCTGCTGGTGCCAATAACAGCCAATTGCGTGTGCGTTGCGTCATGTTTTTTTCACCTTGGTTCGGATCAGGCCGATTTGAACCGTGCCATCAGCTCGGCACGGTTTGGATCAGTCAGTGTCACTGCCGCGCCAAACTCGAGTGGGCTAAGCAGTTCTTGGGCCGGGAAGATGATCGGATCAGATTTCAGGTCATCTGGCAGTTGGTCATAGGTTCGGGAATCCGCCGTCGGATAACCATGCGCCAACACTTCTTTCGCGTTCACACTCGGATTCAGCATGAAGTTGATCAAAGCATAGGCCGCAGCCTTGCGCTCGGAGCTTTTCGGAATGGCCCAGTAGTCACTCCAGATTTCGCCACCCTCTTTGCCAAGAACATAGGCGATCTCGGGCATATCGGTATTGAGCTGTTTGCCGTCACCAGACCAGCAGATGGTCAGCCATGCGTCGCCATTGCGCATACCCGGCTGATAATCCGATGTGATCGCGAAAAGATGCGGTTTCACGTCGATCAGCAGTTTCTCGGCATCCGCGAGCTCTTTTTCGTCAACTGAGTTGAACGAGTACCCAAATGCGTTCAGCGCGCTGCCAATGGTGGTCAGCTGATAGTCATGCACGATGGTACGACCCGAGAACTTGTCCATGGTGATGTCAAAGAACTCTCTCCACGACGAGATCGCATTTCCGCCGTTGTGTTTGGTGTTCACGGCCATGCCGGTCGATCCCCAGTTCTTGGGAACGCCGTAGAGCTTGCCGTTGACCGAGCCCGCCTCGGCGTAACGCGCATCAAAGGCCGACGCGTCAAAGTTCGGCAACAACGAGGTATCCAGGGGTTCGATCAGGTCCTCTTTGACGTAATCCTCGAAGGTGTAGTTGGTCGGTACATAAACATCCCAACCGGTGGCACCGGCCTGAAGCTTGGCCAGCATCTCTTCGTTTGAGCCGAACACGTTGACCTGTACATGCGCGCCAGTCGCCTCGGTAAAGGCGTCAAAGTTGGCTGGATCGTGATAGTTCGGCCAAGTGGCCAAAACCACGCGATCACCAATATCGCCAGCAAATGCGGGCTGCGGGCGCAGACCGGGCACCGAAGCCCCCATCACGGCCGCTGCGGCACCAAGGCCAGTCACATTCAGAAAATCACGTCGTGTAATCGAGCCCTTTCTGTAGCTCTCAAGTTTTTCCATGAACTCCTTTTTGGAGATATGGTCGATGGTTTTCTTAGTCATTGTCATTACTCCCTGTCGTTATGGTCTTGGGTTAGTTTCGGTCGAGTATCAGCGCCGCTGCCGCCTCCCACGAAACCGTCGCTGTGTCACCCACGGCAAATGCGCCTTCAGTGAGGTCAGCTTGACGCGGTGCAAGCACAAGAAAGTCGCCGAGAGTTTCGTGGGTCACGAGGTATTCGGTGTGTTCTCCAAGAAAGATCCGGTTGTGGACCTCAACCTGAAGCCCCTCGCCCTTTCGGTTCAGCTTCATCTGTTCGGGGCGCACGCTGATGCAGACATCTTGACCATCCGTCAGGCCATCCCCAGCGACGCCCTGAACCTGCATTCCATTTTCAAGCGTGACGCCAAACAATCCGTCAGATGCGCCCTGAAGTTTGCCGTTAAAGAAATTGGAGGTTCCCACAAAGTCAGCAACATAGCGGGAATTTGGACGATCATAGAGCTCTTGCGGACTGCCAATCTGCACGATCCGACCCTCGCGCATGATGCAAATACGGTCGCTCATCGACAGGGCTTCTTCCTGATCGTGCGTGACCAGCACAAAGGTGATGCCCAACTGCCGTTGCAAATCCTGCAATTCTATTTGCATCTCTTTGCGCAGCTTACGGTCAAGCGCAGCCATGGGTTCGTCCAACAGCAGCAGTTTGGGTTCGTTGATAATTGCCCGGGCCAAGGCAACGCGCTGTTGCTGTCCGCCCGACATTTCCCAAATCTTCCGATCTTCAAACCCACCCAACCGAACAACATCCAAAGCTCTGCTGACGCGCTCGGCAATCTGCGTTTTGGGAAGCCGGGGGCGGATTTGGCGCAACCCGTAGCCGATGTTCTGCGCCACGGTCATATGTGGAAACAGTGCATATTGCTGGAACACCATGTTCACAGGGCGGTGGTGCGCCTCCAGAGTGTTGACCACTTGCCCGTCTAGCAGCACATCCCCGTCGCTCGGGGACTCAAACCCTGCCAGCATGCGCAGTGCGGTTGTCTTTCCGCATCCAGACGGCCCTAGGAACGATAGAAACTCACCCTCTGCAATTGTCAGGTTCAGATCGCTGGCGGCCACGACTTCGCCAAAACGTTTTGTAACGCCGCGAAGTTCCGCAATCGGTTTTTTCTCAGTCAGCTCACTTTGGCTGACATATACCCCAGTTGTCATTTATTTCTATCTTTTTCCGATTTGCTGACTACTATCCATTTCGGAAAAACTGTATGAAAAACTCATTTCAGTGTATATACCACGTTTTTAGTATATCAATCTGAATAGCGGAGCACGGGGGAGGATCATGAAAGTTCCGTACGAAGCAACCGGAACGCTCATTGACGCTATCGGCACAGAGAGCTTTCCACAAACATTGTCTGATGCGCTAAGGCAGATCACCCCTTTCGATTACACTGTCGTGTTCGGGTACTTTGGCCAGGCGCGACCTTTGGATTTGTTTGACGATTTTCCAAGAAGCAAACGCAAGGTCTTTGTTGAGGATTATCAAGAAGGCCCTTACTTGCTTGATCCATTTTATCTGGTTTGCGAAACGGATTTCGTTCCGGGACTACATCGCATACGTGATCTCGCCCCCGATAGGTTCTTCCAAGGTGAGTATTACCGTAGCTACTACGCGCGGACGGGTTTGGCGGAAGAAATCGGATTTGTCATCAGGCTACTTGACGGCGCGACCGTTGTAGTTTCTGCCATGCGCGCCGAAAAGGCCTTCTCGGCAAAAGACATTCGGCAACTCAATGAGTTCTGGCCAGTTGTACAAGCCACATGCAAACGCCACTGGAACGATCTCGCCACCCATTTTGGGTCAGGCGAAGGCAGCTCAACAGGCGATGATCTTTATCAGAGCGTAGCCCTTGCCTTTACCAATTTCGGACAGGGTGTCCTGACCCCAAGAGAGCGCCAGGTCGTCGAATACACGCTCAAAGGTCATTCCGCAGATGCCGTCGGCCGGATTCTCGAGATTTCGCCGGGCACGGTGCGTATCCACCGAAGAAACGTGTATTCAAAGCTGCAAATCCGATCTCAGGGAGAGTTGTTTTCAAAGTTCATTGATGCGTTGGTTTCAGGCGGATCTCCTTAGCCAACATGCTTCACGAAAACTCCGAATGGCTGCTTCCTTCTGTGCCCTAGCTCCAGAGTTGCCTAGTGCCCTTGTTGGTCGACCGCTTAGGGCTACGTTAGAATAAATGCACATACAGCAGCACAGCTGCGGATTCACGTCTGCAAGGGGCCGCTTCCGGCCTGATACGTTTGCGGAAAGTAAACAGGTCTATGGAGTCCGCTCAGGGCTTGGAGTCGACCCACGGCAGCGCAGAGAGAATCTTGATTTAATGCGATTGTGGATGGCCGCTTTCAACGTTTTGGTTTGTCAGGTTCGCGCCTGCGGCGAATTCACACTATCCGCCGATTCTGTTGAAAAACAACGTGTTGCTGACGCAGAAAGTGATGCGCTGAACAGAGCGCGAGCGCCTTTCTGATCAGGCTTTTAGCGTTTGCTGCGGTGCAGGAAAGATCTTGGCCAATTTGCGGAGGTTTTGGGCGGTGGCGGCGAGGAGGAATTCGTCATTTGCGCCGCACGGCCCACGTAATCGGAGCCGTCCAAGGCCTAGGATGCGCTTGAGGTGGGCAAAGAGCATCTCAACTTTCTTTCTGAGCTTCATCGCAATCTGGTATTCTTCGGTTTTGGCCAGATCTCTGGCGACCTGGTGCGCATCTTCGTGCTCTTCGCGGGTGATCTTCCGTGCATCGGCATTCGGGCAGCACTTGGGCTTGGATGGACATACCTGGCAGACTTCTTTCAAGGCGCGATAGCGGGCTGTGCCCTTGCCCGTCGGCCCCCGGTTCGGGTCTGAGTAGTTCCTGCGGAACTGTTTAAGCGTGTGACCCTCTGGGCAGATATATTGATCATTCTCAGCGTCCCATTCGAAGTCTGTGCGTGTCCAGGTGCCGTCGGGGCGTCCGGCCTTGTCGATTACCGGGATGTAAGGATCGATCTTGCGATCCACGAGCCAGCCGAGCATCGGGCCGGAGCCGTAGGCGGTATCGGCGATCATCCAGTCGGGGACGAGGTCGAACTTGTCTTTCACCCGTGTCAGCATGGTCTCCGTCGATCCGACCTCAGCTTGTCGGATGGACCGTGTGGCCTCGACATCAACGATGACGCCATGGTCAGTGTCGATCAGGTAGTTGTCAGAATAGCTGAAGAAAGCAGGCCCTTTACGCGCTGCCGTCCATTGGCTCGCAGGGTCAGAATGCGAGGTGAACTTGGGCTGCACCTCGCTCGCAGCTCCAAAAGCCGCCTCATCCAGAGTGTCGAGATATTCGCGGACCGCGCGAGGCGCATCTTCAGGATCGATGGTTGATGCATCCCATTCTTCTTTTGGCGTTGAATTCTGTTTGTTTGCATCGGCTTCGATCAAGCTGGCATCGATTGCCAAGCGCTGGCCGCTGACCAGACCTTCTTCGATACACCGCGCAACAGTCGTTTCGAACAGGTGGCGCAGCAGTTCGCTCTCGCGGAAGCGTCCATGCCGGTTCTTGGAAAACGTCGAGTGATCCGGGATACGCTCATTCAGATCGAGGCGGCAGAACCATCGATATGCCAGGTTCAGATGCACCTCTTCACAAAGCCGCCGCTCGGACCGGATGCCAAAGCAATACCCAACCAGCAGCATGCGGATCAGCAGTTCCGGATCGACAGATGGCCGGCCGGTGTGGCTGTAGAAATCCGCCAGATGAGCCCGCACGCTGGCCAGATCAACGAAACGGTCAATCGAACGCAACAGGTGATCTTGCGGGACATGATCCTCAAGCGAGAACTCGTAGAACAGCGCCGCTTGCGCCTCCTGCCTCGGTCCCATCATCGCAAATCCCTCCCTGCAGAAGGAATTGAATCAGCGACTTACGCTTCGATCAAGGGTGAGTTTTTCAACAAAATACGCCCTTTCTGTTGAAAGACAGTGTATTACGGACGCAGAAAGTGATCTGATAAATGCAGCGCGTATACCTTTCAGATCTTCCAGTGCGATCTGTGCCAGTTTTTCAGCGCCAAGCTCTTTATAGTTTGTTGTTAGAAATGGCGGGTATTCGGGCAATAGTGAAACTCTTGAAATCAGGGACTCAGATTTATTGCCAGGATACATCACTGTTCGGTAAGTCATCCCTGTGCAGAACCATCACCGCATTTGGTCTACTGGACGGTAAATAGTCAACTGCATCCCAGTCCCAAAGAACCAGATTGATGTCATCAGGAGTGGCCCCCGTTGCGAAACTATTCACCAGGACACCGGCGTAGTTTTCGCCTTTCAGCCTTTCTGCAACAACATGGGTTGATGGAACCAATCCCTGGTGCATCTCGGATTCCCAGTTGTCATTGGCGATGTCTTCCCAAGTGATGCCCAATGCCTGTCTGGTTTCCCGGCTGGTCAGATCAACGAAATGATGGCAATCAACCGCCAGAAAATAAAACGTATAGGGTTCTTGATTCAGGCTGAAACGCACCTCACGCGCGGCTGATTCATGAGAAAGCGACGTATAGAGCGCGGGCTCCCCGATCGGGTTGAACCGCCCACCCCGGCGCGCAGCCCCCTCCCCCGATGTTGGCAGATACGACCAGCGCGGCTTGGCGGCACGGATGACAGTACGCTGCACCCTGATGGCATGCTTCAAGCGTAACCGCCTTCTAGACGCCGCAGAATATGGGACTTCAACGCCGCGTTTTCTCCATCCTTTACGATTTCCTCGGGCGTGCGCCCGCCAAAACCCACAATGGGTTCAGACCGATACCAGGCATAGGCCATGAGCGAGTTTCCAACAGCCGGTGCAACGGCATTCAGAATCTCGACAAGATGACGCAAGGATGTCTGGACCGATACGGAAGCTACACGCTGCCGCCGAGACAAGGATTCCGGAGCAATGCCTAAGGTCTCACCAATCTCGCGCTTGGTGGTTTTAAGATGTCGGGCCAGACGATCCGGTGAGATCAGCCGGTCTTCTACAAGATCACGTAATTCCATATCGATCACTCCTGTTGCCACAATATATGGACCAAATTCTTGACAATCAAGGCGGTTCGATCCTTTGTGCCGTGCCTCGTGTAGAAAACTCAAAGCGCCTACCTGCTAATTCCTCCATAGAGGCGGCGGTTAAGATGCAACTCCCCTGCCCTCGTATTCCCAATCATTCCTCGGAGATAAGCCAATGCCGAGGCTTCCGGAGTCGCCTTCGAGCAACTGGCTACATTCCGATGCACCGCGTCATAATTGCCATAGTAAATGCGCTTGCGTAGCTCTCCGCGAATCCGAAGCAGATGATGGAAAAATGTCCTGTACAGCACGCTAAGTATTCTTGAGATTTTCCAACCCACCCTGCCTAGTTATCTGAGGTATTAACAGTGCCGTTGGCTCCATGTCTCCCCGATCAATCTTGCTCATGATCGATGTCAGGTAGGATCTATGGCTTTGAATCCTCTCAACGCGTTGCAAGATATAACCTAAGGCCATGAAGCGTATGGCTGGGCCATGCGATAATTTCATTGCATACCAAGCCTCTCCAAGCAGCATGTGGTCGGCCAACTGGTCCATCAGTTGATCACAATGCGCTTGGTCTCGGGCAAACCTCAATTCTGAACACAGCCGAGGGAATGCGTGTTCCATTTGATCCTGGGTCACCTTAATCTGAGAATGATCTTCTTTTTTACAATTATGATTCAGTGAATGTTCTTTGTGCCCCTCAATTTCACTGTTGGACCTGTCACGGTTTGATGCCGCTCCTTTGATAGCATTTACTGCACCAAAGGAGATTAACTATGGGACTGAAACG